>CAYPGT010000010.1:0-34685 GCA_964410425.1 uncultured Gammaproteobacteria bacterium
TTAGCTTCTTCCATTGCTTCGTCTATAAATCCATGAAACGCAGTAAACTCTTTCTGGCCTAATTTGTTTTTTACTACAGCGTAGAAACTCATTTTAAAAGCTCCGGGTTCTCGTAGATGTTGCCAAGGACTTCATATTCAAGCGATGCGTCCACTTCGGTTGGAAAGTGCCCCCCAAATATGAACCCACCGTTCTCCCATTCGCATAACCAACGGCCACGCTCAAATATTTCTTTGTCTCCATCCCGCGGACAATCAATTTGGCGAACTATATCCCCCTCAAAAATCATCTCCCCATTCTTATCTTTAAGTCCAGTAAATTCCATAAGAGCATTATCTGGGTAATTGTCATCTGAGAAACAGGAAACCATTGAGCCGTTCTCCCAATATTCTCCATGCCACCCTTCTGGGCCAACATATACCCTATGACACATTTTCTTTTGTTCGCCGTCCCAAGCGCGGAATCTTGGCAGTCTCATTTTCTACAAGCCCCACAGATAACCTTATTTCCACCAGAATCTTCCGTAAATCCTTCTCCATGACAAACTTGGCATACTAAGTAGAAGAATGTTAAATTTAGTTGTCCATCAGAGCTCATTTCTCCTCCTCCTTAACATCCAAACTCCCCACCTTAATCGAATACCCAGCCACTATCAAAAGCCTCTCAACAAGCTCTAGCACCTCTTCTATGGTTCCGTCTGGCGAGCCTTCTTCTACGGAGTATTCACCATTAATTGTTTTTAGTGTTAGTTTCATGGAGTCACCATTTTGGTAACGTCAACAATATGGTTCTCGATTAAATAGATCAGAAGTTTTGCGCGGGCGTTGACTTCAGTGTTGGATTTTGTGAAATGAAAAGAAGATTGTTGAGTTTTGCAATACTCTAAACCATCGCACTCAACAGGTTCTTGTTTTCCACAAATCCATTTTTTATTCACTGTCCCAAATTTGTGCGAGTAAAAATAGTCGTAACATTTTTCATTGGGCAACATTTCCCCAAGTTCTGCGACGGTGAATGCAGAAGTTTTAAATTCAAGTGGAATATAGCGCTTATTCTCAATCCAATAAAACGCGCTCTTCTGCCTCACTCCAAGCACTTTTAATTTCCGAGCCAATTCCAACGAACAAACTTGAGATTCAAGTTTCATTAATTTGACTCCTCACCCTTGAATAGACTCCGGTTCATTCGGTAGAAGGTTCTTTTGTGGAATCTATGTTCATGGCTTAAATATAACTACCGCGCTTGGAAATGGAGCCGAATTCTTCGAGTCACCAAATTTAAGTCGCCCCTTGATAAATCGGATTTCTTTTGCTTTCATGCAATAATCATGCCACCAACGGGTATCTGTCCGGCTCGGGATCAGCATTACGACTGTACGACCATCTTCATATTGTTCATAGGCATATCGCACCCACACGCCGATCTTAGAATACGGGGGATTAACGAAAACGGTATCGCCCCAATTCCTAGTAAGACCGTCAGAACCACCAATAGGACAAGGATCATCGGTAAAATGAAATTCAGAGTTAAGCGCATCATAAGTTTCCTTTGGAGTTGACCAGTGATCGGAGGCAGAGGAAAACATTACCTTATTGAAACTCATACCCCACCACCCAATACTTGATGAGAGATGTAACAAGAAACATCTTCAAACTTCTTCTCCAACGTTTTCGGTTCTGAAGGTCTGGGGGCGGCGCATACGGGACATAGCTTCCAATCATCAGCATACCATTTTGAAGAATCTAATCCTCTAGCACCCCTAAACACCCAATCGTATTCCTCAGGCGTAAACTCATTTACACATTGTTCAAATTTAATATGCTCGCACCACCAATCATTCATACTTTCTCCCCAGGTTTATGTTCGTCTAGCTTTAATTCATCGCGCCAATAATAAAGTGGTACCGGTGATGGGATTTGAACCCAATTCTTTCTGCTGCCACTATCCATTATTCCGTATTCTGAATAGTCACACCGGCTTTATTTTTTCTAACCTATTAAACTCCTGGCTTAACCGTCCAAAGATTCCTATAGGACTTATACAGCCAACTCTTTGGATATTACCCCGTTACCTTTTTACGGTGGGCGGTGCCATTCTTTTTAGAGCTTAAAATCTTTACTAAATAATATTTGATGTGATCTTTCATCTCAAATGCTCTCTCAAAATCCTGCTCAATCAAGCAAAATTTAAATGCTGAAAATTTTCTTTCAAGTTCTTTATATATTTTATTTATTTGATTTTTTGTCACTACTAATTCTCCTTGCCTCAGCCATCCATCTCTTACCCTTCTGTGTTTTAAGCTCTTTTTCTATATCGACTCCATTAACCTCAATGGATGAATATTTTATGAACTCAAATCCAAGTATCTTGCTATTCATGAAATCATAATCTCTATAGATATTCTTTTTATACAATTCAGAATCAAACTTCTTTGGCCACTTAGACTTTGGGACTAGGTAGATGTAGCAGGATTTCATTTAAAAAACTCCAATTAATTTTAAATCATCATTTAATATTTTTAATTGCCAAATAAATTTTATCAACAGATTTTTCAGGAAAATGTTTGTAAAATTCAATTATTTCTAAACACCTATTTCTCTCATTTTTTAATAGAATAGCGATATTTTCTTCAAGAAAATCCTCCCAATCACACCCAAATATTTTTGCATCTGAAATAGCCTTTTTCGCCTTAACAAAATCATCATTAATTTTTTTCATTTTTTATCCTCTGGCCAAATTCCAAACGGGGCTGTTTTTCGACACCTACACTGACAATACCCATCATTTTTGCACTCACTGTGAAGTCCCATTACGCATTCAAAACAGCGCATTATTTAATCTCTCCACATTTCCCACAGCGGCCCTTAACAGTCTTTGTCATACAACCACATAATTTGCATAAGCTAATCATTTTATCTCCAATAGGATTGCTGTTCAGAACTTATACAAAATTCTATTGCTTGTTCTAAACCCTCGTCCGTTGGTCTAAATCTTGCCACCGGAGAATATTTATTTGGGAAAAAGTGAGGGTCTATTTTTCCAGTATTTAACAACTCATTAATATTTATTCCTTTAAACACCATTAACTTCACACCCTCATAATTATGAGACTCTGGATATTTACAAAGAACAATCAAAAAATCTCCATAACTCCTAAAATGTTGAATAATAAACTTTTCTGGATTTGGAATAGGAACACGGACAATATTTTCATAAGAACTGCTTGAAACATTTGGCCTTAATCCCATATTTACTCCTTATTTACTCTCACCCCACCCCTCAACACACTACGGTTCATTGAAGTTCCTGTCCTGCTTTGAAGCCCCTATCAAATGCCTCGATTTCAGCTTCGGTAATCGCCTTTGCAAGTCCGTCAATCATTTGGTTAATGTCCACCGAAAAAGACGACCAAGCACCTTCATCGAAAAAGCCGCCTTTGTAGCCCTCTTTCTGGTGTCCAAAGATTCCTTCGTAGCAAAGTTCAGCCCGTTCTCTAGGAGTCATGTTCATCTGGTAGAAGGTTCTTTTGCGGAAGTTCTAGATTCTCTTTCATCATGGGCTGTCTTAAGCATCAACATCAATGGGTCGCATCGATGAGTAATCATGCTTTTCGGATAATAAGCCCAACACTTCTCACAACGCTTCTTTCCTTCCGCTAATGGCTTACTCATGCCCACCACCCAACACTTTCAGAATAGCTTTCATGGAGTTCTCCATATTTCACCAACTCCAACTTCTTGATAATGACGAGCAAGATATTGAACCATATCATTAAATGTGTGGAATATCCTCCACCTATTTGTATTTTGAAGCCTCAATATATAGCCACCCTCAGCTTGCTCTATTGAGATAGAGCTCATTGCAAAATCCTTTCTTTGATGAATTGGAGGGATACTTTTGCTAAATAGTTAGACTATATTCCACCCAAGTTTATACCGCTTTTTGTATTTAAATCCTCTATCGCAACAATCACAAAAAGTAGTATCAGTAATGGAAGAAAAATAATGAAGTCCAAAAAAACTTTTTATCTTATATTTCAATAGGCTCATTTCTCCCCCTCCACAGGCTTATGTTCGGCTTGCTCATCGAGATATTGGAGTATTGCTGGAACATAAGAAACCCACTCATTACCCTTCCAACCAGTTTCAATCATTATTTCTTTAATCCTCTCACTCGGCTTCTGCTTCATATTGCCTTTAGTTGCTCTTCAATAAGCTTACGGATATTCTTTTTTTGAGAAAGCCAACTGGTATTATCAGATTTTCTAAACCATTTGCAATTCTCAATCCAAACTTTCTTCCAATCAATCTTGATAGGTTTCTTCTTCATGGTTAGCCCTTTCATACCTTCCTAAACTCCACCAGAATCGCCTTCTCCTTCTTATCCGCCCTAAACAGGTGCTTAGGGTGCCAAGTGGTATCATTATGGATGATAAGCACTGTGTCGTTGGGCTTGAATTCTATCTTGACTATCGGTTGCTTCTTCATCTATTCCTCTATGACTTTGTAAAAGTCAACTTCTTTCTTTTCAGTCAAATGCGTGTTTAATGAATAATTCCTTAAAACAGCGGAGAAAACTTCTTCTATCCATCTAGCCATCTCACGTCGAGTGTTGAAGAACTGGACTTCAAGATCATATCTAACTCTAAGCATCGCCAGCTTCTTCAACATCGTATCACCAGAGATTGAGCTATGCTCATAACCTCTCCAGACATCTTGGATGCTACCCTCAATAGCCAGAACCATGTGAATGTTAAGCTCCTTGGCTCTTTCCATCTCTGCTTTGAATCTGATATAACCTGATCCCATAGTCCCGTACAAATCACCAAGCCCCTTCCTTTCGAACACCACGGGAGCTTGGATCGGTTTCGTGCTACCTTTATCCAAGAACATCCCGTAGTCTCCAAAAGACAAACACCCTATCTCGTACTTATCAAACAACCCAGATTTAAACTCAAGAGGAAGTTGCTCTCTTGAATCAGTAGTAAGAACAGAGATAATCTTATTCACTAAAACCCTAGATCATCTTTCTTTTTATTCTTAGACTGCTTTAATGCAATAGCTTCTTTAAGTACAGAGAACTGTTGATAAGTCTTATCTCCATCCTCAGGCTTCCATCCCCAGGCTTTCATGTAAACTTCTGTACCAAGCGCATTCTGGATGTTAGCCAACATCTCCTCATCCGTATTCCCTGTGACTTCAACTCCTGCTGTGAAGAGAGCATTAATCAACCAAGCTACACCCTTCTTCTTATCTGCCGCCGCATCTCCATCAATCGCAAGATACTTCTTAAACTCTGAGAACTTAGAATTAGAAACAGAACCAGAAAGAGTCTCAGAAACCTTGAACTCTGCCCTTAATTGTAAGCTCTTATCCTTCTGGCTAGTCACTTGCTCAGCCTTAACAAACTGGGTCTTATAGATCCCATCTAAAGGCTGAAACTCCCCATCCGTACTCTTCTCTGCCTTAAACCCTGCCTGCTTCAAGCTATCAACTAATCCCATAACCTCTCCTTTTATTTAAACAGCGAGCGAATCCTTTGGAAATTCTCGATGTCTGATTTAGTTATACTCTCTGCTGTTAAGCTCTCGGGTGAGAGTAACTCAAACCCGTTCGGAACTACAGCCCCCTTACTCTTGGCATCCATGGTTGCCGTGGGGATAGTGCGAACTCTTCTAATAACTTTATCTCCTTGGAGCTTGGACTCGATATTCATAAGGTGATCTGGCCAAGCAACAAGGAATCCACCAGTCTTTCCACCAATGCTGATGCTCTGTTTATGTATACTGACATTATTCGGTTGCTTAACTTCTTTATATTCTAGATGTCCAATGTAGTAGACGCAGACTCCAAGACTTTCTAACTTCTCAAAGGCGTTCTTAATAAGATCAGTAGACCAAGACCATCCAGCCCCATTCGGAATGTCTCCTACTGTATTAATCTCAGCTGATTTGTACTTAGACTGACCCCTAGAAACCGCCTCATCATTGGCGAAGTCTACAAAATTATCGATAGTATCAATCCCGATGGTGTCATAAGGAAACTTTCCAGACTGCTTAGACTTAACTAATGCCGTCCAAACATCCTCCCAATCAGACCATGAGCGAATAACAACCTTCATACATTTAATATGGTTAAGACCTGCTTCAGTCTGTAGAACTAATGTTTTCTCACCCCTAGATAGTATCCCTGACTTCCCTATCCCTGGAGCCCCAATTATCCCTATCTTCTGGCATTCCCACTTATTCCCTATCTCTGTAGCTTCCGTTGGAAGCGTGATAACATTGCCCATTTTACTCCTCCTTATCGGCCTTTGGCCTGTTGTAGAATCGATAAGCTTCTGTCAGCCCATCGAAAACTTTTACACAGTCTTTGACTGAATATTTAGCTTGTTCATTAGTGATAAATTGGTAGCAAGCAAGGTTCTTATCAAGACGAAGAATAGCTGTCCCGAGACCTTTCCCATGCATCTGGCTATATTTAGCAGTCTGTAACCAATATGCAGGCTTAATTGAACTAGCGCATTTAATATCAATGATCCTGTCTGTAATTAGATCAAAGTGCCCAATCACCTTATTAACCTCGTCTTTAAGCTCCACCTGACTAGCTTCTATTATAGGGCTATAATCCCTCTTAAAGTCTTCCCATGCTTTCATACAGTTTGCCACCTCTACTGAGTCTTTAGATATAATCTTATACTTCCCAAAATTAATATCATCCTGTATCAGCTCATCAACCCTAGTGCCAATTTTTAATGCAATAGTACTGACCCTCTTAGCTTCCTTAGCTCCAACTCTGACTTTCCAAGCGACAAGCTCTGGGACATTAAAGTAGTCTAGAATTTCTGTCACAGAAAGCCATCCATCTAATTTTTGCTCTTCTGTACTAGGCATTTTGTCCTTCATATGTCTCAAGACTCATCTCATGCTGTCTTTCCATATCAGAGATTTCTACCTCATCAATCAAATCAAGAATACTTGTCGCCATAGCATAGTAGCTAGCGTTAAAGAATCTTCTCTGAGGATTCACATGGTTAGCCAGCCAATCCCTAAGTGCACCCAACTTTCTCTCCCTAAGCTCTATCATAAGCCAAACTCCTCCGATGCTCATCAAACACATGATTGACCATCTCCGTCCTATTAATCAAATCCTGCACATAAAACGCCTCTGAATTATCCGATTTAATAAGAAGAGTCTTGTTGCAGTATTGGCATTTAATTTCTAATAGGATGCTCATTTACTTATCTTCTAAGAATTCTTTTGGATTAAATTTTTTAATCTCTATTAAATCTACACCCTCTAGCTCGCTCTTATGAAAATAACCACAGAAGTTTTCTGATTTTTTAATATTATCTACAAAGTATTGAGAATCTCTATTACCAACAATAGAGTCTAAAAAGCTGACACAGGGATCTCCATCATCATCTGTTAATCCAGCAAATAGAACTGGGTAGGAAATAAATTTTCCATCACACTTCCAAACCTCATAAATATCAAACACCTGAATAAAAGATTTTATTTCTTTCATTCTTCCACCTCAAAAGCTTTCTCAAAATCCATACCGGTTTTATTTAATAGTTTAGCAACCATAACACTGGAAACATTATCGCCATCAATAATATTGTAAATAGTTTGGCGAGTTACATTCATCTCCTCAGCAAAGGCTTCTACTGATTTCTGCGCCTTAATATAATCTTTCATGACCTTACTTGCTTGAATCATATCAATAAGTCTCCTTTAGTAATTTAGAGCATACCAGATTGACTATTTATGTGTCAAGTTTATTTTTACATCTAATAAAATTTATCTTGCATTGAGTTTTTATAATTGTTACAATTTCAATCACTATTATACAGGGAGATTAATTGGAAACCGAAAATATTGTTCATGAAAATTCTGGAAACACTGTAAAAGAATTTCAAAGAAAGATTCTAGAGTCTCATATATCCCAAGACCCAAACCTGCTAACTGGGCAATCACTTCGTAAATTCGTATTTGAAGCTCAGGAAAATATAAAAGTAATAGCAGAAAACTTTATATACCATAAATCAATTATTATGATGTCGGGTGATCCTGGTGTCGGCAAGTCAACTATTAATGCCAATGTTATAAGGGATCTATCTGCCGGAGTTCCTGTATTCAACTACTTTCATACTCCAATGCCATGCGTATGTTATTACATACCATTTGAGCGCGGAGCCTATGAAGTAGCTGATAGGCTTAAATCTCTTTCCTCTGTATTAGAACCAACTTGGTACAATATAGTTATTAAGCCTGATTTCATAGGATTTGATATGTTTGATACTAAGCAGGCTAGCTATTTTGTTGAAAAGGTTATACTTGATCTAAACTATTTCAAAACTATAGGTTACCCTATAGTAGTAATATTTGATCCAATAATATCCATGGTTTCTGGTGAAATAAAAGAAGAAAAGTATGCAAAAGCTATCACTAGGGTAGCTAACCAGATCCAAACAGCTATAGACTGCGCCTTGATTCTTACTAATCACACAACAAAAGCCTCGGCCTCTAAAAAGAAGCAGAAATCAGACCCATTCTATGGCTCACAAGCTTTTAAAGCCTTCTGTACTTCAGGCATCTATATTTCTAAGAATGAGGAGTATGGAGGAGTAAATATGACATCTACCAAGTCATCTCATGGTAATGTTCTTGAAAGTTGCCATTTAAACTACGATGCATTTACACACTCATTATTTGCCAAAGTAGACCAATCTGGGCTCAAAAACTATGACAAGGTTCTAGCTACACTAAGAGCTATGAGTTGCCAGGGAGCAGAGAACTTCACCTTTAACAATATCACTAAGCATAAACTTTGTTACGGAGTATCTCCTACATCAGTAAAAGAGATCATTCTCCACCAAGAACCATTTAAATCTGGCATAAAAGCAATCACTGGTCGTGGCAAAGCAACCATACTCTCTTTCACGCCAATCTGGCAATAATGTCTATTAATTTTAATGATTTAAGGTATCGGAAATGAGGTATCGGAAGTGGGTATCGCTTTTTTGAAAGTGCATTTTTCCGTCACCTTTATCCACAGGCTGTGGATAAGTCTAAACCATAATAAAATGAACAACTTCCGATACCAAAGCCTTCAAGGTATCGGATTTTAGGTGTCGGGTAGTGTATATATATACACACCCTATGGTTTTTTAAAGGCGATACCTTAGGGTGTATGTGTTTATTTTTTGTATTAACAATTGGCTACTTAATAAAGCCGATATTGTAAGTATAAGATAGTAGAATAAAAATGGAGGTTTAGAAAATGAGTAAAGTGGTTGTTGAGCTTTTTTGCACTAATGGCGTTGCACTGATTATTGAACACCCTACTGGGATATTTTATACACAGCAGTGTGGTGGCGTTGCATGTCAGCACCGAGAAGTTGAAGGTTACTGCATCCCATTTAGTGGGAATGATGAGTGGAAAAAATTTTGTGAAAAAACATGTGAAGTGGGGTGTTTTGGTGGCAATCTTATTAAATTAGAGTCTGAACTCCCTAGACTTTTTTATTTTAATGATTGTGTAAAGATTGATAGATCAAGACTGCATCTTGGCACAGAGGCTTTTATACCTGTTTTTTACTCTGGTAAAAAAGCGTGGATAATGCTTCCTTACAACTGCGATTGACCAAATAACTACCTCTTCCTCCTACAAACTACCTCCCAAGTCGCCTCAATCTGCTTCTCCAGCTCATCTACCTGCCTATTCATAAGTGTATGCCACCTCGTATCAATACTATCGGCAATCAGGTTAAGCTGGTGGATAATGGCTACCTTGCGGGATTCACTTGTCATATTAGTCTCCATTCTCATCGTTTTCGGGTTGTGAGTTATAAAGCTTCTCAAGTTGCTCTGCGTACCAAGACTGGCCCGGCTTAGTCCATAGGAACTCATTAATGAGCTGATCCATATTAGGCTTGGATAGTTTGGCATCTAAGAAGTACAGGAATTCCGCCGCTCCTCCCTTACAGTCATTAAGCAGTGTGGCAAATAGATCCCCATCAAGCTGATCCTGCAATTTCTCTCTTAGAGCCTCATTCTCAAGGTTACTCATTAATCACCGCCTTTGTTCTATGTAAACTTAGTTTCAATGTCTTATAATCTTTTAGTATTAATGTATAAATTAGCTCTCAATGTCCATATAATCCCAGATTATGTTAGGTACAAGCTATTCATTCTCACCCCCTCTTAACTTCTCCTGCATCTGTTTAACTGCTAGATCCTTTCCGAAGCAAAGCTCTTCGTATGATATTCTGCCAGCGTCGTAAGCCTCCATAAGCTCAGTGATAACCAAGTCCGCCTCACCCCTTAACACCTGCTCCCTAGTCATTTTTAGTCCTCTCTATTTTTCTTAGACCACTTATTACAAATTTTAAGATGCCCTTTATTTGCTTCTGCTGCTGTTTGATAAGAACAAAAGTCTATATTTTCTCCATCAATTTCTGGAAGCCCACAATTACATGACTTATCACTACAAACCTTGCCTGCTTTAAACACCATCGTTTCAAACTTCCTATTGTAACCAATATTTTCGTATCCAAACTTTTTCATGTATTCGAAATTGAAATCATCACCAAGCCTATGCACATTTTCCGAAAACCACTTTGGGTCGCAAACCTTAGCATGAATTTCCCTAACAGCTCTTTCTGGCCAAAATTGACCAACAGTTGAGACTAAATATTTACCAACAAGCGTAGTTAGGTGAAATCGACAATATTTACTAACGATTAAGTGACCTGCATTTCCAAACCATACCCACTGTTTTTCGTTCATAGCTCTATTCCCCCGGATCCCGTTCATCCGTTTCAAAGCACACCGCACAGTAATACCCCCCATTTAGACTCCTAAGCCACATATGCCCATCTTCCTCGCAATTATGATAGCGCCTATCTAACTGGCCCTGACTTAATCCTGGCGGTAGGTTGTCCATCTTATCGCCTCCTTATCGTGTAGAAGATATGGTTCCCTACTCTATGACCAATCCGTCCCTTAGCCCATTTAGGTCTGCTAGAAACAGTATGGTAGTGGTTATAGGTCTGATCCATCTCATACAATGCCATTTCTAGCGCATAAGAGGCGATTTGGCGCATTTCTGGCGTATAATGCTTATGTAGCCACCTCTTACGCCATTCTACAGTGTCCTCGTCCATATTCCAGCAACTAAACTGGAATGGCTCCCAACAAACCTGCTCTAGTCTCTTATTTGATTCATTTGCTCGGTTGACTATAACTCTTGCTACCATAGCCAGACCCCTTAATCCTTCTTTTCTATATTCGCTAGCTGATTCCATGGCGATAGTCATATACACCAATTCTGGGATTTCTTTAAATACTGGTTGTGGTGATTTCATTCCCAATGTCTTATAATCCTGCATTATACGGACATTAGAATTAGACTCTGCTGGCCACGCCACTTGAGGCCCACAGCTATTAAGTGCAAGGCTAATTGCCATTAATAATGAGATTGTTATTAAGCGATCGTTAATTGGTATCATTTTGTTACTCCTTTAATCTCACCATTCAGGAAAGCTATTGTGGTAGCTTTTACGCCAGCCTAATTCTCAATAGGTTATGGCAACCTGATTTCATCGGCGAGGATGAAGTTAATTAACACCATCGATTTCGATGGGTTTAAATTATTTGCTTTCTCCAATGTATTTATGCGTTGTCTGCGTTGATAATACTATTTCTTTTGCAGTATGCGGATTGAGTATCTGACGGCATTTACCTTTACAAACAGGATAGCATTCAATTTTGTGGTTAGTCTCAATTTCAACCCTATTTCCGCACTCATGACACTCATATAATCTTTTAGCAATCTTTAAGCCTGTTTTCTTCGCCGATGTCTTCATTGTTTTCTAGCCTCCATTTGTGGTTGTTAGTTAATTGCTTCAATATTGACAGGTATTCCCAAACGTTCAAATAGGGCTTTATTAGCGGAATACGAAATCCTATACGTCCAAAATGATTTCCACGATTTTTGGATTGATTTATATACCCATGCGGTATCATTATTGCCACCAGCATAAACAACTGACTTGGCTTCTGTTTTCATAAACTTAATGAACCTAGCTTTACGTGCAAGCTTCTTTTTGGCTTCTGCTAGTTCGCAAGCGTTTATGCTTGTCAAAGTGGCGGCACAGTCAAGCCCAATGGCATAAATGCGGCCATCTACCGAGCCTTTGACGTTTGCAACGTTAGCTATTGCCAAACCGCAATTCTGGCAAGTAGTGAAGTCAAAGGTTTCAAAGCCACCAAGATAATCCGTTGATTCAATAGAATACGTTTGGTCTAATCTCAAATTCCCGCTAGTAGCTTTCATATACCACCTCCTGTTATCTACCTTTGTTTACCATCTACCTATAATATACACCATATTGATATTATTGTCAAGTCTTAGGCAAAGAAATATTACTTCGTGTAATCCGCTATAAACTCCATTATAACTTGAGTCATGCTCTTGGAATTGCCGGCGCATACACTCTTAAACTTCGCTCGAAGCTTCTCATCAATCAATATGGTCAATCTAGTCTCTTGTGCCATGCTTACAATATACACCATATTAGAAATTGCGTCAATAACTATTTTAAAATAATTTTTTGCGCCACTATTGACAATATACCTCCTCGTTACGTATTGTTAACTTATTATGTTAACAGACCTCGAAACCAAATTTATCCAATACTTCAAGTTAACAGGTAACTCTACAGAGTCAGTCATTAAGGCTGGTTATGACTGCACTCCAAACTCTGCCAGAGTAATAGGTTATAGACTTTTAAAGAAAAAACATATAAAAGAAATTGTGACAAGAGCTGAAGTTGATAAAGTTAACAAGCTTGTTAACGCGCCTGTTAACATTCCTTTAATGCCCAAGGAATATCTTAAACTACCCACCAAAGATGAGTACCTTCTGAAGGCTTGGAAGAGGACAGACTATACTGAATCCTCTAAGAAGGAAGAGACGCAAGCAAAGTATTTTGAGATAGCTGGTAAGGCTATGGGTGTGTTTAATGATTCGAATAATGTACAACTTCTCATATACAATGATCAAAATAAAGAAGGTGTTAACACGCTAACTAGTAACTCTGAAAAAATATTGTCAATAGCTAAAGAAAAAAATATTATTCAGTTAGAAAATAATACCTAACATAATTTATATTATCGGACACTATGCATAGTAACTCTATTAATCCCAATAGCTTAGATACTCTTATACTTCAGTACATTATCCTATTAGATGGTAAAGGTTACGTTAAATAATTAGACGTCATAAAATATTAAATATTAATATCGGGTGTATATTAATAGACATGGGGTAGGGAGTGAGAGAGAGTAGAGTATATATTTATAGGTACCCCCCCTATAAAATCCCTTATTTACAACATCTAACTTTTTAATCTATCATCATATTATGAATAATGAAAAAAACTCCGTATGAGATTAAAATTTAGCATAAGAAAAAATATTGAGGCGTGGTGCGCAGATAAGCATTGTTTATACTCTTCATTAGATATTGACTATGGAAATTGGATTGGCGCCACTAAAATATCTTTAGGATTTTTTCATGGAAAATATTTTATTCGACCATCGTTTTATTTTCATAAGTGCAAATTTAGTTATGAAACTTGTTGTGGAGTAAAACATGTTTCTTCTTGATAAAGTAGAAAAAGTAGGAGGAGACTACACTTTCGCTGGAACTATAGTTTCCAAGTTTAATAAACTCTCAGGTGCAGAGAGGTTCGTAGTAGAAGATGATAGAGGAGTTCTACACATTTACAGTGAGCGTAATTTAAAACTAAGGAGTGAATGATGAACCAGATGAAGAAGGTGATGGGAGCAGACGCTAATAAGCAGTGTAAGCCCGATGGCGCAGGTGGAAGTATTATGAAGCTTGGAAAGTATTCAGCTAGTGAGAAGTCAGGTGGAGCAAAGAAAGTAAGTTACTCATATTCTAATCCAGCTAACCCAGATCAACAGGCAGGTGCTTAAATGAACTATACTGCTAAGACTATTGATAATGATTTAAAGCCAATGCCTTATACTCCCCAAGGCTGGGATGGAAACATTGTTTGTGATAATAAGAAAGAGAACCCTAAGAAATAGTAGCTACTAAAATATCCTTTGGAGACTTACCATCTTCGAAGGATATTAGGTATGATGGATTGATGGATAGAAGTTTAGATATAATATCTTCTACTTTAATATTATCTAATATGCTAGTGCCAAATGCATCCATGTCATCAACCATAATTGTATGAGTCTTAATTGGATGATTGGCTATAGCGTCTAACTCTAGCATCAGAGGGCAATAAGTCCATCCATCACCTTCTTGGGCTGTAGTTTTTATTCCAGGGATTGTATGACCATCAAGCCAGAAAGTTGCTGGCTTAGTGACTGATTGTAAGATTGATGGAAGTAATTTTGCTGAGTCCCCAAAATGAATGGAGACATTTTGATTCGATTTAAACATCTCTTTGCATTTAATGTAGTAGAAGTAAGACATCTCGATTGAGATGATCTCCTTAAATCCGCATTCAATAGCGAGATTTACTCCTCCGCCTAAGTATGTACCAGTCTCAATAAACACATCATTCTTGAATTTCTCTAATACATTTTTCTTAAGGGTTAGGCTCATAGGGCTAATGATATTAGAAAATGTTCTAGGCTGTCAACAAGGAGAATGATATGAAGAAGAATCTTATGGTAGAGTCTCTCTATGGATTTGGGGATAACATTTTTCTTAGGCCAATCTTAATGGCTCAAAGAGATGAGTGGAATGTTTATGTTCAGACTCCATATCCTGAGCTATTCATTGGAACTGGAATCCAGCCTGTTAAGCCCCAAACATTTCTCTATGACTTTGCCAATAGAGCTATGGATGAGGCAAAAGGTTATGTAGAGAAGCCCGAGATATTCAAGTTCATGCGCCCTAATTACTCAATGGAGGACTTAAAGAACTGTAAGACAATTAGCCACTCATTCTCCAAAGGGTTCAAGAATAAGGAGTTTACTCAGAGATTGTCTCCATCTGATTATCAGATTTCACTAGGCAAGAAGCTTATTGGCGATCTTGGTAAGGTAATGCTAGTTAAGATTCCATCCTACAGACACGATTGGGAAAGTGAGTCTAGGGCCCCAAAGACTGAGTACATGATTGAGTGTATGGAGATTGCAAAGGAGCATGGGCTCAAGATTATATCCCTACAGGATTATACGCTTGGAGATAAGCTTTGTGAGCCTGAACTTGAGAAGCAGTGGATGTCACTATGCGATAAAACTCTTCACGGGAAGCTTTCTGTTGATGAGTTAATAGGTTTATTCTCACAAGCAGACTGCGTTCTGACTTATCCCAATTTTCTATTACCTCTTAGCATATACTTGGATAAGCCAGTGTTCTGCATCTATGGTGGAAGTATTAGCCCTCAAACTATTATTGATCCTAGAATACAAGCAGCTCATTATAGTTATGCTGCACCTAAACCATTCTGTAATTGTATTCAGCCAAGCCATAATTGCAATAAGGATATATCTAACTACGTGGTGAGGGGGAAGTTTATAGACTTTTTGAATAGTAGGTATAGCCCCCCTGATAAGTTTATATGGGATGAGGAAGTTGGGTATGGATACTATCCTGTTGAGAATAATGGAGTATATAACGATAGCTACTTTGATAAGTATGTTGGATATGAGGATAGTGAGATTGGGCGCAGACTTAATGATGAGAGGGTTAAATTAGCCAAGAAGTATTGTGATGGGAATATTATAGACTTTGGGATTGGTAGCGGCCAGTTTGTTAGGGCTTCTGGAGCTATGGGGTATGACGTATGCCAGAAAGCTATTGACTGGCTTAAGGCTAATGATCGATGGGTTGATTTCAAGAGAGTTGGTGCATATAACGCAGACCTAGTTACCTTCTTTGATAGCTTCGAGCATGTAGATGATATAGATGAGTTGGTTAATAGCTGCCTTGGTAAGGATATTATTATTAGTATCCCAATATTTAGGAATAAGGAACATGTGCTAAGGTCTAAACACTTTAGGAAGGATGAACATTATCACTACTTTACTGATAAGGGACTTAAGCGCTGGTTTGGATTTAGAAACTATGAATGCGTGTACCAGAGTGACATAGAGACACAGATTGGAAGAGAAGGAATTGGAACCTATGTATTCTCGAAAAGAGTGCTTCTTTGAGTGCAGAGCTAGATAAGTTTAGAGTATCCCCAAGGAGCAAAAGTTTTAATAGTGAGACTGGTGGCATTAAAATTAATCAGGCTTTGATTAATTACCTTCTTTATGAGAAGAAGCCAGAGGAGCTAGATGATGAGGAGCTTAAAGTTGCGGCTTATCTTGTAGAGAATTTTGCCAAGAAGGAACGCCCAATTAATTTTTATAAGCCCAACGATAAAGCTAATCTGTTTCATAATTGCTTATCACCCTATAGGATTCTTCATGGGGCAAACCGTTCAGGAAAAAGTTACACAGGAGCTGCCGAAGCAATATTCTTTGCCCAGTGCATTCATCCATCAAGAAAGTTAGAGCCAAATGAGGGGTGGGTAGTTTCGGAGACTTATAAGGTGCAAGAAGAGGCAAGCCAAAAACTTATCATGAGCCTTATTCAACCAGATAAGATAAAGAAGATTATTAACCTTAAGGGTGGGGTAATTGAACAAATCTGGTGGGATGTGGTCCAAGATGGGAAGCTTATCGGTACAAGTAAGATTGGGTTTAAGTCTAGTGATTCTGGAGTTAGAAACTTTGCAGGAGCTGCCAAGAGATGGATTTGGTTTGACGAAGAGCCGCCACAGGAGGTCTATAAGGAGTGTGTGGCTCGTATAGCAGCAGGTCAGCCCCTTGATATATGGTTTACGATGACTCCTATCTTTCAGCAAAGAGGCCCAGGACATAGAGGTGGAATGAGTTGGGTCTATAGAGAGCTTTATCAGAAGAAGGATGGCAAGCGCATATCAGCCTTTGGAATGTCTATTGAGGAGAACAAGTTTCTAAGCAAGGAACAAATTGAGGAGCAGAAGCTTAAATACTCAGGGGTTGAGTATGACATTCGTATCAATGGTGAGTTTAAGCTACTAAGTGGGAACTCTGTGTTTGATGGAGAGAAGATAGAGAATAGGATTAAGACTATTGGAAATTATGCTCAAGGGTATCTTGACTACTCTGGGGCTGGAAATGCTCTTAAGTTTAGAGATAAGGTAAGCGGAGTGCTTAAGGTTTGGGAGGAGCCAAGACCTAATGGTAGATACTTTATAGGTTCTGATATTGGGCTCGGAGTGGGTGGCGATCCAAGCTGTGCAATAGTTCTAGATGATAAGCTTAACCAAGTAGCTGAGCTTCATGGTCAGATTGCTCCTGACCAGATGGGTGAGCAGCTTAAGAAGCTTGGTCGTTGGTACAACATGGCATGGATTGGAGTAGAGGCAAATAGTTTCGGGATAGCTTGTATTGATGTGCTTAAGAGGAGCTATTCTAAGCTCTATTTTAGCTACAAGATTGATCAGAGGTCAGATCAGCGCACTAAGAAGATTGGATGGTGGACAGACACTAAGAGTAAGCCCCTGATGGTAGGAGAATTTGCCAAGGCTGTTAGGGAGGAGTCCATAGATATTAACTCTAGAGAACTTCTTGATGAAATGGCTACCTACGTTCTAGGGGATGATGGAAGCACTAATGCTGAAGTAGGTTGCCATGACGATAGAGTAATTGCGGCTATGATAGCTCTTCAGGTTAGAAAGAAGCACTTAGCTACTTCTTCGGATATGCCGCTAGAAGAATATATTCCAGCAAATTCTTCAACAGGGTATTGACAGTTAATGGAGATTAGGTACAACATATGGTTATGGAAGAAAATATGACATCCCCAATAATGGTTCCAAAATATTATAAAGAACAAGATCAGCTTGAGCGTGCTTATACTTTTGTTCAGGAACAGCTAAAGCGTTCATGGCAGGATCATGAGAATCGTTCCCAAAAGTGGCTTAATTGGAATAATGCTTATAGGCTCATTGATGACCAAAAGCCAGATGAGGGAGCAAGTGTTGTTGATCCTGAACCACAGGTAGAAGTGGATACACTTACTGCTAACTATGTTGAGGCGTTTCTAGGCCAAGACCCTCCATTTAAGTTTCAAGGAATGGATGGAGATAAGCAAGATGAGGAACAAGCGTCCATTATGACAAGCTATGTTTCTGATGGGCTTAGACGTATTCAGATTAGAGAGAAGTTTGAGCGTACTGTTAAGCAGGGATGTATCTATGGAACCATGATTGTTAAGACTCCATATAAGAAGGAGTTTACTACTCGCAAGGTTAAGCAGAGAGAATATGTTGGGCTGAACGAAGATGGAACGGCTAAGTATGAGGTGAAACTGTCTGATAAGAAATTCCCTAAGATTGATGATACTGATTGGGAATATGTAAGCATATTTGACTTCTTTCCAGTCGGACGTGGAAATTCTATTCAAGCTCTTGATGGATTAATTCAGTTTTTTGAACGTTCCTACGATGAGCTAGTATCACAAAAACGAGTAGCAAAGAAATTAGATGGGATAGATTCAGAAGAGGTTAATGGAATTTATTGTAACCTGGATAATATTATCCCTCTTGAAAATGATAAGAAGATGAGCGTGTGTGAATACTGGGGCAAGATTCCTAAGTATGTTGTGACTGGTAATGAGGATGATCGTTTTGAGTGTTTTGAAGGAATGATAACTTGCGTCATATCACGATCTGATTTTGGTAAGAGAATGTTGCGCCAGGAGAACAGTAAGCGCACTGGCGAGATGACAAATTATGAGGAGCCATATAACATTTCAGAGGGCGCAATAAGATTTCAGGATAATCCTTTCTGGGACGGAGAGCGCCCTTACCTTTCTTGCCCCTATACACCCATTGATGATGAGTTCTATGGAATCGGTGTAATTGAGCCAATGATTGAGAAGTGGTATGAGTTAAACACTACAATAAGACAAATCCTAGACAACAAGACTCTTCAGCTTCTCAATCCTACTATCGAGGATACTAATGCGAATGTTCAGAGGAATATTAAGCTAGTTAAGAATCCTCGTATTAAAGCTGATGATATTAATGGGGTTCGTACTTGGCCCATAGCTGACTTCTCAGTCAATGGTTATAACGCTGTTGGAGCTCTCAAGGATGAGATGAGACGTAGCTCAGGAGCTGTTGAGTCTGTTCAGGGCGTATCAATGAAGAAGGATACGTCCGCTACTGAGTTTGCAGGAACCGCCCAACAAGCAGGAGTCAGGATTAAGAATAAGATTAAGCTAATTGATGAGTCTCTATTCAAACCATTCTTGGAAAGAAGTTATAAGTATGCCCAACAGTTTGCCTCTCAGGAGAGAGTGGTAAGAGTGCTTGGCTCAAGAGGAGCTTCGTGGATCAAGGTATCACCTAATGATGTGTATGGGACATTAGACATTATTACTAATGGCCCAACTCAGATTGAGAATAGTGTGGTAATGGCGAATAAGCTTATTCAGTATCTTGGCATAGCAGCTAGGGCTCCTCAGTTTGCTAACATCCCTTACTTACTTGGTGAGATTTGGGTAAAACTTGGAATGCCGGAGTCAGATAGGTCGAAGGTAGTAATGGAAGGTTCTGATGAAGTTGCTCAGGACATACAGCATGAGATAGTAGCAATGTCTATGGGTCAACGTGTAATGGTTAAGCCTAATCAGGACCATAAGCAGCATTTGATCATGAAGATTCAGGCTTATGATAAGTTGCTTAAGGAGGGTGGAGTTACTCCTGAAATAGAAGCGGCATTCCAAGAGAATATTGATAGACATAGTGAAATGATGGAGTCTCAGCAAGCTAATGGAGCAAGACTTGGAGATGCAATGCCTCCTGAACAAATGGTTCAGGGTATGGAGACTAATAATCCTATGCAGCAAGGAGCCCCCTCAAATGAGGTGGGTCTAAATGTATCGTGAGCGATAAAAGTAATGAGCTTAAAAGCTTAACATTGGCTCAAGGGTGGAAACATGTGATCGAATACATGATTAATACTCAAGCTGTTAAGCTTAATGAGTGTTCTAAGCAAGGGGCTTGCACAGAAGATATTTTGAAGGCTATTGGAGGGCTTGATGCTCTCCGCAGATTTATGGGATGGGTTGAAAACTCATCCAAACAAGATTCGGAAGTCTAATTCCGCATATCGGTACTAGGCCGTTCCTAGTTCTCTCGCCACCCAGGCGTTTAATTGGAGAAATAAATCCATGATGGATAATTCGCAAAGCTCGGTTTCTGAAAACGTTGTTAATAGTGAAGAAATTAAGGCTCCTGAGAATCAAGTTTTTGAGGCTAAGGCTCCTGTAGTTACGCCTGAAGTAAAAGAAGTAAAGGAGGATAAGAGGGTTCCTCTTCATGAGCTTTATAAAGAGCGTAATCGTAGGAAGGCAGCAGAGGAAGAGTTAGGAAAGCTTAGAAGTAGAGTTGACGAGCTTGATAGCAAATTCTCTAAAGTATCACAGGCTCAAGATGATGACGAGCTAGTGGCTGAGGCCGAAAAGGAACTTGGGATTGATAAGGAAGCAGCTAGAAAGTTACTTAATTTTCAGAAGAAAGTTGCAGAGAAAGTAGCTCCTAAGCAGCAAGTTTCAAACACTGTTAATGACCCAGTGCTTCGTGCAATGGATGACTTTAAGCGGCGGGCCGCAGAGTCCTCTCAAGATTACGAAGATTGGAATGATATGATTCCTGCAATGCAGGCAGTTATGTCAAAAGAGATTGAGCAGAATGGTATTGGGGCTTACAACAAATCTCCTGAATACTACTATTCAAAAGCCTTGAAGGCCCAGAAGCAGGTAGAGCAGAAGATTAAGAAGGAAGAGTCCATAGATAAGGCTAATACTGCTGAGATGGCAGTTACTGAATCTAGTGGAAGCTCAACCAGAAGTGTTGGAACAAAAATTACCCAAGCCGTTTGGGATGCGAACAAGTCCAATCGTAAGTGGATTGATGAGAATAGAGATGAAATTATTAGGTTGCACCAAAGCGGAGTTTTAAAAAGAACTTAACAAAGGAGATTTACAATGGCAAATGTGACAACGACTACAGCCGCAGTGTTTATTCCTGAGGTATGGTCTAATGATATTCTGAGAGTTGTGGAAGCCAATCTGATCATTGGCCCTAGAGTCCATAACTATTCAGCAGATGTTAAGCAGTATGGGGATGTGATTCACGTTCCTAGCGTTACTGAAATCTCGGCAGCGGCTAAAGCAGCTAGCACTGATGTTACGTTTACAGCAAACACTGAGACTGAAATTCAGATTGCTATTGACCAACATTATTATGCGGCTGTGAAGATTGAGGACATTGCTAAGATTCAGGCTAAAGCTGATCTTATGGCTGAGTATACCGAAGCTATTGGTTATGCGGTATCTAAGCAAATGGATGCTAGCTTAGCTGCTCTTGCAACTGGCTTCTCTCAGACGACTGGTACGACTAATACAGCGATTACTGATGCTGTTATTCTTCGTTCTATCCAGTATTTGGATGACGCCAATGCGCCGTTTACTAACCGCCATTTCATCCTGAAGCCTTCTGGGAAGAAAGATATTTTGTCGCTGGACAAATTTGTCTTGTTCCAGAATACTGGTGCTGTGAATGGGACTAGCCGTGTACTCAATGGTAATCTTGGAGAAATCTATGGAGTTGAGATCGGAGTTACTACTCAGATCACTTCTTCTGCCTCTCCTATTACTCTTCAGAACATGATGTTCCATCGTGATGCACTTGGTCTTGCTACGCAGCAATCTGTGCGTGTGCAGAGCCAATATGCGGTTGAGTCTTTAGCTACAAAAGTGGTTGCAGACGCAATCTGGGGTGTTAAGGAAATGCGTGATACGTTCGGAGTGCTTGTTAAGTCGTAATCTGTAAATAGGGTGGGGCAGAGAAATCTGCCTCACTCTATCAAGGAGAGATATGAGAACAGTTTATCACTACAATCCAAATACTAGAACGTTTTCATCTTCTAGCTCATTCACAGAGAATACTGTACCTTTTGGAATAGTTAATATGGTTAATAGGTCTGAAATTGATGGTTCATATTTAGAAAAGCCAATGAGCAAGTCATATATTGAGCATATTAGATCTAGAAACTCTAGCTCTATTAAACGCATGAAGCCAAATATGGGGTCTTACGGAGCCTAAATGTATTTTAAAGATATTGTAGATCAGGTTGGGAATGCAATTAATGATACGACTCTTAAGTCTACAGGGACTAATGCAAGCCGCACAAAGTCGTGGATTCAACAGTTCTACTTCTTAGATTTACTTCCAAGACGCGATTGGACCTGGGCTCAGAAACAAGGTACGATTACTACTACATCAGGCACTCAGCGTTATAACTTTCCTAGATGGGTAGATAATCCGACCAGAGTAAGTAGCATTATTCATCCAACAAGCTATGAGCCACTTGCTCAGTCAACACTTAAGGATGTAACTGGGAAGTATTCGCTTACAGTTTATGATGACCCAGAACAATATGTATTAGGACCAAGAGTTCGTACGACCTACACCACAGGTACTATATCTGGGACATCTGCAACAAAAGTTATAACTGGAGCTAGCACGTCTTGGCTCTCAAGCAATATTGAGCAGTTTGATTACATCCAAGTTGGATCTTATGCCTACACTGTAAACTCTGTTGATTCTAATACGCAAATTACAGTGTTTGAGGACTTGTTAGCGACTATAGCTAGTTCTACTGCATATACCGCTATTCTTGATAGGTGGACAGTTGACCTATATCCAATCCCTAACGCAACATTAGCGCTTTCGGTTACGGCTTCTCAGATAGTTCCTCGCTTGGATGATGACTATGATATTCCAATATTACCTGATAACTGGCACTGGCTACTTGTTAAGGCTGGAGTAGTCAAAGCTCTTCAACATAATCAAGAGGATGCAACAATTGAGATTCAGGAGCTTGAGCGTTCAATCAGAATGCTTATTTCTGAGGATCAAAGCGAAATTGATAGATTAGAATCTGTTGATATTCCTAGGAGCCGTAGCTACTAATGACACCTATTAGTGATTTTGTACTGGAGTCCCCAGGGGGCGGAGGAGCCAATGAGAAAGTTAGTGGCAGCCTAATTGATAATAATCAGTCAGCTCGTCCAGATGCCTCTACGCTCCCCCTTCTTAATGTTCATACTAACGAGGTTGGAGAGATTGTCCAGCGCAATGGGTACACAGTATATGCTGGCCCATTAACTACTTCTACCTATATCACTGGGATGTTTCAGTACCGTAAGTTTAATGGAAATGAGTTTGAGATAGTTTGTGCTGATAATGGAAGTACTAAGCACATTTGGGATATTAGTACTCCAGGTTCACCATCAGATATTATTGGGGCCTCCACATTTACCTCAGACACTTTGTTCTCATTTGCTGTAGTAGCCGATACTCTTATTATGACAACTGATAATAATGATACTCCTCTCTCTTGGTCTGGTACTGGAAATGTGGCAAGTCTTGGGGGGTCTCCTCCTGCTGGAAAATTTTGCTCAGAGTTCAACAATTATGCTTTCTTAGCAAATACTACTGCTAATCCTGAGAGGATCTATTGGAGCAATCTTTACTCCCCTACCACTTGGACTGGTACAGACTTCTTTAGAATGAATGATGCAATTACAGGGCTTGGAAGATCTCAGGACAACTTGTTTATATTCACTAGGAAGGGAGCAGCTCTTTCTAAGTACACTGGTGACAGCCTAACTCCATTCACATTTGACATTCTTGATACAAACATTGGGACTCTTTCTCCTCATTCAATTATTAATGCTGTTAATACTATTTTCTGGGTAGGAAATGATAATCATGTTTATGCGATGAATGGATATATTCCTGAAAGGATTACAGAGATTATTCCTACTACTATTAGTGAAATGAACTCTGCTGCTATTAGCAAGTGTATAGCGGTTGAGCAAAGAGAGCTAAGGCAGATATGGTTCTTTTACCCTAAGGATTCAGGATCTAACAACAACTTTGTAATAGCTTATGACTACATCAACAAGCAATTATTCTTCTATGACAATATTGATGCTAAGTATGCAGCTAATTTTCAGGCAAGCACAGGAGCTTTGCAGACGTTCTTTGGAGATAGAAACAGCAGAGTATACCTGACTAACACTGGAAATACTGATTATCTTGCGGGAACATCCACAGCGATTAATGCCTATAAGTACACTAAGATGTTTAACTTTAGTACTCCTGGTAAAGCTAAGAGGTTGCGTAGATGCCGAGCAACAGTGAATGCTCAAGGCTCATGCCTATCCACAATATCTGTTTCAGGGGACTTTGGACAAAGCGGTGGAGAAGTTCTAAGTTTAGACCATGAAACCTCTTCTACTACTATTGGAGCATTCATTATTGGAACCAGCGTTCTTGGAGGATCTACTAGTACTCATGCCGATAATGACTGCTCAACTACAGCTCGTTACTTTCAGTTTAAGTTTTCTCATGAGCAAAATAACATACCTTACTCAGTTCAGGATTTAACAATTCAGTTCCAACAGTATCAGGGGGGCAATCGCTAATGGCATTGATTCATCTTGAGTCTAAGACTACTAATCCTGATGACTTACTAAGACGAGATTTAACAAGGATTGAGCAGCAAATTAATACTCAGCAACAGTTACTTGATTTGCAATCTAGAACAAGTGATCCTAATCCTGGGGATACGACTGGTAAGATTCAAATTTGGTACAGAAGAGATGTTCAGCAAATTAGATTTAATGATAATGGTACTGTTTACAAAATACAGGCTACGGCTGCTTAAAGGAGAATAAATGTCACAACTTTCTTATACCCCTTTTGTTGATGGTGATCAACCATTGGCAGCAGGGTTTAATACAAGATTTCTTCTAGCTATCAATCTTATTAATTCAGGTATTGAGTCTGATAACCTCGCTAGCTCTGCTGTGACTACTGCCAAAATAGCTTCAAAAGCTATTACTTTGGCAAAGATGGAAGACGGAACTCAAGGGGACACAATATATTATGGTTCTAGCGGTGTTATTGCTAGGCTTGGAGCAGGCACTAGCGGTCAATATCTTAAAACTCAAGGCGCAGGAGCTAATCCAACATGGGCTGATGTTCCTTCTAGTGTTGGAGGCGCATGGAGAAACTTATCAGTATCAAGACCCGGGACTACTCAAGTCACAGTTACAGCAGATGAGCTAGTAGTATATACCACTGGATTGAGTGGTGTAAGAATTACATCTGTAAACGTCACAGCTACGATTACTACCTCTGGGGCCAACGGATTAGATACTGGCACTGAGATGGCTAATACTATCTACTATGTCTATGTGATTAGAAAGAGTTCTGATGGAACCGTGGCGGCTCTTCTATCTACTGCTAGCACAGTTGGAACTATTACATTCCCTTCTGGGTACGATCAGGCAGCGTTAGTGAGCGCTGTTGGGAATAATAATAGCTCTGACTTCATTAACTTTACCCAGAAAGGCAGAATATACACTTTTAACGACTGGGCTAAGATGGCTAATGGGACACTAGGTACATGGTCTAGTACCTATGCATCAGTTGATCTTACTCCAGCTAATATGTCTACTAATCCGGGATTTGTTCCATCAGCTTTATCAACTTTATGCTTTGGTAGTTTAGTTATGTATAGCAATGCGGCGGCTGTTCTTTCAAACATAAATACAAATACTGGTGATGGATTAACAGATGTTGGAAATAGAATAAAAATAGATGCATATGCTGCAGCTTTATGGAAATTCGATGTTTTGACAGCAGATACCTTATATTGTTTTACTTCAGGAGCTGGATCTGTCTACTTACACGGCTTTGAGATTAATAAAATAGGATAGGTGAAAAATGGGATTATTTAGTAGTTTATTTGGTGGCTCTAGAAAACAAGACTTTGGATCACTGATTCCAGCCCCTCCTCAGTTCCAATTAGCTCAAGGATCTCAAGGACAATATCTTGGAGGAATACAGGATCTAATTGATGTGTTTAGTAGGCGCTCTCAAGGTCAGGACCAGTTTGATGCCTTACAATATATCTATGGCCCTCAAGCTACAGAGCTTAGACAGAACTATGGGATTGATACTGACCCAAGAGATATTTATAGCCAAAGAACTGGGGCTTTGCCTAAGACTTTAGCCTCTCTTAATCAGAGAGGACTTCTTGATACTGGTGTTAGTGGAATCATTGAGGGACAATTACGTTCTAATCTTGCTAATGAGCTAGCTCGTGCTTATGGCGGGGCTAAGACTATGCAGCGTCAGGACATTGATGCAGCCTATTCTAATCTTAGCCAGTTATTTCCTCAGAGATTTCAGGCCCAGAATATTCAGAACCAGATTGATTATGAGAATGCGCTGAATAAGTATAATGTGGATCTACAAAGAAATGCGGCTACTGCTAATCAACAGCAGAGCATGGCTGCTAATAAAGCAAGCGCAATTCAGTCTGGATTAGGTCTTGGATTATCTGCTCTTATGGGAGGTATGGGTGGAGCTGGATTGTTTGGGTCAGGAAGTGCTATTGGATCAGGTGGGTTTGGAGGATTTACTGCTGGGGCTTTAGGTGGAGCTACAGGTAGCTATAATCCATATCAACAAATGTCTTTAAAGAACATATTTGGAAATAATAATTCAGGAAGTATTGCGCCTTCAAATCAAGGTAGTCCATTGCTAAGAAATTATAGTAATTATTACAACAGACCATTTAATAGCTCAAACTCTAATCTATTTGGAGCCTACTAATGCCATTTACATCATCAGCAGGGAATTTCTTCTCAAGATTTGGCCCAGCAACATCTAATGTGCCTAGTGGGCAGTCTGGAATTGACTCTATAGTCCAAGGAGCTAAGTTTCAGACTCCTAATTTGTTTGATACGATTCAGGCGGTTAGGCAGAATGAGTTGGATAGACAGGTTAAGCAGGTTTCTATTACTAAAGCTTTGCAGGAAATCCAGCAAGCCCCTATTGAACAAGAGGTTAAACAGGCTCAGCTCCGTAAGGCTCTATATGATCTTGATCCTAATAACTTTGATAGACAAGCTAAGATGGCAGAGCTTGTTATTAATGAGCAAAAGGCTATGGCGCAGAGCGGATTGGCTCCAACAACAAACACAAATTTAACTCGTGAAGAATTATTAATGTTGTCTCCAGAAGACAGGAGAAAATCTCTTGGGTCTAGGACTGGTTATGGGGTTAAAGGGACTCAAGTTGGGAAACTAACTGGAAATAGGTATGCGCCAACAGCTACTGTAGGCGGTATTGATACAGAACAGAACCCAGATATTATGTTAGCTGGATATGATACGAAAGGCAGACCTTTCTACCGATCTCGTAGCTATGGAGAGTTTCAGCGTGGTTTAGTAACTGAGAATCCATCTATAGACTTAGATACTCAAAAAGCTATTTCAGCTGTTAAATTTGCACAGCCAAAAATACAAAATGTTACTCGTCTTATTGATTCAGGGGCTCTTGGGGATGATAAGACGTTTAAGAAATTTGTTAATGAAATCAGGGTTTTAGGTGCTGGCCCTACACTTCGTTATACCGTACAAGACGGAAGCCCACTTGAAGGTCTTGTTTCAGAATTAAATTCACTTAGAGTTGGTGGATTTGGGATAGCTGGAACAGCATATACAGATACTGAGAGAGAAATTATTGAATACGGTCTTGACCCTAGAGGAAAGAGTCTTTCTCAAATTAAATCAGATATAAACATTGTTCAAGATTTGATGATTGAGAAAGCTCGTTCTGGAACGATGGGGCTTAAAGAAGCAAGAGATACTGTTAGTCAGTTTAAAACCTTTAGAGAATCTGGAGTTTCTTCTGGTGGGGTTCCTGAAGTTGGTCAAACATATAATGGTGAAAAAGTTCTGAAAGTGACTAAGGTGTCTTAATGAGTAAATATAGAGTTGAGACAACAGGTGGTGTTTATGAGATAGAGACTGAATCTTCTGATTCCAAGCCATCAAAACAATCTATATTCGACTATTTAAACCAAGACAGTCCAGTGGCTGTTGCAGCCAGAGCTGCTGGCGGAATAGCGGGTGGAGATATCCAGGCTGGTATAAAATCAAGACTTCCAGAACTTAAATCTTCCGATATTACAATGAAAGAATCCCCAGTTCTTGGATTTCTTCAGAAATCTGGTGAACAGGCTGTTGTTGCCCCAGCACACTTCTTAAATCAGTTAGCTATGAATGCTCCTAGGTCAGCTATGAATACATATACAAATGTTCAATTCCCAGAAGAAAGTGGAAATAAGAATGTAGATTTAGCTGCAAAAGGTTTCGGGGTTGCTGGGGCTGTAACATCTCCGTTGGCTAGGCTTCTTGGAAGCTCTATTAGGGCGGGTAAGTATGGAACAGCTGCTTTGGGAGGAGCTGCTACGGGAGCGGCGTACTCTCCAACTGAAGACTTTGGTGATATTCGTAATCGTTCATTAGCTGGAGCAGCTGGGGCAGTTCTTGGACCTGCAGTTGTAGGTATTGGGGCTGTTGCTCCTAAAGTTAATAGGTTTAGAAAAGATATTTTTGGTGCAAGTAAAAAACTATCAGAAGCTAAGGTAAATACTCAAGTCCTTTTAAATAAAGGTGAGCAGCTTACAAATAATTACAAACAAGCTTGGGAGTCGTTGAAAGACGCCTCTATTGATGATGCGGTTCTCTATAAGAATAAACTTAAACATTTAAGCAAATCTAATTCAGCTATATATAGAACTGGTCTTGATGAAGCTGAGAAATCATTTAAGTTTGATACAAATAATTTAAAAGAACTTGTTGATGAGAGCCTTCAAGAACTTTCAGATCAGGGAATAGGAACTGATTCTGAGGTATTTAATAGGCTGAGTAAGTTATCCGATGACTTATCTCCAAAAATTACAAAATCCTTTGATTGGGCCTCTATGCAAGATGTTGAAAAAATAGTTCCAGCCGAAAACTTAACTCTTGAAAAAGTTAAAAATATTAAATCAGATATATTTAGTGCTGCTGATAAATCATCTAACTACAAAGATGATATAGCTAATGCTATATTCTCAAAGAATTATGGAAATAGAATAGCTTCTAATAATCCTAATTTTCAAAAAATGCAAGCTGAATATGCGCCTTATGTAGAGGCTAAAAAATGGGCTTACAGAACATTTAAGCCTCAAACAGCAGAAGAAATCCCTAATGGCAATAGAGTGTTAAGAGCTATTGCTCAAGGAAAAGGTCAAGCTGAACATTATGCTTACCTTAAACGCCTTGAGGAAGGTTCGGGAAGATTCCAAGGAACTGGTAATTTGAGGAGTCAGTCTCAATCAATGGCTGATGAACTTCAGAATATTTCTAATGAAATTAAAAGACTTCAAGGATTGAAGGTTAAGAATAAAATTGATATTCAAACTCTTGAGGCATTAGATAAAAAACGTAAATATGTTATTTTTGGAGCTTTGGCTACTTTAGGGGCTATTGCTGGAGTTGGAAATCAGGCAAAGAAAATTTCTAGCGGGATTCAGAATCTTCTACCTGGATAGGGCCAGAGTATTCTGTTAATAAAAGAATTAAACAACCAATTGCTATAAGAGTAAACATAGGAACCATTATACCATGCCTAACATGAGCGTCCAGCAAGTAATAGACTCTCTTCCAGACCTCTCAAGAAAGAAGCCTATTCCTCCATCGAATGAGTTCCTAGTCCAATCTGAGATGTCAGCTATGCTTAACATGATTAGGAAGGAATTAACTCTGCTTAATCAAGCAGTGGCCTATAACTCTCAAGACAGCTCTATTGTAGAAGCCATTAACTCGCTAGAAGCCTCATTATCCAGCATTGATACAGACTCCATAGTCAGCGGTCTAAACGATATTAAGTCCAAGATTCCAAATGAAATTGAACCTCCTATAATTCAAGCTCCTAATGTTACTGTCAATATTCCAACAGAAGAGCTAAAAGCAATCTTAGAGGCCATTAAGACTCTGAGGCTGGATTCCAAAGAGTCGGTATCAGTCACTAATCTCTCAGAGATAACGAAATCAATTAATGATCTTAAGCCATTCTTGGTTAATATTGAGTCTACTGTATCTGATTCTAAGATGCAGCTTCCAGACAAGATTTCTCTAAATGATGATGCAGTGTCACTTCTTAAGAACCTTAATAAGATAGATACAGATCCTAAGAAACCTATTGCGGTTAGACTATCTGATGGAAAAGAGTTCTACAAATCCATTGGCTCATTAGATTCTGGAATTAGAGCTATGACTGGGAGTTCTGGGAATAACTTTCTTACTCCAACAGGAAGCCCTACTAAGGCAAATTTAGATCAAAATGGAGTACTTAAAGTAGGTCAGGATAACTATACAGTTAAGATTGAATATTCTGGGTCTAACCCTATATACGTTGGAAAAACTGTTCCTGGTAATGCAGTGTCAGCCTCTACATGGCAGATTCAGAAGCTAACATATTCTGGTAGCAATGTAACTGATGTTCAGTGGGCAAGCGGTTCTCTTAACTTTACTCACGTTTGGAACGATAGAGCTGGGTATACTTACTCATGACGCTTAAATATAATCCTCTTATACCTTCTAATCTTGATGATGTTGGTTCTGGGGGAGGTTCATCACCATTAACAACTAAGGGGGACCTATATGGATATAGCACCCTAGATGCCAGAATCCCCGTAGGTTCAAATGGCCAAGTCCTAACCGCCGACTCAGCAGAGACTCTAGGCGTCAAATGGGCAACAGTAACAGGGACAGGAGACGTAGTAGGCCCAGCCTCAGCCACAGATAATGCCATAGCCCGATATGACTTAACCACAGGCAAGCTAATCCAGAACTCAGGTATTACCATAGCTGACGGGGCCACTGGAACACTTTCAGGGACTAACACAGGTGACCAAACTATCACCCTGACTGGAGATGTTACTGGCTCTGGGACAGGCTCATTTGCTGCAACAATTGCTAACGACGCTGTAACATTCGCAAAGATGCAGAACATAGCTACCGATTCTTTTATTGGACGCGACACAGCAGGCTCAGGAGACCCTGAGAACATCCTTCTTAATACTACTCTCTCTATGGATGGATCTGGAAATTTGCAGAGATCAGCCCTTACAGGGGACGTTACAGCCTCAGCAGGCAGCAACGCAACTACCATAGCCAACAATGCAGTATCGGATGCCAAGCTTAGAGACTCCTCAGGCTTCAGTGTGATTGGGAAGGCTACTACTGGCTCTGGTGACCCTGCTGATATAGTAGCAGCAGATGAGACTGTTCTAGGGCGTACAGCAGCAGGAAATCTGGCATTCTCTCAACTAGCCACAGGTCAAATAGCCAATGATGCAGTCACCTTTGCTAAGGTTCAGAACATCACAGACAACAGACTCCTAGGGCGCTCCGCAGGCTCCTCTGGAGACATGCAGGAGATTACCATTGGGGCAGGGCTATCCTTATCAGGTGGTAGCCTCTCTAACACCGTAACTGATACTGGAATCACTCAGCTTACAGGCGATGTTACTGCTGGTCCAGGGTCTGGCTCACAGGCAGCCACAATTGGAGCCAATAAGGTAACCTTAGCCATGATGGCTACAATAGCCACTGACTCTATTCTAGGGCGTGCCACTGCAGCCACAGGTAATGTTGAAGTCCTAACAGCCCTACCATTTGCTTACACAGGGGACGTAACTCGCCCTGCGGACTCTAACGCCACTACGATTGCTAACGACGCTGTGACCTATGCCAAGATGCAAAACGTCTCTGCGGCCTCCCGAATATTAGGAAGAGGGTCTGCTGCTGGGGCTGGAGATGTGCAGGAGCTAACTATAGGATCAGGATTGTCTCTTAGTGGAACTGTATTGTCATCTTCTGTTACTGGGGACGTTGTTGGGCCTGCTTCTTCTACAGACCTAGCAATCACAAGATTTGATGGAGTCACTGGAAAACTATTAAAGGATGGTCCTCTTATTCTTACAGATGCTGGGACAATACTTCCTTCAACTGGTGTAACCCCTCCAGAGATTGATGTAGTTGGTGGATACTTGTTGGCTAGCACAGCAAATACTTCGATAGATTTTAAGAATAGGAAATTCTACAACGCTGCAGGACAAATAGTTATCGATTACAACACTTTCTATTCTCTTAATGATGCTTCTGGTGTAGGAGCATTTATTTGGAACACAAGAACTCTCTATGATTCTTTAGCTAACTCTGCTGGATCTTGGGAAACTAGAATTCTAAAAGATTCTTCAGAAGTTAATTCAATTGATTGGACTAACAGACTTCTAAAAAACTCATCTGCAACAAACACCTTTGATTGGCAAAATTTAGCATTTCCAACACTAACTTCAAATGGGTTCGTTAAGACTACAGGCGGGACTGGAGCTTTATCAATAGATACATCTGTTTATAAGGTAGACTCTATGTCTACAAATAGACTTCTTGGTCGAGGCACAGCAGGTACTGGAGTGGTTGAGGAAATCACTTTAGGAGCCGGTCTTTCTCTTACTGGAACCACTCTTAATGTTACTTCCTCTGTTAATATTCAACAGACTGAGGTAAACTTTGGATCTACTCCAGTATCAAACGCTACATTCACTATTACAGATGGAACTGTATCTGCTACATCAAATATTATAGCCCAAGTTTCATGGGAAGCCCCAACAGGAAAAGATCTCGATGAGATCGAAATGGATAACCTTCAGATTCGGTGCCAGCCTGATACTGGACAATTCCTTATGTACATTGAAACGGCAGATGGGTCTTACTTGGAAGGTAATTTTAAGATCAATTATTTGGTCGGATGATAAAAAAAGGAGAAATAACCAATGGCTGTAATTAAAAGTGGGGCTACTTCAGACCAATTAACTATTGATGCAACAAGCAAGGCAGCAAGAGTAACTTTCTATGATACTGCTGGAAACGCTTTAACCCAGAAGGCGACATATAGAGCAGCCACGGTTGGAACTGTTGCAGCACCAGCAAGCACTACTGCTCCGTTCTTTGTTATATACGGCTCTGCTTCTAAAACATTAAGAGTCCAAAGAGTTACTGTAAGCGGCCCAACAACTACTACCCTGGCTTTCCAAGGTTTTGAGCTAATAAAATATTCAACTCAACCCTCTGGTGGAACAGCGACAACATTAAACCAAATACCTCTTGATTCCACATCAGCAGCAGGCACAGCCAATCTATGCCAAGTTTACACTGTAGCACCAACAGCAGGAACGGCTGTCGGAACAATAGACTCTATTCGTATGATAAACAAATCAACAACTGCTGTAGATGGCTCAGAAATGTCTACATACGTCTTTGATTTCAGGAACAACGCAGAGGCTTCTGCTGTGGTCCTTAGAGGAACAGCTCAAGGTGTTGGATTGGAGCTTCATACTGGAACTGCAACCACTGTTTCAGTTTCAGTAGAGTGGACGGAGGAATGATGCTTAACCTAAAAGAGAATGTTACTAAGAAAGTAAAGTCTATATTAATTGGATGTGGAGGTGATAGGGATGAATACTACTCTGAAGTAACTTACATCACAAAGATTGGTGAAAACTCATATGAAGAGAAGATTTCTTACTTTGGCTCTGACTTTAATACTTGGTATTCTAATTGGACTAACGATAGGTTTCTTTACCAAGAGTACCTTAGAAGCAAGGGTATTGAGGCTACTATTGATGAGTCCGAGGGGAGCATAACTAATGGATAAGAAACTTGAAGAGATGTCAGTGATAGAGATCAAAGCCTCTATCTATGACCACATGATGTCTATTGAGCGCATGAGAAACAATATCCAAGTTCTTAGCTCAGAGCTTGTTAAACGAGAACAGAAGCCAAGTGTCTAATTGGGATGGGAGTGAGAGACGTAAGATGAATAGTGTTGAAGCTGAGTTACTCTCAACTGTTAAATATGTCAAAGAGACGATGGATGGGCATATTAAGTCAGATGAGATTATGTTTAAAGAACTCGTTAACAAGCTTCATTTAATGGATAATTCAATATCTAACCTTGTTGTATTAAGCACTGAAACTCTTAAATCTCAGATGGCATTAACTTCGGAGGCTCAAAAGATGCTCTATAAGCATAACGAGTTCCTATTTGGAGACAGTAATGGTAACAAAGGAGTATCTATACGGGTAGATCGTCTTGAGGGCATTGAAGAAGCTCACCGCTGGACATTCAGAGCTATGTGGGGAGCCCTGATCACACTAATTGGCAAGGTATTCTACGATATTATGAGCAACAAATGAGCTATATCTCCATGAAGCTTCAGGACTACCTCAATAAACTTGCTTGGTACGATGAGCTAAGCATCTCAGACAAGGTGGAGCTAGTAGAAGAGCTATGTATGATTATCGAACAAGTGGAGCCCTATACCAAGGGTGATTACACTCGGGATGAACAGTTTAAGATGTATGAGGCTGTTTGCAAAGAGAATGATGAGCTAAAATCTACTCTCTTAGAGATTAAGAAGCTAATAAACAAGTATGCCGCATACGACTGGCCTCAGCCATGAGAGAGCTAATCTTCTTCATGATTGTTGCCACCACTCTTGCGTTTATAGTGTTTCTTAGCTCTGGATGCGCTAGCACAAATCATTGTCCTACAGCTGTTATTAAAGTCAGTCAACCGAACTACGGAGTTATAAACTAAGGAG
>CAYPGT010000010.1:34785-38408 GCA_964410425.1 uncultured Gammaproteobacteria bacterium
CCTACAGCTGTTATTAAAGTCAGTCAACCGAACTACGGAGTTATAAACTAAGGAGGGAATATGGAAGCTATTATCACATCTTTTGGTGCAAAGATTGCGCCCTATGTAGCAGTTCTATGGTCTATTGACCAGTTACTTAAAGTGGTTGCACCTTTAACACCTTGGAAGCTAGATGATAACTTGTCAGACATCTTAAGCAAGTTTCTCTCTCGCTTTTTTCCTAAAAAATAGCTCTGAGCCAACCGCTGAACTAAAACGGCTCTTCTACCTACTCTACTTGGTGGAAAACACCAAGGTGAGTTGGGGGAAGAACTATACTCCAAGCGGTGAAGAGTATTTTGGGTTAAAGGTTACTATTGGCGACATCTTAGATCCTTCTACTGTTCAAAGAACCTATGAAGACATTGAGAAGGCTCTAGGAAAGTCTGAGTATAAGGTTCATGAGGAGTTTAGGGAAGGTCATAAGTTTAAATCATACTCAGTCAGCACCTAACTGCCTATTGATTGTCTCCTGACGATGAATACTCCCCTTAGCATTCTTATACCCAAACAGTTTACAATTAGGCTTAAGCTTCACAGCTCCATGAAATAGTGACTCATCTGGGTCAATATACTTAGGCTTCTTATTAACTTCCTCTACTACCATCTTCTGTATAATCGTTATTGCCATTCTTACTTGGTCTAGACTTACGGGAACACCACCATGCTCCATACACTCTCCTATTTAACAAACAACGGTATCATCGCTACACCAAGTATCAAGTACCATACTACTCTAGTCCATCTTCCAAAGATTCTACCAAGCCAGCTACCCTCATCAGGGGGCTGAGTGCTAGGAACCCCATATCCGATCGCCATACTTCCCCACATTAGCGGAAACGATATAATTGGTATAAATGAGTGCTTAGCAACAGCAAACGTAGTAGAGATGATAAACGAGACTCCTACACGCCTCCATAGATTAGTGCTTAGATACCCTCTTCCACCTGCCATCCATAGTAGCGCAGTAGAGCAAGCTATTAGAATGCTCCAAGGCCCTATTACAAACCATGTGGATAGGCCAATGATGAATCCTGCTAGTAAGTCCTCAATGATAGCTCTCATTAAAACACCTCTATTTCTTCTTCAACGACTCTTTTAATTCTGTCAACTGAGTTTTTAATTCTTTCACAACAGTCATACTCTCTGCTGTGAAACTGTCCAAGCCCGAGACCAACTTGTCCGAGACCTTCTTGGAAAGAAGGGTAATTCGGCATAGCTGAGCATCTCTGGATATTTTGTAATTGTTGGATATAGTTTGACATATTAACTTGATTATCATATAGATTGCTAGACACGACACTACCAAGCGAATCAGCCCAAACCCTAGCCATATTGAAATCCCCCATAAACCAATAGTTCCACCTTGTTTAACTAACTCAATTAATGCCCTGTAAAGCTCTATTTGAATCTGCATTTTATAGTATCTCCTTAATCACAAACCTCAAACTAGTATCAATAGCCGTTGGCTCACACTTCTGGAGCTTAAGAAGGCAGATATCCTTAGCGGCATTCTTAGACACTGCATTTACTGGAACCCAGTCACGTTCCGACTTCTCAATGATGCCTGTTTTTGGATTCTTACGTCTAAAGTTTACTGTTACGCTGTATTTTTTCATATTTAGAAACGCTCCTTTTGGAATACCTGTTATAGACAAATTAAAACTAAATTTATCTACAATAGCTTTGTTTAATTGATCGGCTAAACTAGTTATCATTATCCGCTATCTTCTGAATGAAGATAAGCAGAGCCAGTACAAGAATTGTTACTACTGTTGCTACTATGATTGGTATCATTTCTTCCTCCTTAAAATTAATAGCTTTTCTTTTTTATTCAAAATTCTATGTGCTTTTCCATGACATTTTGCACATAAAAAAGCAAGATTTTTGATATCATTATTTAATGTATTCTTATCTTTATGATGAATATGAACTGATCTTTTACCACACTTACAATAAGATTTTTTTTGGATATCTCCAAACCATCTTCTAGCTCTTAGATTACCTGCATTATTAGAAGCATTTGAACCTTTCCAATTAGGATTTTTTTCTCTCATCTTCGCAAGACCAATATTTATACAAGCTTTCTTTGAAAGTTTTTTACCTAACCTAGACATTAATAATTTAATCCTTTGTTTCTCTGATAATTTTTTTCCCTTATGAACTTTACTAATTTTTAAACGAGATTCTTTCGTATGGTGTTTACCAAAAAAATGATTTTTATTTCCAATCATTGCTAGTCTTATTTTCATCCTAATTTCGTTTGGGACTATTTTACCTAAGTTAGCTAACCTTAATTTAGCTTTTGCCTCTAACGTATGATGTTGTCCTTTTCTCATAAATTATGATTTATCTTTCCAGTTCATGCTATTAAAGCAACTATCACAATAGGAGTAGCCCGATATTATTTCAGAATGACAGGTAAGACAGTTATCACTAGGGACTTCTTTGCCACCGAATATGACGTATCCAAGATTCTTACTTGCTACAACGGGCCAGGATTTGATGGTTACCATCATTGCTCCTTATTTTTTAGTTTTTTATTTCCACAGTACAAATTGTGTCATTTTTATTCCCACCGTGAGGCACAAGAAGAATCTCTGTCATTTTAAATCCTCTGCTCTTACCAAGCCCCATAGAGTTCCACCCGAAGCAGATTACCTTTCCGTTTGGCTTTGTTATTCTGGCTATTTGATCTTTACATTTTGACCAAAAGTCCATTCGAGTGTTGTCAGCTACTGTTTCCATTCCTATTCCTTGGTAACACTCTTTTACTTGTCTTGGGGAGTATGGCGGGTCAAATAAACACCCATCAAAACTTTCAGATTCACAATATTTTAAAAAATCTAATGCATCCATGTTGAACTTTGTTGATCTTTCTGGGTTTAAATCATTTGTTACCTGAGCTGGGCTATTTTTCCCGGCGAATGGATCACACCAAATACCTTTAACAAAAAGACCGCTACCTACATGACGATCTAAAAGATTTCTTATGGGCTTTATGGTGAATGTCCATCTGTTTGGCATGGCCCAGATTCTGTTAATAATCAATTTTCTTCAAACTCCCCAATCGCCTTATTAATCTCCTCCAGAATCTCTGGAGCCAATTCCCACTTTACTGAGAGCTGTAGAGCCTTGCAGATGGCTAGGCATTTTAATGTGGCTGCTTGTTGTTTGTCGGTAAGCATAATCACTTCTCCCATTCCTCATATTCCCCATAAAGTTTATGCCGGACTTTTTCTTCCTCGTATTGTAGGTAGGTCTTGGTGGATGCTGTTTCTTTTGTTACGAACACATAACCCATGTTATTGCAAGTCGGACATGGCAGAGTTCCGAAAAGACTCGACATGTCAAACTGTGGTATAACCATTATTTCTCCTTATCAAGCTTCTTAGTGCTACACTCCTTCAGTGCCTCTTTAAGCTCACACCAAAAAACTATCCCTTTATTACCTTCTTTTTCTCTCATAACAGATATGTACAGAGCTAGGTGAGCTAGGGAGAAAGAATCGTATTTATTCATTTTTCCACTCTTCTATTAAATCTAGTTCTTTAAGGACAGGCTTATCGTAACTCTCTTTTCCA
>CAYPGT010000011.1:0-10808 GCA_964410425.1 uncultured Gammaproteobacteria bacterium
CATAAAGATCTCTCACCATATCTATTTGATACCCAGCTACCTTGTCTTTAATACGGTCTGTAACCTGGCAAGAAAGCCCATTTAAGCTATTTATCACCTGAAAGGCGTAGTTGTCAGTTAAATCATCGCCAAAGTAGATTAAATAATAACCGGGAAATTTATTATTTAGATCAGTTATCGCTAAGCCCTTATTTACATACCTGGGTAAAAACTCGAAGAAGTCTCTCCCTGTCTGTATTCTAAACCTATCAGTATAATTTGCTGCAATAGAGTTTAACTTCTCTAATAGTTTTTCTGGATTAGGGTGATTCAGGTAGTGAATTGTTGTAGAGATCTGTTTCTCTTCTAATTCTACATGCGGATCTAATTCCAGTTCTTGTTTTATTCGTGCTAAATCTTCAGCATACTGAGTATCCTTACTCTCTATCCCCATTTCCGCTCCATGAGTACCATAGAGCATGATCTGTGAATCTAGACGCCCATCAATCATGGTCTTAAGATTCTTCAAAGCTCTACCTGTGACTATAGCTACTTTATTAGAATCTTTATGACGAGCTAATTTATTAATCACATCAGCATCTTCTTGAGATATCTTCCCTTCTTTCACAATGTCTTGAGTAGCTAGATTGACCAAGGTACCATCATAATCAAAACAGAAAACTATTTTAGGTTTGTTTTGAACCAGAGCTAGAAATTTTTCTTTAGTGAGTTTTTCTTGCATCAGAAGAAATTATAGCTGATATAGAATTTGAAAATAATTTTGCGAAGCTTGCCAGTAAAATTATTTCTAAATTCTTACGTTAACATTTGCTACAATCCTTCTAGAATGCTCAAGCCAGAACTAACAGACGATGGCTCTACAACATACTGGAATGATAAATTTCAGGAAGCTTATCATTCTCGTGTCGGAGCTTACACTGAAGCTTTAGAGAAACATGTACAAGCTTGTGGAATTCCAGAACTTGCAAGCAAGCAAGATGAGATTAAAATTTTGGATTTATGTTTTGGATTAGGGTACAACTCTGCTGTAGCAATATTTGAAGCAAGTAAGATTAATCCTCAAATCATGATAGAGATAGTTGCACTAGAAAATGATTTAGAGATTGTTCAGCAAATAGCAAACTTAAAAGTCCCACAGGAATTAAGTTATATCATGCGCCAAATCTCTGCTATCACTAAGCAAGATCCAGAATCAGCTATGGGCTTACCTTGTTTCAATCTAACTCGCGACAACTATAGCTTAGATCTCATTATTGCTGATGCCGAAATTTCTTTAATGCTATTAGAAGATAATTATTACGATGCTGTGTTCTTCGATCCGTTCAGTCCCAAGGTTTGCCCAGACCTATGGCATCCAGGATTTATCGCAGACGTAGTCTCTAAAGCCAAACCTGGTGCTTACTTATCTACTTATAGTTCTGCACGTATTGCCAAGGATGGCTTCAAAGCCGCTGGCTGTGAGATCTTTGAAGGACCTAAATGCGGACGCAGGGATGGTGGAGTGCTAGCAAGGAAGCTATGATAAAATTACCTGTACTGTGAACACCATGACCTATTCAGAAGAAAAATTCAAACAAGGTACCAGCTACCTAATGCCTTTCGAGAAGATACATGGGCTAGGAAATGATTTTGTGTTGGTCAATGCAAGTCATCTACCTGAGAATTCTAATCAAGAATATGAAATAGCCCTCACTAAATCAATCTGTGACCGTCATAGAGGCATAGGTGCTGATGGGCTAATTATCATCGATCAAGCTAAAGACTCTGAAGAAGCGATACGTTCTTGGAGATACTATAATGCTGACGGATCTATAGCTGAGATGTGCGGCAATGGTATACGCTGTGCAGCTAAGTATATTTATGAACATGGATTGAGCGGAGAGGAAACTAAATTCAAGATAGAAACTCTTGCTGGAGACATCGGTATAGAAATGCTCGCTAATGAAATGGTGCGTGTAGATATGGGAGCACCAAGGTCTATACAAGAAAAACTTTCTCTTGAAGTTAATGGTTTGAAGTTTGACTACGACTTCGTCTCCATGGGCAACCCACATGCAGTAAGCTTTTTCACTGATATAGAAGCAGTGAAACATCACGGTCCTGCAATAGAAGTACATAAGAACTTCCCTAAAAAAACTAACGTAGAGTTTGCGCAAATTATCAACCCAACACAAATCAAACTCATAGTTTGGGAACGCGGCTGCGGATTTACTCAAGCCTGCGGCACTGGAGCTTGTGCTACAGCTGTAGCAGCGATACTTAGAGGACATGCAAGTAAAGATTCTGATATAGCCATAGAACTACCAGGCGGCACTCTCATTATCCGCTGGGATTCAGTCACTGACACTATCTACATGACAGGACCTGCACAGATAAGCTTTATAGGTTATTACAACAGTTAATTTTCCGGTTCAAGAATCGGATCTTCTGGTTTTTGTTTACCTAATATCACTTCATCAGTGGTCAGAGATAAATCAACATATTCAATCGCCTTGTCTGAGCCCATCTCAACAATCTTAGGTATAACAGCATCCAATCGTTTAACCCTAGTGATGATTGCAGGATTAAGCCTTCCAGCGAAAAATTTTAAATTATTAGTGATGAGAGTTACATTATCTTCTCTATCTACTTTAATAGTATTAATTATTTCTGGTTCAGAGTCACTTCCTCGCTTAGTTTTCTGATAATTAATTATGGCTAAATCGTTTTCTATAATGTCACTAATATCTTTGATCGTCTTAATCTCACTAGCACTCAATCCATCAAAGCTTGTCAGATTGACCAAATCACTGTCCTTAGCATTATAGAAATTAGCATACAAACTATCTAAAGCAGCAGATTTATAAATCCTAGCTTTAGCTCTTGATTCAATCAGCACCTGAAGATTCTGATCAAGAATCTGACCTCTATAGAAAGCCCATGGAGAAGCTTCTTTAATATAGATTTTGAAATGCTTTCTAGGTAAGAGCAGGGCTTTGGTCTTAGCGGCTTCGATAAGAGGATGTTTTACAAGGTAGCTTGATACTCTTCGTGAATTAATTTCTAACAGAGATTTATCATTAAGCTTCAAGCTTGCAAGAGAGTTTTTAAGTTCAGCTTCTGTAATTCTTTCTAAACCATAAAACTCAACGACATCTGTAAAGTTCGGTATCTTAATAGTTAATTGCCAAACAATCAAGGCAGACCCAAGGATAAGAAATGTCACTAATAATATTTTTTTGGCCATGATAATTCGTTACTAATTTCATTATATAGCGAATTAAGCATGCCCAAAGAAACAATGTCTCACAACATTAATGCAAACTATTAAGGCTCAGGTAAAACTGATATTGGACTAAACAACCGTCTTATAAGTACTCAAGTCAGGATTGCCAACTGGAGTGATGGTTATAGCTCTACCTAATTTAGCACTCTCAAGAACTGCATTTACAAACTTAGTACCAGCTGCTGCTGAATGAACACCAGAATAGTGATAATTTGGTTTATCTCTTAATTCATTACTCATAACTTGATGCATACGTCTTATAGCATCAGTGTTACCAAATGGATGTTTACCTGGTCCAGGAATTTGATCTCTAACTCTTTGAGAGAACTGAGGATTACCATTACTAACACTAAGCCTCTCAGGTTTTGAACCATGCTTAGTGACAGTAAGTATATTAGGGTCATCCATAGTCCATTCAATACGACCCTTAGTACCTTCAATCTTAAATTTAATATCATTCTCAGCACCACTTGTAGTTTGCGAAGCACGTAACCTAACAGGTGCACCGTTTTCTAACTTAGCTTCAACTCTTACATTATCATCTACTTGTCTACCTGCAAGTTGACTAGTCTCAGCTTTAAGTTCTGTTATATCTGATCCTGTGGTAAATCTAAGCAATTCATATATGTGCGTAAGAATGTCACCAGTTGCACCAGCTCCTGCTTCTGCTGGATCAGTGCGCCATATCGCAGCATCATTAGCGGACGACTCTAACCAACCTTGAATATACTCAGCATCAAAGTCTACAATCTTTCCGATATCTCCATTCAACACTAATTCACGAGCTTGCATTACTGCCGGATAATTAGTATAGGTATAAGCCGTAACAAACGGTAATCCAGAGTCCGTTACTTTCTCTAAGACTGCATCTGCATCAGCATTAGTTATAGCAAATGGTTTTTCGGTAAGCACTCCCATACCACCATTTAACATTGCCATAGCATCAATAGGATGTTGTTTATTTCTGGTAGCTACAAAGCCGTAACTAGGTTGCTCGTCTTGGGGCAATCCACTTCGTGCAGCCATCATTGCATCAACATTTGCATGCCCTCTTTTTAACCAAATAGCTTCTGCTCTTCTTTGTGCTTCAATAGCATTAAGAGGTATTTTAGCTCCCGAATTACTTGGATCATTCATTGTTGCACCAGGAACTATATCTGTCATTCTGTTACCACGAACTGCATTTCCTTGAGTCGCATGATAACCACCAAAGTCTCCACCAGCAGCAAAATTCTCAAGTTTATAACCACCAGTACCAGCAAAAAATATTTCTCTATTTGGTGGAACACTTACACTGCTCTTACTAAAATTACCCATCTTGAAGACTCCTTTTTATCTATGATTTTAACGTGCTTGAATCACACTTAATTTCAGTTCAAATTATATCAACAACTATCTAGACTAAAATAAGAAATCTCTAATCAGGTAATACTCTTAATTTAATAAATAATGACGCTTTACCGCCCACAGATATTCTTAAAGCTACATCTGGCGCAACTATCTAAATCATCAGTCTTACCAAACTTATGTTCTTGCACTGCAGTATACATTGACACTATCTCTTCTTGCAGATGATCAAGGTCTTCAGAAGCTACATTAATTTTCTTCTTAATAAATTTATTGCCATAACCTGGCTGAATGAAATCTATCTCACCAGATTGCATAGTATAAGGAAATTGCCCCGACTTATGTCCTTGATTACAAAGCAACTGATAGAACACTATCTGTCTATGGTAGTCACCGCCAGGATTGAGATCCAGAGCTTTAGAATTAGGATTACCAGTCTTATAGTCAACAACATTAACTATCTTATTTACGGGATCTACTATTTCAATCTTATCGAGCTTACCTGTCAGAACAATGCCATTAAGATTAATGCCCTTAGAAGAGAAATCATACTCTAGCTCAGTCTGAGTAATAAACTGATCCTTATAATGTTCATAGTACTCAGTGAGCGCTTTCTTACCAACACCAAGTGAATCATTATATTCTTGCTCGGGAAGATTTTCTTCTTTAAGATGATGCTCAAACCTCTCAAGAAGCAATTCCAGATTATTCACCGTTGCTACTTGTCCCTTAGTTGCTTTAATTTGCACAAACAGGTCAAACAAAGCTTCATGTACTGCTGTACCAAAACATGCATGTTTATTCTTAGCAGATGGCACTCTAAGTAAGTTCTGGTAGAAAAACTTACGCGGACACTCTAAGTAATTATTCAAGTGCGTAACAGAAAGCTTATAACCATTAAGTAAACTATCAATATATTCAGATTCTTGACTTATAGCAAAATCATCTCTAGGAGTGAATTTGAGCGTAAGTTTTTCAGTTTCATTATTATCATTCTGCGTTGAAGCTTCAGTATAATCCACTAGCTCTATGCCCTGATGATTAGCTATCTCACTGACGAAAAGCGATGGTACTATATCTTGTCCATTAGCATTCTTAACATGATAAGAAAGATAGAGCTTCTTCTTAGCACGAGTCATAGCAACATAGAACAATCTTCTATCATCTTCATTAGAACCGTCTTTCAGTATAGATTGAGTCTCTTGGATTAATTTAGGCGGAAGTTTAATCTTAGACCTGCCTGACTTATTACCCCAATGTTTATCACGACAAGCATGAATAAACACATACTCAAACTCAAGACCCTTAGATTTATGCGCCGTCATCAATCTAACGGCTTCGCTTTCTACTTTCAACCCTTGAGCTTTAATCTTGAGATTATTTTCCTGTAGTATTTCTATATGTGCAATAAAATCATCTACAGTAAAGCTCTTAGCAGTATCTTGCTTAAAACCCAATCTTAGAGGGCTTTCCATAAAAGCTCTAACCTCTCTAAACAAACTATCTAGCTTATTAATTCTCACCACATAATTCGGCTGCTTTAATATGTAATCGATATAACCAAAATCCTTAATAACCTTTTCAAGCAAATTATCGAATTTATAATTATAAGATTCTTGTTTTAGCTTGAGAATCTTGCCAGCCCAAGCTGCAAACTTAGGATGATCCAGGAGCATCTCTATCAGTGGCTTCTTCTCCCCAGCGAGAAGCTTAGCTCTATTGAGATCAAAGACATCTCTTATACTTATCTCTCTGAAATCCTCTGATTCAAGAATAAAGTTATAATTCAAGAGATTAAAAATTAACGATGAATAAGATTCTGGCTTACTAATCACTCTCAGTAAATCTATGAGTTGAGCAATATCCAGGTCCTCTAGAATATTGTCACCGGCTTCGATACGGGCTCTAATACCCATTCGCGCTAGTATATCTACTAAAGGCAGCGCTTCCTTATTTTCTCTAAACAGCACAGCAATCTCGCTTGCTGAAATGCCTTGCTCTAACAGTACCTGTATATTTTTAGCGATATGATAAATCTCATCATCAATAGTTAAGCACTTAACTAATTTAACCTTAGTTGCTTCATAATCGAGTGCCTGTCCTGAGCTACTAAGAACCTTAGTGATACTAGGAATAAGCTTAGATATTCTAGCTTCATTAGCATCGATACCACTATGAGCTACATCTAATATAGTTTGCTGACTACGATAATTCTGTCCTAAAACTATAAGTTTGAGATTAGCTTGATAACGCTTGTAGAAATAAATGATATTTTCAACAGATGCCCCTTGAAACCTATAGATAGATTGATCATCATCACCTACAACGAAGATATTGGCATCTTGTTGAGGCTCTAAATTAGCTCTACCATTAATTCTTGTTAATGGATCGCTAGTGAGAAACTCTATAATTTGATTCTGAGCGCCATTAGTATCCTGATATTCATCTACTAGAATAAACTGATATTGCTCTTGATACCTAGCCAGAAGATCGTTATCATTCTTAAACTGATTGATAACTCTAAGTATCATATCCTCAAAATCATAGAGCTTCTTAGCCAAGAGCTTATCCTGATAAATCTTATAAACCTTAGCTAATTCTTTCTGCTTAGGGACTTCCTTGAGATTCTTCTCATAAAAATCCTTCACCGCATTCTTAAACTCTGCAATGCGCTCAGCTTGATCCTTATACTCTTGAATCAAACTTACGAAACCTGATTCTTGATTAGCTACATAGAGCTTCTCTATAAACTGATCACAATCTGCATCTTTAATAGAACGCGCGTGGCGACTAATAAACTCTTCTATCAAATCCTTATTCTTCTTAAGAAACTGCTCTATATGATCAGTAGCTTCTAGAAGTTTAGTTGCTGGTATTGATTCACGCTTGAGCGTTTGAATAAGATTGATTAAATCACTACGATATAGGTACGGCTCACCAAAAGGCTTAATAGGGCTATTGGGATCAAGACTATCTATAATCTCATTAAAAAGCTGAATCTTCTCCAGTTCAGAGATAGGATTAATAGTGAGAAACTTCTCTGGGTTCTCCTTGATGATATCGTTACAGAAAGAATGAAAAGTATGAATGCGCACATAGTAAGCTTCAGAGCCAATGATCTCTATGAGACGGTTGCGCATCGCTGTCACCGCACTCTCAGTGAAGGTCAGGCATAAGATGTTAGACGGACTAGCTTGCAGATCTGGATTGCGCAGAATATTAGCGATGCGCATTGCCAGTATCTGCGTCTTACCAGTACCAGGACCAGCTATCACCATCACTGGACCGTTAACACTGTCTACAGCTTCTTTTTGAGCAGCATTAAGCTTACTATAAAGATCTAAAAACCTAAGTTCTAACTCTGATTGTTGTTGAGTACTGGAGGTCATTAAATTTGCGTTGAGTTCTGAACGTCGAGACTTGAGTCTAATTACTTCTTAGAATCTTCTTTCTTCTTGTCTTTGTCAGCAGCAGCAGCAGCACCAGCAGCAGCTCCAGCTTCAGGAGTCGCGGCAGCTTCAGCAACAGGCGCAACTGGCTCTATAGTATGGTCAGTACGCTTAGTTTGAACTTTGCAAATGATCTCTTGTTCTGGATCTAGAACTTCAATCTCTTCTCTATTGATTTGTAGATCACCAAAAGTAATATGATCACCATCATTATCAAGCTTAGAAATATCAACTTCAATAAAGTAAGGAATATGTCTTGGGAAACATCTGATATGCGCTTCCTTGTGAACTGATACTAAATCCGCACCCATCTTCACAGCTTGCGATTCACCTTTAATCTTGATTGCTACTTTCAGAGTAACTTTGTGACCACGTTTAATCTTGTAGAACTGAATGCTCTGTACTTCACGACTTATAAAGTCTCTTTGTATATCCTTAATTAGAGCTTCATGATCAGTAGAACCATCTTTAAGATGAATAAGGTGAGAGTAATCCTCGAAAGGCACTCTTGAAAACTCCTTAGCAGATAATTGAATATTCATTGGCTCAATCTCTGGACCGTAAAGAGTTGCTGGAATCGTACCTTCCCTTCTAAGAGCGCGAGGCGTCTTGTTCTCTCTTGATTTAACTGCTATTTCTACTACCATAGGCATGATATCTTAGCAAAAATCAAGGGTTTAATCGGATCTCTTTACAAATTATTAAGACCCTTGCTTACATATTATCTTAATGATATCCCCTGAATAGCCCAGTCCTACGCCATTCGTATTAGTTGCAGGGCTGATTCTTCGTGGGATATGAAGATTAAGATGTCCCTAACCGCCATAAGCAACGCCTATAACAGTGCTCTAAATAGCTTTGCTAGACCAAGCTTTAATGACACGGCTATAAATCAAGGAACCCAGACTGCTGAAGCTCAAGAAAGCAAGCTCAATCCAATTAAAGAAGCTAAGCCTAGTTTTATAGATAAACTTGATAAATTTTTAACGGTCAGCAAGAAAGAGAAACCGAGTCTCGAAGACATGCAAAGTAGACTTGCCGACATTAAGTACAAAGGTAAAATGCTTCTGCATCATCCTCTAGAAAGTTCTGTCAAATCCTACATGAAAGATGTCAAGGACTTCCTCTCTGATGTCAGAGATCATGCCTATAGCTCTCAGCAACGCGATAACTTATTCCAAAAGATCAATGTCGTTGATAGTAAACTCGACAAGGTTGGAGATGAACTATTGGAAGGACAAGGAAACGAACTAGCTCTGCTAGACTCACTCGGACAGCTTCAGGGATTACTGGTAGATATCTATGTGTAGCTAATTTTCTATTTTGTCCCATTTTACCCCCGACCCCAATCGGGACATTTTCACTTCAAATATTTATAAATTATTAAGGCGTGATAAAAATGTCCCATTTTACCCCCGACCCCAATCGGGACATTCTAAAATTAAGAGTATGACAACCGAAATAACCGATAGTAATTTTGAAGCAGAAGTATTGAAATCTAGCATTCCTGTGTTAGTAGACTTCTGGGCTCCTTGGTGTGGTCCTTGTAGAGCGCTCACTCCTACTATAGAGCAGCTGGCTACTGAGTACGCTGGTAAGGTTAAAGTGGTTAAACTTAACACTGACGAGAACCCTGAATCGGCAGTGAAGTTTAGAATCAATTCTATTCCTAATCTTATATTTTTCAAAGACGGTAAGCCTGTCGATCAATTGATCGGTGCAGTAGATAAGTCTAAGATAGAAGCTGTATTTGCGAAATTAAACTGAGAATCTGTCCGCAAAGTCCCATCTGCTGCGTTACGCGAGTTCCTCGCCATCCTCATTTACGTTCTAGTAAACTCCGGCGGCTCGGAACTCGCAAGCCTTGCATCTGGGAGCTTTTCGAACAGATTCTAAATTAAATTATTTCGTACCTGTAGAACCAAAACCACCAGCCCCGCGCTGATTATTCTCTTCTGATGGCATCTCAGCTATCTCGATGAAATCCGCTTGCCAAACAGGTGCTATCACAGCTTGAGCAATGCGCTCTCCATGCTTAACTATAAAATCCTCTGTACCATGATTAATCATAAGCACTTGAATCTCACCACGATAATCACTATCAATAGTGCCAGGTGTGTTAGTTAGTGATATACCGTTCTTAAACGCTAGTCCAGATCTCGGCCTAAGCTGGACTTCAAAACCTTCAGGTATAACGAACTTAAGTCCAGTAGAAATTTTAGCTCTGCCAGCATTAGCCTTAATAGTGATCTCTTGCTCTTCAGGAATAAACGCACGCAGATCGAAACCCGCCGAGCCGCTTGAAGCATAGAAGGGTGTCTCTACTCTCTCATCTAACTTGAAAATTTCCAGATTAATTTTATTTACCTGTGGCTTAGTCGCTGTTTGAGTCATAGTAAAGATTATAGCAAAGTTTAGCCTTCATCATCAATCTTCAACGGTAAGAAGATGATAAGTAAATGTCCAAAAAATAAGTCATAGAACAACTGATAGACTGTCATAGACATAAAATTATTGAAGCTAAACTTACGCATAATTAGCAAATACAAGAGTCCAATCAAGTGCGCAAGTATTAAACCCAAGAGAGGAAGAGTGCTTCTATTGTTAAAGGTCTTAATACCCAAAGCATCCCAATGATAGCGAACATAGAAAGCCATAGCACTCAGAGGCAGAAGTCCTATAAGATAGCCAAAGCTTGGCTCCCAAATATATTCATAACCACCACCAAAAGCAAACACTGGTAAACC
>CAYPGT010000011.1:10908-14477 GCA_964410425.1 uncultured Gammaproteobacteria bacterium
AACATCTTATCAGCTTCTTGGACTATATCCTTCACCCCAAGCCCATAATGATCTAATAATTTCATGCCATCGCCAGACTGTCCAAACTGATCTCTAATTCCCATGCGCTTAAACTGCACTGCATGCTTAACTTCTTCACATAGAACAGAAGCTACAGCATCACCTAAACCCCCAATAATATTATGCTCTTCAAGAGTAATCACTCTGCCAGTCTTAGTTGCTGACTTGATGATAGCTGCTGAGTCTAAGGGTTTAATAGTAGCGATGTTAATCAGTTCCACACTCTTACCCTGAGCCTTAAGTTCTTTCGCTGCTTCAACTGCCCTGTAGACCATCACTCCACTAGCTATCAGAGTGATGTCAGAACCTTCTTGAAGAATTGCAGCCTTACCAATCTGAAACTTATAATTAGTATCAAACACTACAGGTACTTTCGCTCTACCTAAACGCACATAGCAAGGACCGTCGTAGTCTGCAATAGCACAGATGGCTTGATAAGCTTCTACCGCATCAGCCGGCACTATCACTGTCATGCCAGGTATGACTCTCATAATCGCCACATCTTCTATAGTCTGATGACTAGCACCATCTTCACCAACAGTAAGCCCAGCATGTGAAGCACAAACCTTAACATTAAGGTGATTATGAGCTACTGAATTACGTACAAACTCCCAAGCTCTACCACTAGCAAACATGGCAAAACTCGAAGCAAAAGGTATCTTACCTGCACGAGCTAGTCCAGCTGCAGTACCTATCATATTCATCTCAGCGATACCCATATTAAAAAAGCGCTCAGGGAAAGCTTTAGCAAAGTGCTTAGTCTGAGTACTACCAGAAAGATCGGCATCAAGAACTACTATATTCGTATTCTGCTTACCTAAGTCCAAAAGTGCCTGCCCGTAAGCCTCACGAGTGGCAACCATTTGTCCAATAGTGTATTCTTTTGTCAATTCTACCGCTGCTCCCATATTAGTTTAACTCCGCCAAAGCCTTCTCTAGGTCTTCTTTAGTTGGGGCAACTCCATGCCAAGCAACTTGATCTTCCATAAAACTAACGCCCTTACCCTTAACGGTCTGGGCTAGAATTAATACGGGCTTATCTCCAGAATGCAGTCTATATGCTTGATTCAGAGCATTATGAATTTCTTCTAGATTATGTCCATCTATCTCAATCACTTCCCAATTAAACGCATGGAATTTCTCAGCAATAGGATGCAGGCTCATGGTCTTCTCAGTCCAACCATCTAACTGAATACGATTACGATCTACAAAAGCTATAAGATTATTCAATTGATAATGAGAGGCTGCCATTGCGGCTTCCCAATTAGAGCCTTCTTGTAATTCGCCGTCACTTAGAATCGCAAACACCTTACGTGGATGCTTATCAAGCTTCGCAGCAAGAGCCATACCTATGGCATTACTCAAACCATGTCCTAGAGAACCTGTTGACATCTCGACACCTTTAACACGCATGCGATCTATATGTCCCTGAAAAGGGGAACCAAGTGTTCTAAAACTCATGGTCTCTTCTATTGGAAAGAAACCAGCCAAGCCTAAAGCAGAATAAACTGCTGGCGAAGCGTGACCTTTACTAACTATAAGGATGTCCCTATTAGGATCTTCTGAGTTTTTAGGATCATACTTAAGATGTCCCCCAAAATAAAGTACGGAAAGAATATCAGCTATAGATAAAGAACCACCCGGATGACCAGAATTGGCAGCCGTGATCATCTTAAGAGAATTAGCTCTTATTTCTTTTGCTTTTTGTTTTATTGTTTCGAACATAAAGACCCAATAATTGTAGCAAATTAATGCTTATTAGTTGCCACGCAGAACTCTTTGAGTCCAGCATAGCTACTGAGATCAGCTGTAGCAGCAGACTTAGTCCTGAAGCCAGACTGAATGCTTAGCAGCTTATTCTTCTGAACAAGATTCAATCTAGAAGAATATTTTAACTTTTCGTTTCTCTTAACTTGTACTAGACCCTGCTCCATACCAATCAACGAAGTCAACCCTCTAGCACTAGGTTGATGGAAGAAAAACACATAAGGTTGACCTTCAGCAATAGAAGTCTCAAGAGGCGTCTTCACTGAAGCCCATTCTCTAAGCTTAAGTGAGCCTGCATCGACTCCTTTAATAGGATCTAGAACCTTAAACTCTAAATTACGTACATCCAAACCATCATACTTAGCGTAACTAAGCGACTCTAAAGTCCCCTTAAAAATTATTCCAGCACCATCAGCTAACTCGTCGATGCTTAGATTCTTGGTTATTGCACAATGTGTAGAGTGACGAGCCTTGATCTCACCAGCCATCACAGGCTGAATACTAAGAAATAAAACCAAAAATACAATTAATCGCATGGATTAATTTTAGCATTAAGAACTATTAAATAAACTCTTTCAATCTACCTGACTGTATGACATGAGCCTTGAGCTTACGTAAAGCTTTAGCTTCTAGTTTCTTCACTTTATCCTTGGTCATGTCCAACATCGCAGCTAATTCATCAAAACTATACATCTTTTGGTGTTCATCCTCTAACAGACCATAACGTAGAATGAGGACGCTCTGCTCATCATCAGAAAGATCATTGATAATGTTCTTCAATTCTTGTCTTAGCAAGCGTGCAGTAACATATTGATCTGGGGAAGAGTAACCTTCTTCACTCTCGATGAAATCAGCAACTGTAGAACCTTCATCGTTGGAACCAACCTTACTAGACATCGAAACTGTTTTCATGTGTAAGTTCTGGATCTCGTGCAATCTTTCTTGATTAATATCCATCACTTGCATGATCTCTTCATCCGTCGGCGCACGTCCTAGTCTATGACTGAGCTCCGTGATCACCTTACGTAAGCGACTAGCGTTCTCAATCATATGCACTGGAATACGAATGGTTCTAGACTTATCTGCGATAGATCTACTGATTGCTTGTCTTATCCACCAAGTAGCAAAAGTACTAAACTTATAACCCTTGCTAGGATCAAACTTATCTGCAGCTCGCATTAAGCCCAAATTACCTTCTTGAATTAAATCTAGAAGATGAATATTGGTCGAAGCATAACGTTTAGCTATACTCACAACTAATCTTAGATTGGCTTGAACCAATTGGCGCTTAGCTTTCTCACCTTCAAAGCCACCCTTCCTGATTTCTCTAGTGATTAAAATTTCCTGCTCAGCATTCAAGGTAGAAATCTTGCCGATCTCCTTAAGATACATAAACACACTATCATCGCTTGGTCCTCGATCCTTCTTGCGCTTATCCTTCTTCTCCTTGGCTTTAAATTTAGACTTGTCCTTGGTCTTAGCTGGAGCATCTTCCTCCTCATCCTCTTCAACAAGAACATCAGTATCTAAACCTTGTTCAAAAACTTCAGTCTCAAGTAAATCTTCTGATGAAGGCTCATCTGAAAATTCGTCATCAAAAGCATCATCAAATTGTTTTCTATTGGCCATCTATAAATACAAAAAAATACTTAAGCTCCTAAAAAGCCCTATCTTAAGATTATCCCCTAAATCAAGCGAAACTAACAAAAGCCAGGTTTATCAAGGGTTTTATGCTTCTTTGA
>CAYPGT010000011.1:14577-25050 GCA_964410425.1 uncultured Gammaproteobacteria bacterium
AAAGAAATAATCAATCTCTTCCTTAGTATTGTACTGCGAGAGGCTAATTCTAATAGCCTTAGATCCTATTTCGTCTGCAATACGGCAGGCACGTAAGACATAGGAGATTTGAATCATTGGTCCACCGTTAGCACTTGTACAAGCGGAGCCCGTAGCTACAGCAATACCTCTCAAATCCAGCTGAAGTAAAATTTCTTCACGTTGAAATTTAGAATTTACCAGCGACAAGTTGATATTTCCAAGAACGCGTTTACTAAGATCTTTTGGACCATTTAAAACTAAACTCGGGTAATTTTTCATTTTAGCTAAAAAATATTCTTGAAGCTCTTTAGTCTTCTTATTAGATTTAAGCTCAAGCGCTTTGGCAAACAATAAAATACCAATCAAGTTCTCCGTACCACCTCTAAGCTTAAACTCTTGGGAAGAACCCTTAATAAGTGGGTTTGTGGCTAATTGATCCTTAAGCCTAGAATTAAAATACAAGAACCCAACTCCCTTAGGAGCATGAAGCTTATGTGCTGAAACACTGATGAGGTCTAAGTTACAAGCTTTAACATCGATCGGATGCTTAGCAAAAGTCTGCACACAATCGCTATGGAATATTACATTGGAGAATTGTGCCTTAAGTTTACCTATAGCTGCAATATCTTGCAAAGTACCAATCTCATTATTACCATGCATAATCGAAAGTAGAATTTTCTTGCCTTGATTTGCTTCTAACTGAGTTTTTAATTCTTCTAAATCTATGAAGCCATCACTATCTACATTGAGCCAGATGATAGGCTTAGCAGTTTCTTTAGCAGGCTCAATGACACTAACGTGTTCAGTAGGACTAGTAATGATCAGATCATAATCTAGAGACTTAAACACACTATTATTAGCTTCAGTTGCATTAGATGTAAAGATTATCTCTTCAGCTTGAGCATTGATATAACTTGCTATCCGTGCACGTGCACCATCTAAAGCTTTACGCGACTTACGCCCCAGCGAATGCATACTACTAGGATTTGCATAGAGACTTGCATTCAACTCTTGCATAAGACCCATAAGCTCAGGAGCCAGAGCAGTTGTAGCAGCATTGTCAAAGTAAATGGACATTAAACCACCACCCTACTTGCCAAATAGTCATAGTACTTCGCACAAACATCAATATATTTCTTCTTCTCTAAATAGCTTCCTGGATAAAAACTACGTTTAATACCATACATGATGAGCTTCTTGAGTTGTTTAGCACTGAGATTAAAAGTCTCTGCTGCCAAAATTAATTCTTTAGTGACAGTGGTATTAGATACTAAAGTATTGTCTGTGCAGATAGCAACACTGATACCAGAGTCAAGCATAAGCGGAAGCGTATGATTAGCGGCATTACCCTTAAGCTCAGGAAGAGTCTGTAAATTACTGGTCAGGCAAACTTCAAGCGTAATGCGTTTCTCTGCAATATATTGCACTAAATTATTAACGTAACGCTTAGCTGTCTGCGGATCCTTACTATGAATTAACTCAGCATCAAACAAATGAAATCCATGACCAATACGATCGGCATACAAGTAAGTAATCGCCTGAAAAATACTTGAAGGTCCATAAGCTTCTCCTGCATGCACCGTCTTATACAAGAAATGCTTATGCGCAATGATATAAGCATCCTGATGATCTATTGCTGGGAAGCCATCTTCAGGTCCAGCTAAATCAATAGCAGTAATAGGCAATCCATGCTTCTCCATTGTCAATATTGCAGAGTTAATAGTGTCAATCGATTGCTGTGCCTCCCACATGCGCATACAACAAATGATATGAGAATAAACAAAGCGAGGATGTTCTACAAAACTTTCAGGAGAATCTTGCTTCAGAGCTTGGTTTTCTTTATCAATCAAAGCATTAATCTCTGACTGTGCTTGCTTGAGTCCCTTGTCTATAGCAAGAATCACCTCATGTGATTTAATAGTTTCTGTCTTAAGTAGATCGGGTGAATAACGTGGCTCGACATAAACCACACCATCATGAAAACAATCCCAAGCAAACTCATAAGCAACTCGCTCTAGTGCTTCTAAGTCTTTCATTACGGCACAAGTATATTGAAAACCTTGTAAATAATCAGGCAAGTCATTATAACGATCCTTAAAAACTAACTCTTTAAGACCATCTTCTGTATAAGAAGGTAATTCGATCTTTTGGGCTTGAGCAAGCTCAATTAAGCTAGCCAATCTCAGTGAGCCATCCAAGTGTACATGAAGGTCTGCTTTAGGCAGGTCACGGATAAGCTTAGAAGGAATACTACTTACAGACATAGTGATTCAGTAAATTATACTAGACTTCGGTTTATAACCATGTACCTTATCAAATAATAATTTAAGTCTAAATCTCATTTTTCATTAAGCCGCGCGCAGCACAAACGCCGCGAAGCGGCGGAACCCAAACCCCATCCTGGGTTGATGGATTTTTAGCAAAAGAGCTCTATATTATCATGATAGAATAATTCCTTAAGCTGGTTACCCAGTAAACTATGAAAACTTTCTATTGTGATCACTGCGGGCAGCTTATATATTTTGAAAATATTCAATGTTTACATTGCGGACATATACTTGGATTTTGTCCTGATACTCAGAAGAATACAGCGTTCGAACCAACTGAAAACGGTTTATGGAAATCCTTAGCTCCAAGATCACTGGGCAAACTTTACAAACAATGTCTGAACTACAGTCACGAAAATGTTTGCAATTGGATGATTCCAGTAACATCTACAGAAAGCTTCTGCCTCTCTTGCAACCTTAATCAAGTTATTCCAGACATTCATGTTGGTGATAATCGTAAATATTGGTATAAGCTTGAGCAAGCTAAGCGGAGATTGGTTTACAGTATCTTACGCTTAAAATTACCACTGAAGAACAGAAAGGAAGATCCAGAGAATGGTCTTGCCTTTGAGTTCCTAGAGGGACCAGGTCTGGGTCAACCAGAAAGATCTCCAGTCTCCACCGGACATCATAAGGGTCTCATTACCATCAATGTTGCTGAAGCTGATGATGCAGTAAGAGTGAAGGTTCGCGTAGAAATGAAAGAAAGATATCGAACTCTACTCGGTCACTTTCGCCATGAGATAGGACATTATTATTGGTATCTGCTTGTCGACAACAGTAAGTGGCTTGAGCCTTGCCGTGAGGTGTTTGGAGATGATCGCCTCGACTATCAAGAAGCTTTAAATAAATATTATGCAACCCAAGCAGAGAGAGAATTACATCCAGATTATATTAGTGTTTATGCTAGCTCACATCCATGGGAAGATTGGGCTGAGACTTGGGCACACTATATGCACATGTACGACACTCTAGAGACAGCGTATTCATGGAAGATCAACTTTAATCCTAAATTGAGCAAGTATCCCAAGAAAGATCATGATGTTGAAACAAGCATAGATGATTCTTTTAATGAGATGCTAGAGAATTGGACTTGGGCAACTGGCGCACTTAACAGTCTCAATCGTAGTATGGGTTTGAACGATCCTTATCCGTTTATCGTTACCGCTAAAGTTAGTGACAAGCTACGCTTTATACACAGAATAATTCACGAGTAACATTCCGACTTCGCACGCTTCCGTTACACTTTCAACATAAATTACATTTGTCTTTGATCGCATCTATTACTCCTAAATAATTTTGCTCCCGGGTCTTAATCTTTTGATTAACTGTGAATTTAATTTTCCGTAGAGTCCCTGCTTTAATGGCGAATTCATCTTCAAGCTCGGATGCCTGTAGTTCGCTCCACTCAAGCAATGAGTATATTAAAATGTTGCGATATATGACAGGATTAATATCTATCGAATTTATGAGTTCCCTTATAACTTTAGAATTAATTTGGTGTTTTAATTTATCAAAAAATTGCAAATCGGCAAAACAAGGTTTGCCCTGAAGGTGCTTTTCAAAAATATTTTTTGTAAAGTGAATATCTCCTAGAAATAAACCCACTAAAGTATGATCGTCAGGTTCCCAATTTAATTGCTCAGAACTGATCAGAGCTTTCCCTTGTTTCCCTCGTGCTATAGGGACAAAATTACCTGACAGCAGGTCTTTATCAATGAAACCAAATCCGCCGAAACCACTTTCATAGTAATTGTAACTTGACCATTTATAATCAGCAGGATGCTCTACGAACCCATCTTTGAGAGGATTATTGTGGATATATGCGAGTAAAGTACTGGCATAACGATCAGTCTGCACAATTCTTCGACCATAAGGTCCCATGAAGGTATGCCCACTTTTTTTGTCTGCCTTATATTTCCTGATAAAGTATTTTGAAAAACGTTCATCAATATACTTCATTGCCTTAGACAAATTAGCTTGAGGAGTATGTATGAATAGATGATAATGATTTCCCATTAAACAAAACGCTAAGAATACGACATCATATTTCAGCTTAGTTTTCTTGCATAGGTTTATAAAATTCCACCGATCTTCATCATCACAAAAAATATTTTGCTTATTTACACCTCTGTTGTATATGTGATAAAAACCGTTTCTAAAATCTACACAAGCTTTACCTGGCATATTGAACCCTCCGACAACATTTTACTAAACCATTAAATACCCTTACGTGATTACACGTAGAATTATATTGAATGGGTAACGGAAGCGTGCGAAGTCAGAACGTTACCAATACCAGGATTTATGTTGAAGAAGTAACGGAAGCATGCGAAGTCGAAACGTTGCATGCAAAGAATGAATTAGAAATATTATCATTGATATTGATAATTTCAAGCTGCATAGTATCAAGAAACTCATGCAGACCAGAAGCTAGGATACCAGTACCATCCAAGGCTTCAAACTTAGAGATAAGGTTAGAAAGTAAAACACAAGGATCGCCAGATCTAGGGTTCTTACTTTCTTGTTTAATAATCTCCAATGAATTCTTAATCTCTTCTAAGCAATAATAAACTGAACGTGGAAACTCTTTGTTCAGAATAAGGAACTCAACTACATTAATGTGCTTAATTTTATGCCATTTCTTACGATACATCTCTAAAGCACTCGCTGACTTCAACAGAGCACACCACTGCACATCATCAAACTGTGTTCCCACCTGCTCGGCAGAGGGCAGAATCATATAGTACTTAACATCCACCATACGCGATGTCATATCTGCACGCTCTAGTAAATAGCCAATACGACTAAAGTGCCAAGCCTTCCCACGAGACCAAGTACCATCAACAATGCCATTAAATAACTGGCATTGTCTTTTAATCCTATTATAAAAAGGATATGGGTCAACTAAGGCATCAGGATTATGCTGCTCACTTTGCATAAACAGATATAAAGTATTAATTTCATGCCAAGTTTCCGAACTAATAATTTCACGTACAGATCTAGCATTCTCACGTGATTGAGTTACACAATTAAGAATAGAATTAGGGTTATTAGAATCAAAGGTCAAGAAGTACATAACGTTTTCTTTACTCAAGTCTCCATAATAAGCCTTGAATAAATCCAAATCACCCGTCGTCTCTAATATAGGCTCCCATTGGGTTTCAGAATCAGGAAGATCAATATGAAGAATATGATTAACATCAATCAAACGTGCCGTATTCTCAGCACGCTCACGATACCTCTGCATCCAATATATGTTACTTGCTGCCCGACTTAACATTTAATCAATAAGTCCTCACCCAAGTATCCTTACAACCGCCACCCTGAGAGGAGTTCACAACCAAGGAACCTTTCTTGAGTGCAACACGTGTCAAGCCCCCTGGCATCACATAGATATCTTCACCATAAAGTACATAAGGTCTTAAATCCACGTGGCGACCTTCAAACTTATTCTTCACAATAGTAGGGACCCGAGACAGAGAGACTATTGGTTGCGCCAAATAGTTTCTAGGATTGGCTTGTATCCTCTCAGCAAACTCCTGACGTTCCTTCTTGGTAGAAGCTGGACCAATAAGCATGCCATAACCCCCAGCTTCGTTAGCTGACTTAACTACTAGATTCTCCAAATTACTTAAAACAAATTCTCGCTCTTTATCATTCACACACAAATAAGTTGGCACATTAGGTAAAATAGGTTCCTCGCCTAAGTAGTAGCGAATCATCTCAGGGACATATTTATAAACCACCTTATCATCAGCAATACCTGTACCTGGAGCATTGACCAGAGCAACATTACCAGCTGCATATGCTTGCATAAGACCAGGAACACCAAGCATAGAATCTGAACGAAAAACATTAGGATCTAAAAACGTATCGTCGATTCTACGATAAATCACATCAACTCTCTCAAGTCCATCAGTAGTACTCATGTAGACATAATTATCTTCGACTATCAAATCCCGTCCCTCAACGACTTGTATACCCATCTGCTGAGCTAGGAAAGAATGTTCGAAATATGCAGAGTTATAAATTCCTGGAGTTAAAAGGACCACCGTCGGGTTCTCACGTCTAGCAGAACCAGCAAACTCCAAGGTAGCTAATAATTTAGTAGGATAATCATCTACATGTTTAACTTTCATTGATTCAAAAACTTTAGGAAAAATACGTTTCATAATCCTACGATTCTCAAGTACGTAGGACACACCAGATGGGCATCTTAAATTATCTTCGAGTACATAGAACTGTCCATCCTTGTCTCTGACTAAATCGCTACCAGTAATATGACACCAGACATTATTAGGTGGATTCAGACCAATACATTGTTTCAAGAAAGATCGTCCGCTCTCTATAATTTCAGCTGGAATGATTTTATCTTGCAGTATTTGCTGCTTACTATAAATATCTTGCAGGAAAAGATTCAAAGCATGAATACGCTGTTTCAAGCCACGCTCTACTACCTGCCATTCATTAAAACTAATAATTCTAGGCAATATATCGAAGGGAAATATACGCTCAATACCAGAACTATCTCCCGATACCGTAAAAGTAATGCCCATATTATAGAAAGCTAATTCTGCTGCTTTCTGTTTACTTTGCAACTCACCTTTAGAAAGAGAGTGTATGCGATTAATTAATTCACTTACACATTCTCTAGGTTCAGCATCGGTAGAAAAAAATTCATCATAAAAATCCTCTACCTGATAATTGCTAAAACTAGACACCAGGCTTGATTATAGCGTATTTAATGTCGAATTACTTTCATAGCTTGATATAAAACTAACCTCTAATCATGCTAAAATAGGCTCTATGAAAGGTTTATTGATTTTACCGGCATTTGTTTTGTCCCTATTCTTATCCCCCTGTTTAGCAGCGAGTGACTATAAGAAGCTGGTTTTCATTAGTGGTTCCCAACCGACCCTAGACATGTCCATCCACAAGGACGATCAAGAACTTAACCTCGCCAAGAAGTCCACTATTAGACTTCAGCTAAAAGTTGGCAGCTTATATAAGATCGGAACTGACTCCAAAAGTTTTCTGCTCGTAGTTTACGACACCAGCAGTGGTACAAGGCACTTCGTCAGTACTGAGGCTATAACCATAGACAAGGATAGTACAGGAACACGGGTCATAGAAGTAGATGCAGGACGCTTCTCTAGCACTAGTAAATCTATAGAGATTGATCTCCTCGATACAGAGAGAGTTGTCATTAATACTTACGGTACAACTTTAACAGCAACTAACACCAGTTCTCAAACCACGACTCCGGACTCAAGCCTAGCAAGCACCTGCAATGGTCAATCAAGTTTTATTGATTGCATTGATCTATTCTTGAGACGAGTAGTATTTGAAGCTATACCGCAGAAGAAGGTTCAAACTAGAGTTGTGAAAGACACTCTATTAAATACTTACAAGGTAAAAATACCTCTAACTTCACTTAAGGGTATTGATTCTCTACAGATCGACCCTAGAAGCAGTGCACCAACTGATGGCAGCTTGGGCGAATTCTATGTAGATGATTCAGAAGCGATTTGCGTTTTCGTTAATAGCGTTTGGGTTAAGATTGCAGGTCCCGGGGTTTGTCAATGACAAGGATTATTCCAAAGACTCTTCATTTCTTTAAAAAGACTTACGGATTTCACTTCTTGAGAAAGGTCTTGAGTATGTATTTCTAGCGCACTTAAAATCACATTCTTAATTAGCTGAGACTTGAGTTTATAAAAAACTCTCTTGCCCTCACGCCTCTCACTAAGCAAATGATGTACTTTCAACTGTTTAAGATGCTGGGAAGCAGAAGACTGGCTAATATCCAGAGCCTCGCATAGATGCATAACATCCATTTCATTCTCTGCCACCATCCCTAAAATACGCAGCCTATCGTGATGAGCCAAAACCTTAAACAAATCAGCTGTTGATTTAAATATGTCATCAAATTTTCTGCGTTTCATAAGAGCCTTAGACTAAATTATACCCTAATTTTAATACTTTATAACTTTAACACATTATGTTGTTATAATATGTTAAAGTTATAAAACGTTGGGAATAAGATATCTAGGAATGCAAGCAGAGTTAAACACACAAAAAACACACTCAAGCCAAACCTCTCTAGCCAAGCTATGGGAGCTGTTAATCAAAGAAAAAAACAACTTATATATATTTATAACCTATGCCGTAATCATAAGCTTACTTTATTTGGCGATCCCACTTGCAGCTCAAATCCTTGTTAATACCATTGCAGCAGGAGTTCTTTTACAGCCATTAATACTGATCTCATGCGCTATCTTAATTGGATTAATTTCTCTTGGAGTACTAAAACTATTACAGCTATATATTGGTGAAATAATTCAACGTCGGATTTTTGCGCGAGTTGCTATCAATATGGCAGATAGAATCTACAAAATTCAACAAAAATATTTTAATCATATTTATGCACCTGAATTAATGAACAGATTTTTTGATACTATCACCCTGCAAAAAGCTTTAAATCTAATTTTAATTGATGTACCAGCTGCAATTTTACAGATTACGACAGGTATTATTCTGATGGCATTCTATAGCCCATTTTTAATGATCTTCGATTCAGCTTTAATTGGTTCAATCGTCATCATAGTCTTACTTGGCAATAAAGGCATTTCAAGTAGCTTAGCTGAATCTAACGCCAAGTATCACGTTGCTCATTGGCTCGAAGAACTTGCTCGCTGCCAGGTGGGATTCAAAATGAACAGTAGTTCAGAATATTTACTAACTGAAACAGACGATCGCATATTTAAATATCTGGAAGCACGTAAAAAACACTTCCAAGTTTTGCTGAGGCAGTTTTCTGCAAGCTACATTATTCAAGCTCTCGGTGGGGCAGGAGTACTTGCTATTGGTGGCTGGCTAGTAGTAAACGGACAACTCAGCCTGGGTCAATTAGTTGCTTCTGAGTTAATCATATTGATGATACTCTCAGCTCTCGATAAAATTATGCAAAAACTAGAGAGTTGGTACGATTTACTCACAGCATTAGACAAAGTAACTTACATTGATAAGCTTGAGCTAGAACGTAGTAATGGCACAAATGTTAGCAAAAAGCTTAACGGCGCAGAGATAGTTTGTGAAGACATAGTCTTCTCGTATATCCCCGAACGCAGGATTTTTGACAAGGTCAATATCAAAATAGAAGCTGGCTCTAGAAGCAGCCTTGTGGGTATTAGTGGTTCTGGTAAAACATCACTTGCTTACCTAATTTCTGGGATTTATGAAATTCAAGAAGGTAATATTCTGTTTAATAGTGCTCCTATAAAAGGCTTGAATCTTGAAAGCTTGAGGAAGAACATTGCTTTAGTAAGTGACTATAATGAAATTTTTGCTGCAACTGTAGAAGAAAATATAACGCTAGGCAGAAAACATTTAAGCGAAGAAGCGTTAGCTCAAGTTATAGAGTTAGTTGAATTAGAACGAGATTTAAAACAATACCCTAATGGAATTCAAACTCTACTGTTAAGTGAAGGAAGAAATATCTCTCTTGGACAAAGGCAGAGGATTTTATTGGCAAGAGCCATTATTGACTCACCACGGCTATTGATTCTGGATGAGGCTTTTGGTGGTATGGACGAGATGACTAAACTAAAAATTATCAATAAACTATTTGACAAAACAAGACCCTGGACTATCTTGAATATTACTCATGATGCAGAAGTTGTTGCAAAGACAGACTATGTCTATGTCTTAGAGAAGGGGCTTATAAAAGAAGAAGGGTTGATTAACAACCTTATAACAAATACTAGCAGTACTTTTAGCAAACTATTCCCTGAGCTCTCCAGGCTTAGACTTAAAGAGGTACAACAATAATGAAGTCTATTGATAGTCTTAAAACTCCCACAATATATAAATCCTTAACTTATGTCCTAATTTCGATATCTGCAATTTTATTCTTGTCACTATTCTTACCTTGGAGACAAACTGTCAGCGGCGAGGGACAGGTAACAGTATTCTCTCCTATGCAAAGACCACAAACCATTCACTCGCAGATCGATGCCAAGATTTCTAAGTGGCATGTAAACGAAGGTGATGTAGTTAAAGCAGGCGATCTACTCCTTGAGCTTGATGAATTAAATCCTCAGTACTTAGATAAAAATCAATT
>CAYPGT010000011.1:25150-37617 GCA_964410425.1 uncultured Gammaproteobacteria bacterium
ATCTACTCCTTGAGCTTGATGAATTAAATCCTCAGTACTTAGATAAAAATCAATTGAATAGCTTAATGGGACAAAAGTTAGCACTTCTAAACCAACGCACTGCAACACAAAGGCTTATAAATAGCCTTGATCAACAAACAAATTCATTTATTACTATGAAAAGCATTGCAATGCCAAGTGCAGATTTACAGATAGAACAACAGTCCGATAAACTAATAGCAAGTGAGCAAAAATATAATGCACATCTACAAAATTTCAAAACATCACAACTGAACTATGAAAGACGTAAACAGCTGTTTGAAAAAGGACTCAACTCTAAAAGAGATCTAGAGTTAGCTGAACAAGCATATGTTCAAGCCCAATCTGACCTTAAAGCAAGTCAAGCTGAACTGGATATCGCCCGCAGAAGTGTTTCCGTGTCACGCCTTGATTCAAGTAAGGTTACAGCAGAAACCTCACTTAAAATTCAAGAAGCTGAAGCTAGGTCTGCTCAATCATTTGAAAAGTTAGCAAGCATAGATAGCAGTCTTTATAAAATAGAAATTGAGATCGCAAATTTACAAAGTCGTATTCAGCAAAGGACCATATATGCGCCTATAAATGGGCAAGTGACAAGATTAGCGACTAGCGGCTACTCTGAGACTATCAAAGCTGGAGCTGAACTTGCAACCATAGTACCAGAGACTAGTGATCAAGCAGTTGAAGTTTATATACCAGATTACTTCGCACCATTGGTATCAGTTGGCAGGCAAGTAAGATTACAGTTTTCAGGTTGGCCAGGGTTTCAGTTTGGAGGTTGGCCGTCAGTAGCTGTAGGAACCTTTGCCGGACAAGTTGCTGTTATCGATGCAGTCGCCGATGATAAAAATCAATATCGAATACTAATTAAGCCAGACCATATACGTATAAATGAAAGCATCGACGAGAAATGGCCTGAGCCAAATATACTGAGACCGGGGACTAAAGCTGTTGCATGGATCATCTTAGACGAAGTACCAGTATGGTATGAACTGTGGAGAATTATCAATGGTTTCCCTCCCACTATTATGGAAAATCCTTCCAAAACAAGAATGAGGGCTATTAAGAAAAAATGATCGCTAGATTTGTAATTTTTGTAATTCTAATTTGCATAAATGTTTGTTTTTTTCCAGCAAGCATTGCAAAGTCTGTTGGCGAAAGCTTCTCATTAAAACTATTAGAACAAATTGACTTTAAGAACAGTCTAGAAAACTTCAATGTGAATTTATCAGCCCCTATTTTAAGTCTTACTGACAGTTCTACTTTAACTTTTGCAAATTTCATCAGCAGTGTAGAAACCAATCATCCCGATATTATTTCAGCCAAGCTAGAAAAACAAATTGCCAGCTCTAAAAGACTAGAATCTCAAGGAGCATTTGATCCATCAATCAATTCACGTAATTCTTATAATCATTTCAATAGTTCATCTGCTCCAGGAGTAGATCAATCTGCATTCACCTCTGATACAAGCTTCGATATACTAACCAGACAGGGAGCCAAGTTTGGATTAGGTGCAAAATATGCCGAAGGTGATATTAAAACACCAGTCTCCCCTACTGGTGATGCTGGCGAATACTATATTAAATTACAAATACCACTCTTAAGAGATTCTATTAACAACTCTAGTAATATTAAAGAGAAAAGTGCAAAACTTAATGAAACCATTGCTGACTTTTTGTTGTATCGAACTCAGCTCAAGGTTATAGAATCAGCATCAAATGCCTACTGGGACTGGGTCGCAGCGAAGAAAACTTGGGATGTGGAGAATGGATTAAGGGATTTGATTAATGGGCAAGTTGCATTTGTAAAAGAGCAAGCAGAGCTTGGTAACCTACCACAAATCGCAACAATAGAAGCTGAGCGCGAATTACAGTCACGCTCAGGAAAAGTCAGCTCTTCTCTTCGAACATTACAAAATACAACAATCAATCTATCAAAATTCTTATGGTCTGAAAATGGTCATCCTAGTGCGATGCCAGATGCTTCACAAGTACCAGACCTTATTACTCCGCCTCAACCTTTAGCGATAGATGACTTACAAGAAGCTAAGTTAAATTCTTTAATTGCTCGACCTGAATTTAAAGCATTAGATCTCACGAGAGAGATCTCACGATTGGAGCATAAACTTGCTAAGAACCAGATTTTACCTCGCTTAGATGCTTACATTAATCAGGGTATTGAAACTGGAGAGAATAGTATTGGTCCAACTCTAGAAGCTGGAATTAATCTATCTCTACCTTTAAGAGTTAGGTCTGCTAAAGGACAAATGCAACAAGCAGAATTAAAAATCAAACAACTTAATTTACAAGAAAGACAACTAATTCAAAATGTATTTATGGAAATCGAAGATACAGCTTCACAAATAAATACAGCCTACTCTAGATATAATGCCGCTAATAATGAGTATATATTGTCACAAAAATTAGAAGACGCAGAACAGGAAATTTTTGCGCAAGGTGATAGTACCTTATTTGTTGTAATAAGAAGGCAGAGAGATACAGTTGCTGCTAATATCGAGCTGATTAAAACTATCGCAGATTATTATAAGGCTTTAGCTAAGTTTAGTTTAGTGCAAGGGAAGCAGCCTTGATATTATTTCGATGTCAAGCCATAGTAATCATGCTAAAATCGTGGTTTTCAGGAGATAATGGGAAAATATAAAAATCTAGCTTTCTATATTGTGTCCATTACAATCGCTGCATCCTTGATGTATTTGACTATACTCTATGGAGAATTCAATTTAGAAAGTCAAAAAGTTATCGAACCTGTTAAAACTATTCAAAACCAAGCAAGTCACTTCCAACAATTTCTTGATGCTTTTCATCCCAACTTCACTAATCCTCTTTCAATATTTATTCTACAAATTCTCACGATCATTATCGTAGCGAGGTTCTTTGCATATCTCAGCAGCAAACTTGGGCAGCCATCAGTGGTAGGAGAAATTTTTGCGGGAATATTTTTAGGCCCTTCCATACTTGGCATGTGGCATCCAGAATTCTCAGCATTCTTATTTCCAGTAGAATCACTTGGAAACTTAAAGTTCTTAAGTCAAGTAGGGCTTATATTATTCATGTTTGTCGTTGGTATGGAATTAGATTTAAAAGTTCTAAGAACCAAAGCCCACGAAGCAGTCGTGATAAGCCATGTAAGTATCATTGTGCCCTTCATGTTAGGTACAGGACTTGCTTATTTCGTCTACTTAGATTATGCACCAGCAAACATAGCTTTCCTACCTTTTGCATTATTTATGGGCATAGCCATGAGTATTACAGCATTCCCGGTTCTAGCTCGAATCATACAAGAGCGAGAATTGACACGTACTCCATTAGGAGCCTTGATTATCACCTGTGCTGCAGCAGATGATATCTCCGCTTGGTGTATTTTTGCAGCAGTAGTTGCAATCGTTAAAGCTGGTTCTTTAATGAACGCTGGTTATACGATTCTCCTAGCAATTGCATACGTACTGATAATGATTAAGGTCGTACGCCCCTTCCTAACGAGGTTTGGCAAGGTATGCTCTACCAAAGAATCTATTAGTAAAAGTGTAGCTGCTGTATTCTTTATATTAATTCTACTCTCTGCATACGCCACTGAAGTCATTGGCATTCATGCAATATTCGGAGCGTTTCTAGCTGGAGTAATAATGCCGCCTCATGCAAATTTCAGAAAGATTTTTGCCGAGAAGATTGAAGACGTTGCTTTACTTTTGTTTTTACCACTATTCTTCGTTTTCACTGGATTGAGAACTCAAATTAGTCTTTTACATGACAGCACTAGTTGGCAAATTTGCGGCTTAATTATACTTGTTGCAGTAGTTGGGAAGTTTCTGGGTAGTGCTGTTGCAGCGAAGTTCGTTGGACAAAACTGGAGGAACAGTATCATCATAGGTGCTCTAATGAACACTAGAGGGCTGATGGAGCTTATCATTCTAAATATTGGTTATGACCTAGGAATACTTTCACCGGATATTTTCGCGATGATGGTGATCATGGCTCTAGCTACTACCTCTATGGCAGGACCCGTACTGGACTTAGTTGATTGGCTGCTGCCTGATAAAGCTATCAAAGATTTAATTGATATCAATGTCGGCAATAATACCCCAAAAAACAAAGTTATGATCTCGTTTGCTGATTCAGAAAAAGGCAAAGCTATGCTAGACGTAACCAAAACTATTTGGGGAACACAGAATACCAGCTATACTGCAATTCACATACTACCAAGTGACGAAGTTCACCAATACGACTTTGCAGATGATAGAAACGAAAGATTTGTACCTCTAAAAGAAGAAGCTGAACACTTAGGGATTAGACTCAATACTATTCTCAAAGTTAGCCAAGGGAAAATAAGCAAGGAAGTCGCTCGCCAAGCAGATCAGGGAAATTATGACTTCTTGATGATAGGAATTGGCAATTCAATCTACAAAGATACTCTATTGGGTAAACTACTTAGTACTTCGATACATATCATCAATCCAGAAAAACTTATCGAAACTTTTACTAAGGGCGATGAGTTACTTAACAGTGAAATAGTGGGAGATAGAACTAAATATCTAATCGCTGAGAATAACTGCACTACGGGGATTTTCTTCAACAAACAATTCAGATCTACACGCAGAATCTTAGTCATGACTCTTTCAGTCGGAGACCGGTTCTTACTTGCTTACGCTAAGAAAATCCTTAGTAATAGCGGCGATGCCAAGGTCACAATTCTAGACGGCTCTAATCTAGTAACCAATTCAGCAGAGTTTGCTAAAGAAGTAGCTGTTTTCAGAGAAGTTTCATCTATTAACAGCACTGTTAAATCAGAAGCCAATTTAGAAGAGGGTTTCTTTACAGACTACGATCTAATGATCATTAGCTATGACTCTTGGAAAAAATGCATTAGTGACAGTAAAAACGTATGGTTAGCTTATGCTCCTTCTACATTAATTATTAAGCCTGCTAGGAGCCGGACCGTGAAGGATGATTAATTAACCAACGACTGTGTATTTTCCAGTCTATTCTTTTTATGATAATGGTGGGCAGGGCTATCTGGCGTGACGAATGTCACGCCATCAACAAAAAACAACCAGCCCGAAGGCGCGATTTGGATTCGGTCTATCTATCATATACAAAGTAAAAGACCCTCTTACAGAGGGTCTTTTACTTTGTGATAATGGTGGGCAGGGCTGGGTTCGAACCAGCGAACACTTGCGTGAGCAGATTTACAGTCTGCCTCCTTTAACCTCTCGGACACCTACCCGTGTAGTCTTGCCTTAAGGCAAGACTACACGGGTGATTTCAGGTTAATAGAAATAGCTCTCCTTTAACCCGAGGACACCTTAGCAAAAAATGTCTAAATGACATTTTTTGCGCTCTAAGCCTCTACATTAAAATTTCAATATAAGCTTAAAGCGAGTTTGCCTAAGAAGCAAATTAACAGTTTACAACATGCCATTTAATAACAAAGGCACGCAGAATATAGTAGCCTAGATCATCAATTAATTTATAAAAATACCAAATATCTTCAAAAATCAGCGTAAATACTTATTATGTAATAAACATATCTTCGTCAGAACCACCAAGAATAATAATCTCACCAGCTTGCTCAAGGGCTCTAACCGCACCAACGATCTTAGTCTGTACTTCAGATACATCCTTCATTAGCACTGGACCCATCATCTCGATATCATCGCGCATTAATTTACTAGCTTTCTCAGACATGTTTCTAAAGAAGATTTCTCTGATCTCTTCATTAGCACCCTTAAGCGCCAATCCAAGATCTTTAGAATCCACTTCTCTAAGCAGACGCTGTATAGATTTGTCATCAAGCCTAATAATATCTTCAAATACAAACATTAAGTTACGAATATCCGTTGCTAGAGCCTGATCCACAGCCTCTAAATCTTCAAGAATTCTTTTCTCAGTATTACGATCCACTCTGTTAAGAATTTCTGCAAGTGACTCAACGCCACCCACTGTACTAGACATATCACCTTGTGACATCACGCCAGCAAAACGTCTCTCCAAGATCCTTTCAACTACCGACAAGATTTCAGGATTAGTTCTATCCATCTTCGCTAGTCTGAGAGCCACATCGGAGCGAATATTCTCAGGGAGGTTTTGTAGAACTTGTGCTGCCTTCTCTATCTTCAGATGTGAAAGCAACAGAGTAACAACTTGAACATGCTCATGCTGTATAGTAGTTGCAATCTGCTCAGCATCAATGATACGCAAGAATTCAAAAGGAACTCTTTGAATAGTGTTAGTCATTTTATCGATGATCTCGTTAGCACCATCTTGACCGTAAGCTTGCACCAACATATTCTCTGCTAAGTCCAAACTACCGCTTGCGATACCCTTCTGGATCTGCAGCACATCGTACATCTCGTTTAATAAAACTTCTTGGTCAGCTTCGCTAACACTACCAACCATAGATATCTCTTTAGCAAGAGCAATCACTTCATGGTCATCATCAAAACTTCTTAAAACAGCAGCGGCCGCATCATTATCCATTAATACCAAGAGGGCCGCAACCTTCATACGCTTGCTCCAGCTCTTAATTGAACTCTGACCTTTAGCCATAAATAGCTTAGTCCCCAAGGATATTAAGACTCGATACAGCGTTTGACCTAGATCAGATATACTAGTAATAGACCCTTATAACAATATGATTTCACGTTACATTTTCATAGCCTTAATCCTGTTAACACTAAATGGCAGCTCCAGCATAGCTTCAGCAGAAGAGCCATATACCCCGCAAGTGGAGAACTCAGAACAAAAAATAGCCACGGTCTTAGAAGTCTCTAAACCCGTAGCTCAAGAGGATCTCGGTTACTCTGAACAAATAGTAAAAATTCACATAGAAGGTGAGAAAGATGATGTTTTCATTACCCATCCCATTCCCGATAACAAAGCTTATGCCATTATCGCAAAGGTCGGGAAACAATATATAGTTTCAAGCGATTCTGAACAAATTTCTATCACTGATTACTATAGAGAGCCCGTTATTATTGCAATGATAATTGGGTTCTTTATATTGGTAATAATCCTAGGAGGCTTCAAAGGATTCACTGCAATCATTTCCCTTGCTCTAACCGGGCTTGCAGTATTTTACTTCCTCATACCTGGTATTAAGCAGGGAGGTGATCCTGTCACTCTAGCTGTCTTAGTAGCAGCGTTCTCTACGGCAGTCACAGCCTTACTTATAGCAGGTTGGACCAAGAAATCTCTCGCTGCTACTATCGGTACCACTGGCGGCGTAACTGTAGCTGGCCTCATAAGCATGTATATAATTCAAACTGCGCCACTGAGTGGACTTGCTAGCACTGAAGCACAAATGTTAGTAGCGAACCCAGAGAATAGCGTTCTAAATTTCCAAGGAATGTTAGCTGCAGGGATCATTATTTCCAGTCTGGGAGCTGCTTTAGACGTAGCAGTATCCATTGCCAGCGCTGCTCAAGAACTTTATGAAACTAACCCTAATCAATCTAAGCGTGAACTACTTAGACACTGCATGAACATTGGTAGAGACATCATGGGAACAATGGTAGACACTCTAATACTTGCTTACACCGGTTCATCGATGAGTTTATTAATTTTACTTTACAATGAAGCTGGTTTAAGATTCTTGAACATGGAGATCATCGCCGCAGAACTCACTCTAGCTGTAGTCGGAAGCGTCGGTCTCTTACTCTCAGTGCCAATCACAGCCGTGGTTGCGGTATTCTTATTAAAAGGGTTCAAAAAAAATAAGCTATAATATAGACAATGGTCGACCTATTAGATTCATCAGAACACGTTAAAACTATCTACCTGGTTAGACATGGAGAGACCAGTGCCACAGAGAAGGGTAGGGTCTGTGGACACAGCGATGTAGGATTAACCGAAGAGGGTTTAGATCAAGCTGAATTAATGGCAGCTTGGTTCTATGATATCCCCATTGATTCTATTTTCTCTAGCCCCTTACTAAGAGCAGTACAGACAGCAGATGCTATCGCCAAAGCCGTACAGAGACCTACTTACTACAAACATAGCGGTCTAGTCGAGAAGAAAGAAGGCGACTGGGAGGGTAAGACTTACTGGCAGATTAGAGATGAGAATCTTAAGCTCTGGGAAAAATGGTCTAAAGACCCTATTAATGTGGCAGCACCTAACGGCGAAAGCGTGAAGGATTTTGTAGCCCGCATTGGCAGAGCGATGGATGACATCCTCAATAATTATGAGACCGGCAATAGAATAGTGTTAACAACACATGCTGGAGTTATCAGAGCCGTGATTATACATACGCTTAATATCCCAGTAGAAAACTTCTTTAGAATAGACATACCTGTAGCCTCAATCAGCCGTGTAGACTGGTCTGACAGCTACTCTACGCTTAAGTTCACAGGATTAACGCCAGAAGCTTATAGCTTTGCAGTGGCTTAGACTTCTTTACCGTTTCTTAATCAAAATTTGCTAAAACAAACTATACCAAACAGTTCTGGATTATTCGGAACAAGTTTAAGCATGGAAACAAGAGCAAACACCACTGGCTACAAACTAATAGAAGGGCAGGAGAAACAAGGCCTGCTAGATAGATACATCAATCAATTATCAGACTTTGACGCAGGGAATAGCGTAGAAATATATCAAATCAGTTCTAATTTACTCAAGTCAAGTGAAATCAGTGCTAGTCAAAGAGATGAAAACATGCCTGGCAATTCGGTGAAAAATTTTATCAGTTCAACATTTAGTAGCAAAGAGCCTGCTTATACTAATAACCAAGAAAACATCAGCAGTCTAAGCGATCTCATTAGCAAGCGCAAAGATACTAAGTCTGACAAGGTAAGCTATGAAGCTAGAGGTTCTAGGAACTGGTCTGCAACTAATATTACAGAGACGATACGGTCTACGCTTTAGACTTAAAACTCAATAACCTCTTGCTCAAATCAAAGCCAAACAAATTGGCAAAGAAACCACCATTACATAATTTGACTCTAAATGTTGCTTTATTATGGTTACTACGCCCTTTTTTACACATATTAAAACATTGCCTTGCTGCCAAGTGTCCATTTTCAATTAATTGCTTAAGAATTTTAAGACAAAAATCAATTTTTGCGGTCAAAGCTTCATGCTCAATATTAGAAATTCGCAGTTCGGATTCAAAGCTGATTAAACGATCAACAAAAAGGAAAAAATCCCTGGCTGGATTTGTTTTAGGATAATCAAGAATCCTTAAATACTTTTCAATATTAAGATCATCTCCTTTTTCAAGATTAACAAACGGGATTGTGTGATTCTCATAGCTGCGTCCAGATTCTTTACTATGAATTTTTGCGATTGAGAGTGCGATACGATCATTCTCTGCTTCCAGAGCAAGATACCTACCATATAAATTGCCATAGATTCCATCACATAGCCCTTCTCTTAAATTTGAATTAACCAGTAACATTCTAATGCTTAAAGTGTCTCGCAGCGGTAAACACCATCGCTATCTCAGCCTCATCGCAAGCAGCGATGACTTCAGCATCTCTAATAGAACCACCTGGCTGAATAATGGCCGAGATATGGTTTTGAGCGCAGAGATGAATATTGTCTGGGAAAGGGAAGAAACCATCAGAAGCTATGACCGCTCCCCTGGTATCTAGATCAGTGTTAGCAAGCGCATCCATAACAGACTTAACACGATTAGTTTGACCACAACCTATACCAATAGTCTTACCGTTAAGCACAGCGACTATTGCATTAGACTTAACGTGCTTCACTACTTTCCAGGCAAGCATTAAATCAACCCACTTGGTCTCGTCCACTTCAACCTTAGTAATAGTTTGTAATTGTTCTGGATCATGAAGGAACAGATTCTCTTCTTGGATTAGGTAGCCACCCGAAACACGCTTGATATCATAAGACTGTTCTTTAATAGGATTAGATTTAACCTCTAACAGTCGCAGATTGGGTTTGACCTGTAGTATCGCTAGTGCTTCAGCACTAAAGCTAGGAGCTGCTATCACTTCTAAGAATATTTCCACCATTTCATTAGCTGCAGCTAGGTCTATCTCTTTATTAGCGGCGACTATACCACCAAAGGCACTGACTGTATCGCAACTGAGCGCATCAGCATAAGCTTGAGCGACACTAGGAGCTATAGCTACACCACAAGGATTATTGTGCTTAATGATAGCTACACAAGGAACCGTTGCATCATACTCAGAGACTATATTCCAAGCAGCTTGCAAGTCTAGTAAATTATTAAAGCTTATCTCCTTACCTTGAAGTTGCTTAGCATTAGCGATACCACCAATACTCTCCTTCGGATCTATATATAAGCCAGCTTGCTGATGCGGATTCTCACCGTATCTAAGCTTAGACTTAAGTTCAAGATTAATATTAAAACTCTCAGGGAGTGGAGTTTTATCAACTTCAAGCTTAACTGAATTAAGTTCTTCTGCTCTAGCTTTAAGGAACTTAGCAATAAGTCTATCGTATTCTGAAACTAGCTCAAATACTTGCATTGCCAGCTTCTCGCGCAGAGCAAGCATCTCTGCAGAATCATTAGCATACTTCGTCGCAGTGCTAATAAACTCCGTATATTGAGTCGGGCAAGATAGCACCGTAATAGATTGAAAATTCTTAGCAGCTGATCTAAGCAACGTTGGACCACCGATATCTATGTTCTCAATAGCATCCTGGAAAACTAAATTCTCCCTAGAAATCACTTCAGCAAAAGGATATAAATTAACCACTACTAAGTCTATCTGTTCTATATCGTGGTTCTTAAGGTCTGCTTGATCGCCTTCATTGTCGCGACGCGCAAGTATACCACCTAAAACCTTCGGGTGCATAGTCTTAACTCTGCCACCAAGCATCTCAGGGAACTGTGTAAGTTCAGCGACTTCCTTGACCGCAAAGCCCTTCTCTCTAATAAACTTAGCAGTACCACCAGTACTAATAATCTCGTAAGCCTGTTCCTTGAGCAATTCTAACAAGGGTTCTAAATTAGATTTATCGGATAAAGATATCAATGCTTTCTTAGCCATAGGCTACAATTTTAGCATGCCTCATATCCCCGTATTAGCAAAGGAAATAATCTCCTTGCTTGAAGTTAAGCCTGACGCCATCTATGTCGATGGTACATTAGGCGGTGCTGGTCATAGTAAATTAATTCTCGAAAATCTAGAATCAAACGGGCACTTATATTCATTCGATCAAGACGGAGAGGTAATAAAGAGACTAAAGAATGAAGCTAAAGTCCATAATAACTGGACTCTAGTACACGAAAATTTCTCTGAAATATATAACTATTGTCATCAGCAGAAATTAGAAATAACAGGTGGCATACTTTTAGATTTAGGACTAAGTTCCATACAATTAGATGACCCTCAACGCGGCTTTAGCTTCCAGCATGACAGCAAGCTTGACATGAGACTCAATCCTGATGCCGATTTAAGCGCAGATGATGTGATCAATGCGTATAATGAAACAGAATTAGCAGACCTTATTTATAAGTACGGTGAAGAACGTAAGTCCCGCCAGATCGCTGCAAGCATCATCAAGAATAGACCTATACACTCAACTCTGAAACTAGGTGAATTAATTAAAACCATCTATGCCAGAGGCTCTCACGGCAAGACCTTCCGCATACATCCCGCTACGCAAACCTTCCAAGCTCTAAGAATTTATATCAATAGAGAGTTGGAAGTCTTAGAAGAAATATTAGAATTAGATTTCACTATACTTAAACCTGGAGCAATAATCGCTATCATTTCATTCCATTCACTTGAAGATCGTATAGTTAAAAACGCCTTCCGCAAATATGCTAAAGAAGGTCAGCTCGAGATACTCACCAAAAAACCCATCATCGCCAGCGAAGAAGAGTGCAAACTAAACCCAAGATCGAGGAGTGCGAAGTTGAGAGTGGCAAGAGTTAAGAGTTAGGCTATATAGATTATTTGGGTTATAATGAACTTGTTTTGAAATTGCTCAGAACGAGGCATGCGAGCTTCGAGGACGCGGAGTTTATTATACATAAATGAGCAGTCCGAGAAGCGAGCATAACAAAGTTCTGGGCAATTTCGGGACAAGTTCACATGCCCCAACTAAGCCGCAAAAAAATATTACTCATAGGACTAGCAAGCACATTGTTTGCAGCTTGTGTTTTACTATCTATATTTAACGTACAGTTTCAAGTAGTAAACGATCAATTAGAAAGTGACATAGACCAGCTTAGCGAGGAGAAAGAAAACCTTCGTGCTAGATATCTTTCAGAGATATCACTTAATGAACTGGACAGAAAAGCCTTGGAGATGGAGATGCAGCAAGCAAGCTCACTTGGTCATTACAAGCTATCTTCCAAACAAAGCAGTATTAAAAGAGAAGGCTTAAAACAAGCCGGCATTAAACAAGAGTCGCAGATTCTTGTATCGGGATATTAGAACGGTACTTCTTCGCTACTAAGGGCATCCGTCTCAGATCCAACAGAGCTGCTAAGCA
>CAYPGT010000012.1:0-1857 GCA_964410425.1 uncultured Gammaproteobacteria bacterium
CTATCTATAAATCATTCCAATTCTCTGACTTTGGTTTGCTGTAGTTGTTTTAGTTACCTGACTGAAAGTAAAGTGACGTGGTTCAGTGACATCGATAAATTTCTTTTTTACTGAGTCTAGACTTGTATCATTGAACAAGAAATCCATTTCGGAAAGTACCTTCTTGGCTATAGCTTGTTCTGAACTTGATCTAAGCTCTGCAATGGTTATTGGTACTAATCCAAGGCTTAGACGTTGATAGCCAAGTTCTCTAAAAAATAAAATTGTGTGTGTTAATAAATATTCAAAAACCGCTTCAGGAGCTTTATTGGACTTGCGCATAAGATCAATACTGATATCGTTTTTCTTGTAAGATGGAATGAGATTGATGAACGCAACAATATTACCGACCATATCTTCTACAGTCATAACAGTAGTAGCTTGCATATATTCTTCACTAAAAGCACCTATCGCAAAAACTTTTTCTTTGTGTCCAGATGAGAGCCAGTCGTTAGAAACTAATTGTAGTTTGCTTAAAACTTGTTTATCGGTAGTGTTTTTATAATAACGAACTCTATATCTAAAGGTATCTAGTTCTCTCATTTGCTCACGCAGTTTTATTCTGCTGCTAGTTTGTAATTCAAAGCTTGGTAAGTTTATGAGACCTTCGTTGCCAATTACCGTTACATGGAAACCTAGTTTTTTATAGAGCTCTGTGAAGAATGAAGATGTCTGGAAAAAGCAAAGGCTTTTGTTTTTTGCTTGGCATACTTGACGAAAACTCTTGATTAATTCTTCTATTTCTTGATATGGACCAACTGGATCACCAAGTACTATCACGCTGCGTCCGAAAATTCTGTAGGAAAGAAAAGATTTATTGGACTTAGAGAAATAAAATGATTTATCCTCTCTTAATTTGAAGTATTCAAGGGAGTTTTGCCCGTATTCTTCAAGTATTTTTTTGCTGATACTGAGGTTTGAGTTGTTTTTGACTAAGCCTAAGCCCGCTAGAACTCTAGCCAATGGCAATTTAAAGTCAGTTTTACCCAGAAATGACAACACAGTTATTAGATCGGCAAATAATCTAGAAGCTCCAGGGTATTAGATTAAATTCTTGTTAATAAAAGGACTTGTGTGCTTACACCTAAACTATGTATAGGATATTTGAACGGGCATAAAATATCAATGGAACTACGTAAAAATAAACTCGGCTTACAAGAGTTTAATTCAGCGGAATATAAAACCGAGCATAGGCTAGATATAGTTGCAATCTTGGAATTTTTAGCCCAATTACATTTAATTATTGACTCTCACAATGTTACGCAAATTAATCATAGAGAGCTATCTGTTCATTTTGATAAGCTAGTTCCACAGTTTAGCTATCTTAATGATAATGATGAGTGTGAAAAGCTAGCTCAACTAATGTTAGTAACCCTTATGAAGACTGACGATATTAATAACGTTAATAAATTACCTGCTAATAACGCTTTATTTTTAATTTTCAAATTCAAGAATGCGATTCATGCTGCAATCGCTGTACTAGAAACCAATATACATTACCCAATTCTTTTTTTAAGTGATGAACAAAAGCAAAATACTGATAAGAATAAAAATCTTAGTCTCTTGAAATCTTTAGAACAAGACTTGAACTTGCTTTTTGCTAGAGCCTTTGACTTGTATGGTATGAGTATAGAAGCTTTCTTGGCTAGGTTTAAGGAACATGTACTATGGCAGAGTATGTTAGTGCAAGCTGTTCAGGTAAAGGCTTTGGGTCAATCTAATACGGTCTAATCGATTGTTGAATAGCTTAACTGAAATAAAAGAACTGCCTAAATATCGGTACACAGGCTATTAGTCCAAAGCTCAATACCATAACCA
>CAYPGT010000012.1:1957-37352 GCA_964410425.1 uncultured Gammaproteobacteria bacterium
AACTGCCTAAATATCGGTACACAGGCTATTAGTCCAAAGCTCAATACCATAACCAAGAAAACAACAAGAAATGCTTTATTCTCAAAAACCAGTTCTTGAAATGATTTGCCTTTCCAAGATTTATTAATAAAAGTCAAGAAGAAATTAGTAAGTAGTAAAGTGCCAAAGCTCAAGATACGTACTTCACCGTCTGATTTACCTGAATGTATTGCTGATAAATAAACAGCTATAACTAATAAAAATATCACCAAACCTTGCCCCAAGCTGAGCAGAATCTTTTTCAGACACAGGATCGGTTCATTAATAGCCCTAGGTGGCTTAGTCATAACATCATGTGGTGCAGGTTCCGACTCAAATACCACCGAACAAGTAGGGTCAATGATTAATTCTAAGAAAGCTACATGAATCGGAAAGAAGATAGTCGGTAAGTTGCCAAAGATCACAGGTATTAATGTCAATCCTGCAATAGGAACGTGAATCGCCAGTATATAAGACGTGGCTTTTTGTAAATTAGCAAAGATTCTTCTGCCTAGTTTAATCGCAGAAACTATAGAAGAGAAATTATCATCAAGTAATATTAAGTCAGCAGATTCGCGTGCAACATTGGTTCCTGCCTTGCCCATAGCTATGCCCACGTCACTTGCCTTGAGTGCTGGAGCGTCGTTGACACCATCGCCGGTCATGGCAATAATCTCCTGATTCTTCTTTAAGGCATAAACTATTCTTAATTTCTGTTCTGGTATGACCCTTGAGAAGATCACAGTGTTTTTAATCCTTTCTTGCAATTCTTCATCACTGAGTTTGGTGAGTTCTGAACCTGTGATAAATTTATCTGAGTTTTTGAGTCCAATCTCTTGAGCAATATTCTGAGCAGTAACATGGTGGTCTCCAGTGATCATTACAACCTTAATCCCTGCGCTGTAGCAATCCCTGACAGCTTCTTTGACACCGTCGCGAATTGGATCGAAGAAACCCAGGAGCCCACAAAATTCAAAATCAATATCATGTTGAATTGCAGGTATGCTTTGTAATGTAGTTCTCGATTTGGCGACGCCTAAGATCCTTAAACCCCTTGAAGCCATATTCTCTACTGTAAGAGCAAGAGTTTTTATTTCATCATTGTTTAAGTGACATAGATCAAAGATAGCTTCAGGCGAACCTTTAGAATAAAACGAGAGTTCTTCTTTCTCTGATGCATTCCAGGCTCTGGACATAGCTGAGAGATCTTTCGATAATGGATATTCTTGAACTAGTCTCCAATTCTTATGAATATGCTCTGCATCAATTAAATTCAAAGAAACTACTTGCATGAGAGCTTTTTCCATGGGGTCGAAAGATTGTTCTTGGCTTGCTAGGATAGCAAACTCAATCAGTGAATGAAATTCTTCAGGTAATGCTTCCTTGTTTAACTTGTAAGACTTGCCTGCAGAGTAAACTTCATTAAGTGCCATTTTATTTTCGGTAATAGTGCCAGTTTTGTCTGTGCATAGCACTGTAACTGAGCCAAGCGTTTCTATTGCTGACATTCTTCTGGTAAGGACGTTTCTCTGAGAAATGCGCCAAGCACCCAATGCCATAAATACAGTGAGAACTGCTGGTATCTCTTCAGGAAGCATGGCAATCGCAAAAGTCAAAGAGGTCAATAGGCCCCTCATGAAATCCTGTCTCATAGCAAGGATGCTAATGATTACAATGCAGAGGACAGCAGCAATGATTACAATCTTACTGACTAATCTTGAGACTTCTTGCTTGAATCGAGAATCATCCTTCTCGATAGAGTTAATTGCTTTACCAATCTTACCAAGCTCAGTGCCTATGCCTGTCGCTACTACTTGAGCATAAGCTTTCCCTTGAGTAATGAGAGTCCCGTTGTATACCATGCAAGTTCCTTCTTCGCCGGGTCTGGTGATAACAGAATTCGCATCTCCTGTATTTTTCTTCACTGGTACGGACTCACCAGTAAGAGAGGATTCATCTACCATAAGGTTGATAGTGTTTAGGACTATTGCATCTGCAGGTACTTTATCACCTTCGTTAAGAATAATGATGTCGCCTATTACTAGTTCACGACTTGAGATATGTTGCTCTTGACCATTTCTGATCACTAGAGCTTTGGGGTTAGTTAAATCTTTCAAAGCACTAAGAGTTCTTTCTGTTTTCCAGGATTGAAATAACGTAATGCCAATGATAATGACTACAAAAAATGATAGGGTAAGTGCTTCCTGTAAGTCTCCTAATGTCACATATAGAAGACAACAAGCCACTAAAAGTAAGAACATGGGCTCTTTGATAACATCAAAACTTACTCTAAGGAGATTCTTTGGCTTTGATGAAGGCAACTCGTTGAAGCCATGTTTTAGAAGCTCTTGCTGGACTTCATTGTCACTTAGTCCTTGATAACTAATATGTTCTTGCAACTGGGCTATCATCATTAATTAATTTTAGCTACTTTTAACTTGCATTGTTTGTATAATAGTACTTATTATGGTTAATCTATTAGAACTTGGTATTACTCTTCCCGATGCAACTGCACCGCTTGCTAACTACGTTCCATATGTTATAAGTGGTAAGCATGTTTATTTCTCTGGTCAAATTTGTAAGGAAGGTGGAGAAGTAGTTTATAAGGGTCAGGTTGGTGTCCATCTAAATCTTGATGAGGGCAAGAAGGCTGCTCGTCTATGTGCGTTAAATTTATTAGCGCAGTTAAACGATGCTTGTGGTGGTGATCTTAGCAGAGTCGCTCGTTGTGTTAAGTTAGTTGTTTTCATTGCCAGTGCTCCGGACTTCTCTAAGCACTCTGATGTCGCCAACGGTGCTTCAGAATTATTTGTTGAGGTCTTTGGTGATAAGGGTAGGCATGCACGCAGCTCTGTAGGCATGAGCTCGTTACCTCTCAATACTGCCGTTGAAGTTGAAGCTGTGTTTGAGCTGAAGTAGGGGGTTTTATCTAAAACACACAATTCTCTGCTTTAAAAGCTTCATCGAGGTAGGCAATTCTAGTGCTGGTTAGTGGGTGAGTACTGAAATATTCTAGTAGCTTGCCAGATTGTTGAGCCCCAGCATTCTTAGTGAAGAACTCTAACTTGTTAGGATCTTTACAATAAAATTTATCAACTAAGCTAACCGCAAATAAATCAGCATCTTTCTCTTTACCACGACTGTAGCTTAGGTTGTGAAAGTAACTTACGCCACTGTAAATCTTACTGCTAGTCGTATTGCTTTTGAAGAGAAGTGCTCCTACTAATGAGCTCAGTTTGCTCATGATGATACTCTTCTCCACGTGATGATGTTCTATGTGTCCAAGCTCATGTGCCAGCACAAACGCTAAGCCAGCTTCGCTGTCAACATTCTTGAGTAACGCCGTATACACAACCATCTTGTGATCAAGTGTTGCATAAGCATTAAGCTCTGTTGATTCAACTAATTCAAGAGTGTAATCTGATTCTTTCTCTCCCATACCAGTAACTAATTTGCTGAAGATGGCTCTTAATGAGGCTTCATTATTAGCTGCAGAAGCAGGGCTTAATTGGCTTAATAATATGGCTAATAATATGGTGAATTTTTTCATGCTAAGCTCATTTTATAACGTTCTTGATGCTTAAGCATTAATTAATAACAATTATCCTTAAGGCATAACAGCATCTTAAATGAAATTTGTTTCAATAAATCCAGCACAGGGATTAGGATTCATAGTCTTTAGGCTGAGTTTGAATTAGTACTCTATAGGGTATAATACAAGCAAATGAACGTAACAAACCATCACGAAACCAGAAAGCTAGGCTGGGTCAATATATTATTTCTATCACTATCACCATTGATAGCAGGATTGGGTCTATGGTATTGGATTAAAGCAGGGTTATTCAACTGGGCGACAGTTGTTTTAGCCTTGATTTTTACCACCATAATTCAAGTTAGTATTACTGCTGGTTATCATAGATTATTTTCGCATAGGTGCTTTCAGGCAGCTTGGCCAGTTAGATTATTCTTCTTAATTTTTGGTGCTGCGGCGTTTGAAGGTTCAGCCCTAATGTGGTCGTTAGATCACCGTGATCATCATAACTATATTGATGATAGAGACAAGGATCCTTATGCTATTACCAAGGGCTTCCTCTGGGCGCATATTGGTTGGTTACTATTTGAACCACTTGGAGATAGACGTAATCTTTCTAAAGCTGGAGATCTATTAGATGATCCGCTGGTTGTTTGGCAGAATAAATGGTGGACACTAGTTGGTATTTTTGCTGGTTATATCCTACCTGCTTTAATTGCTTTAGCTTGGCATGATTTCTGGGGAGGGCTCTTGCTTGCTGGTTTCCTGAGAGCGGTTATCAATCATCATTCTACGTTCCTAATTAATTCGCTTTCACATTGTTTTGGTAAGCAAACATACTCGGACAAACATAGTGCTCGTGATAATTTATTCACAGCGTTTTTAACTTTTGGTGAAGGCTATCATAACTATCACCATGAGTTTTCTTCTGATTACCGTAATGGTCCACGCTTCTTTGATTGGGATCCAACCAAATGGATCATTAAAGGACTTTCGTATTTAGGTTTAACGAGCAATCTTAAAACTATTAGAGAAGAGATTATTATTCGTAAGCGTTGGCAGATGACCGAGAAGCGCATGCTACAGAAGTTGCAAAAGGTAGACGTTAAGTTTTTTGATGGTCAAGATCTAATCCTCAGCCAACTTAAAGAGAAGGTTGAGGGTGCTTTCAAGCAATTAACTAAGCTAAGAAATGAATACCAAGTTATGCAAAAACGTGGTCAAGGTTTAGTTATAGTAGAAGTACGTTTATTGAAAGATAAAATAGCCGAGGCTAGGGAAGAGTTCTTGCGTTATATAAGAGAATGGAACGACAATCATATGAAGGTCTTAGCTCGTGCTAGTGTGAGAGTAAGTTGAATCTCAAGAAACTATTTTTAATTCTGTTTATTTTAGTCCTTGCGGTATCTGTTGTTTTATACAGAGAGCATTTTACTTATGAGAACTTAAATCTTTTATTAGCCTACTTAGGTCCATGGACGCCACTAGTTTTTATGCTGCTTTGTGCTCTAGCTCCAGTATTGTTTATTCCTGGTACGGTGATGACCTTGATTGGGGGTTTTATATTTGGTTTGTATTGGGGTTTCTTATATTCGCTGATAGGAGGCACTATTGGTGCATCTCTAGCGTTCCTGGTTGGACGATATATTGCGGATGACTGGACAGCATTACATAGTCATAATCTGCTTATTGAAGTCAAGCGTGGCATTAAGAAGGATGGATGGCGCTATGTGGCGTTCACACGTTTAGTACCAGTATTCCCTTATAGTATTTTGAATTATGCGTTCGGTCTTACTAAAATCCCTCTATTAACTTTTACGCTGACAAGTTTTATTTGTCTGATTCCAGGTACTCTAGCTTATGCCTATATAGGTCATGTAGGACAGGAGGCGGCAGAAGGTTCTAAGGGATTATTCTTGCAAGTTTCTATAGCATTGGCTTTGATTATCATTATCAGTTTCTTTACGAAGAAAGCTAAGGCTAAGATTCCTCTTGACTAAAGGGTTTGCGCCATATAGAATTAATCCGTGAATACGGTTTATCTTATTATTGGGGCGGTTTGTGTTTATTTAATTGCTTATAGGTTATATGCATCTTGGATTTGCGCTAAGGTTTTGGTCTTAGATCCGGACAGGAAAACTCCTGCAGAACGTTTTGATGATGGCAAGGATTTTGTGCCTACTAATAAGTGGATAGTTTTTGGGCATCACTTCGCTGCTATCGCTGGACCTGGACCTCTCATCGGACCGACACTAGCTGCACAGTTTGGTTATTTACCAGGTGTCTTATGGATATTGATTGGTGCGGTACTGGGTGGTGCGGTACAGGACTTAACGATTCTTTTCTTCTCTGTGAGAAATGATGGTCAGAGTCTTGGACAGATGGCTAAAAAACACCTCGGTAAAGTTGGTGGTCATGCTGCTTTACTTGGTTCACTCTTGATTGTAATTATTCTTATTTCGGTTCTGGGCTTAGTAGTGGTTAAAGCCATGAAGAATAGTCCCTGGGCTACTTTTACGGTTATGGCAACTATCCCGATAGCAATGCTGATTGGTGTGTTTATGCGTCACATACGTCCAGGTAGAGTTCTAGAAGGCTCTATATTGGGATTGGCACTTACTTTGGGAGCTGTACTGCTTGGACAGTGGGTTGCAGAGCATGATTTCTTATCGCATCTCTTTAATATTAATAGTGAAGCTTTGGCATACTTCGTGATTATTTATGGTTTCTTTGCAGCGGTAATACCGGTCTGGTTATTATTAGCTCCGCGAGATTACTTATCTACATTTCTCAAGTTAGGAACTATTTTTCTTTTATTCATTGCAATTTTGGTATTGGCTCCAGAGATTAAGATGCCGCCACTTACGAGGTTTATAGATGGTACTGGTCCGATTTTTGCAGGTAAGATCTTTCCGTTTATGTTTATTACTATCGCTTGTGGAGCGATCTCTGGTTTCCATTCCTTAGTGGCATCTGGTACTAGTCCTAAACTTATTACTAGCGAGAAGGATATTAAATTAGTGGGTTATGGCAGTATGCTACTTGAGTCCCTGGTAGCTTTAATGGCAATTATTGCTGCTTGTGTATTAGAGCCTGGTGTCTACTTTGCGATTAATAGCCCCTCTGCTATCATCGGTGAAAACCTGAAACAAGCTTGTGAAACTATCTCCTCATGGGGGTTTGCGCTAGAGCCGCAAATGATGAAGGACTTAGCGCACTCTATGGGTGAGAAGAGTTTACTCTCAAGGACCGGAGGCGCACCGTCACTGGCTGTAGGTATGGCAAGTATTTTTGCTAGAGTCTTTGGTCAACATTTCTTGGCGATCTGGTATCACTTCGCTATTATGTTTGAAGCGATTTTTATTCTTACTACCTTAGATGCTGGTACTAGAGTCGCTAGGTTTATTCTTCAAGACTTCTTAGGTGCTTTCTATAAACCTCTGGGTAAGACTTCTTCCAATTGGGCTAACGTTATTGCAAGTTTCATTGTCGTACTATCATGGGGCTATTTCTTGTATTTTGGAGTAGTTGATCCTAATGGTGGGGTGAATATGCTCTGGCCTCTCTTTGGTATAGCTAATCAAATGCTTGCTACTATAGCTTTATGTGTAGCTTCTGCGATGATGGCACAAACAGGTCGCATTAAATATCTCTGGGTTACAGCGATGCCAGCCCTAGTTTTGGTGCTGATTACTACTAGTGCTGCTATTGAGAAGCTTTTTAGTGCTGATCCTCGCATTGGTTATCTAGCCGCAGCTCAGCTCTCTGAGAAGCTTGCACATAATCAATATACTGTTGCTACTTTAACGGTGATCTTCTTAGTGATAGTTTGGGTTACTTTCATTAATACAGTATTAGTAATATTCAGGAGAAAACCTATACATGAAATGGTTAATTAGACTCTGGAGCTTTATCAAAGAACTGAGTGGTGATGATGCTTATGAAAGATATCTAGAACATCAAGCTAAAGCTCATCTAGGATCAATTCTCTTATCTCGCAAGGAATTTTTTAAGATGGAAACTGAACGTAAGTGGGAGGGTATAAGACGCTGCTGCTAGTGCGACGAGAAAAGAAATTTATGATACGATTATTGCAGTTAAGGTTACCGATGTCGGTAATCTAGTAAAGGAGAATATCATGGGTAAAAGCCAAGATAAAGGTAAAGACAAAGGTAGTAAGAAAAAACCTAAGGCATCTAAAAAGAAATAGTCACTTCATAAACCAAGATGGCTAGTCAGTGATTAGCTATCTTGGTTTGTTTTTTCCAAATGAACCCCATTAATGTGTTCTCAGCATCTCTCTAATTGTCAATATTAAACTCTTCTACTAGCCTTGATAGATTAGGTTTCGCTTTCCGTTGGGGGTGTTGCTATTGCTACTGGCTCTGTTGTTAATGCTGGTGATGGTTCAACTGGTGTTGATTTTGCTGGCTCAACTACTATAGCTTGCTCTGTTATTGCTGGTGATGCTTCTGAAGTTGATTCTTCTACTACTTTAGCTCCTCCAAAGATCTCTAATTGCACCAATCCATCCCCTGGTTTTTCATGGTCATGGGCGTGACTACAAGTCCCATGATCGGCACAAGAATGTCCACGCTTCTCATCGTTTGATATCGGTACCTGCTTAGATTCAGCAGGAGTAGATCTTGCTAACCTTCCTCGACTTGCTGAACTAAACGAAGATCCTGAACTCGTTGAGTTAGTTGAATTTGATGTCCTATGTGCTCCGCCACAACAGCCACCAGAATGTACATGCCCGCCACCCGATCTAGATTCGGTGATGCTAGACTGCTTAATAGAACAAGTTCCATGAGAACATCCACTATGATTATGTCGAGATGGATTTGCTGGAGAATTCGTTCTTGGTTCTTGAGCTACCTTGTCGGAGATAGTATGGTGTAATTGCTTTTGGATAGAAGTTTCAGGAATGCCTATCTTTGACTCTGTCACAATCTGAGCATCTTCAGAGTCACCCAAAATCCATCTTTTAATTTTTTGCCATAGGGCTGTCAAGAAGCTAGGCTCTGAAGTTTCAACTCGCTTCTGAACTAATTCATTAGCATCTGGACTTTCTTTTTCGTGATGATGAGCATGTCCACAACAACTACTGTGCACCTGTGGGGTTGCGGGCAATATTATTCTAGGGTTTAATGCAATACTTGTCATTCAATTTACAGAGCTATTGTAACATTGTTACAATAGAAATTGCATGTTAAATCAATGACAACTGCTACACAATCCTAAAATTTCATGAATATCCTGTTTCGCAATAAAACCCCTATTCACAACTGCACAGGTGAGATTATTATCAATTTTTTTAATCTGATGGCATTTTTCACAGACAAGAAATTGATGATGGTGATGATCATGCCCCTTACTCTGAGTACATTTAATATAAGCATTGATAGAATAAATTTTATGAATAATTTCTAGTTCACAAAGTAGATCTAAGACTCTATAGATGGTGATTACTTGATATTCCTTGCGGCTCTGCTTTAATAAACCTTGTATGTTATAAGCTGTTAATGCTTGATCATTATTCGCTAACACCTCAATCACATCAGACCTAGCATCTGTAATCTTATAACTAAGTTGCTGTAACTTTTTTTGAGCCTTTTCTGTGAATGAAACCATACATAGATATTTTACCTTACCTGGAATCAGTGATCACAAACATGAGCATAATTATTCTCAAGGCGAGACCTTTAATTTTGCTGTGAGCTTTAGCACTATCTGTGGCTGTTGTGCATTTTCCGTCTGTTCTGCGCAGCAACAGATACGACACCGAAGCATAGTTTATAAGCTAAAATGAACTAATGCTCCAAATAAACAAGAAAATTATTCTAGCAGTTGTAGCTCCCAACCTAATATTTGGTCTAGCAGGTTTAAGTTTGCCGGTTCAAGCTGAAAATGAAGTCACTAATACTGCTGAAGAGTATCTCGATGAAGATGACGAGATTAATATTGATAAAAAAATCAAAAAAATGGATCTTAAGCACTCTGAAGAAATTTTTGAAACTAAGGCAAGTTGGTATGGAGGTAGATTTCATGGCAGGAAAACTGCTGCTAATGAGATCTTTGATGCCAATGGTTTATCAGCTGCGCATAAAACTCTTCCCATTGGCACTCATTTACTAGTGACCAATAAAGCTAATAATAAGCAAGTTATAGTCAGAGTCAATGATAGAGGTCCTTTTATTAAAGGTAGAGAAATAGACGTGTCAGAAAGTGCTGCTAAGGTCTTAGATTTCTTGAGAGCCGGTGTAGCTAATGTTCAGTATGAGATATTAAAGTTACGTGAATAATGCCATGCTTGCTCTGCGAAGCTTGCTTGTCAAATTATTTTTGAAACGATGTACTGACAACCAAATACTTTTTTGTCGAATAAACTACCTGACTGTCAGGAATATTTTTCAATGCGGTGTCTGGGTTCTGTTTAAGGTCAATAACAATATACTTGATATTATACTTTTGGATAATATTAGTTAGCTCTGTATTATTCTTCGAACTGTAAATCAAATCTAGAGCCTTAGTCCTGGCTTGAATCTCCTTGTAATAATTTTTATGGAAGGGGATATTAGTCTCTGAGCTGACTAGTACACTGCGATATGAGAAGGCTGGAATATTGCTGGCAAGTTTTAGCGGAGCTGCTATTAAAGCATCACTGGGAACGGTTTTGAGGAATTTGTATAATTGCTGTTCATTTCCGGGGATCTCTATGAGATCATCATTCCAATGAGGATATATTAGGGCTAAACAGAGAATCGCTATAAGCCAAATGCTGAGGGGCTTATGAGCTAATTTGATATCAAGCTGATACAGAATAGAGCCTAATATGAAAATTGGTATTAGCGGTAATACGTAAGTGATATATCTATGTGGTAAGTATAAATAGAACAGAACAAAATGAGCTAAAACAAAAAGAAACAATGAAGCTGCAGCACTAGTCCATAAGTATCTTGGTGTTGAAATAAATGGTAGTTTTCTAATTAGAAGCTTCTTAATTAAAAAATAGCTACCGATAATTAACAATAAGCAGATTGTTATACTTGGCAGAAATTGAGTTGAGAACTTGAAAGGCAGAATAAACACACAAGCTCTACCATCTATATAGAACTCCGGCATCTTCAGTGCTTCAGCAAGGCTAGGCATAGAACCAAATTGACTTGCATGATGTCTTAGATAACGAAAATAGAACACAGTGGTTGCTGCCAATGCGCCCATAAATACAGTTTGAATTTGAGCAGGGTCGAAACTACCTCGAGTTTTTTTATCCTGGAAGATCTCTAGTATCAAAGTTAATACTGAAACGAAAAACGCCGTAGGATAAATCAAGGCTTGTAGTGTGAAACAGACTACAAGCCAGTTCCAGCGCTTGGCTGTAAGCAACCATAAGAAAAGAAAAAACAATAAGTAGAAGTAGGATCTTGGTAAAGCTCCTGCTGTATACTTCATAGTCCAAATGTATAAATTGAAAATAAAACAAACCCAGAAAGCATACTGAGATCCTGTCCGCAAAGTTCCATCTGCTTTGTTATGCTCGTCCCTCGAACTGCTCATTGACGTCTCAGTCAACTCCGCGTTCTCGGGACTCGCATGCCTCGCATCTGGAAACTTTTCGAACAGGATCTGAGATCTTTCGTGAGCTTCCGCAGCTTTAAACAAGAAGAAAGTAGTAAATATAATGATAGGGAAAACTAGAAACTGAGTGGCAAGTTTAGGATCAGCAAAATGGCTAAGGAATTGATATAGAGGTCCCACTATCGGAGATATCATGCTTGGTTGAGTGAAGTACGCGGCTATGTAATCATTAGAGAAGTAACTTGGATCTATAAACCTTGCCATCCAGTAAATCTGGTTCCTGACATCATCGTTGATTGCAGTTGGGTCATAGAAAACTCGATGTTCGACAAAGATGGCGATCGCCAAGCTTATTAGAAGAGAATATAATAAAGCTCTCTTAGAGGACATGCGGCTTAATTATACTAGAGTCTGAAATTATTAGAAGAACCTCGTTAGATTCAGTCCAAATTTATCTCCCCAGTTCATGTTGATTTCTGAAATTCCATACCTTGCAAGCCATAACCAGCGGTTCTAGTGTGGATTCTAGAAAGCTTATGAACTGTGTATGACCACTTGGATAAGATTTGCAGTGCTGATACATTAATAAGTTTTGCTGTGTGAGAATTTTGTTTAATTCCTCATCGCCTGAATATTGGTAACTGAAATATAAATTAGCTGCCATGACAGAGTTAGCTGAAGGGATGGCTCCATCATATAACTCCTTGGTATTGATCGGTAGGTCCAGGTTCTCTTGGGCAGAATAAAAGAAGCCTCCATTAACCTTGTCCCAGAATTGATCTATAGTATATTTCACTAATTTCATAGCTAGATCTATATACTCAGCCTTGCAGGTGACTTGAAACAATTCAATTAAAGCCCAAATAAAGAAGGCATAGTCAGCAATAGTAGCTGGAGCTTTGGAGAGCTTTCCAGATCTAGCTGATTTAGAAAGTTTAAGATTAGTGTCTAGCATTAATGCTTTGAGGCTACTCATGGATCTCTCTGCCAGATCAAGATACTGGGATTCTTGAGTGCAACCATAACTAATGGCTAGAGCAGCGATAGCTAGTGAGTTCCAGTCTGTGAGTATCTTATCGTCCTTAAGTGGGTGGATGCGTAGTTCTCTAGCTTCATACAAGCGATCTAATATTGATTGCATATTAGTGTCCAACTCTAAATCGCTACTCAGGTGAAAAATATTTCTGCCATTAACTTGGTGTGTCGCTTCATCCATGAAATTGCCTTGAGGCTTAAGGTTGTATAGTTTCTCTATCTTTTGTAATTCTTCAGGCTTGAGTACTTGCTTGAGTTCATCATAGCTCCAGGTTTGAAACTTACCTTCCTCTCCTTCGCTATCAGCATCTTCGGCACTATAAAAGAGCCCAGTATCATCGCACATGTCTCGAACTAAATATTGGTAGATTTCACTGGTAACTCTCTTGTAGAAAGCATCTTGAGTGGTGGCATAACAACGAGCATAAGCCATCATTAGCAACGCTTGATCATAAAGCATCTTCTCGAAATGTGGTAGAAGCCACTCTCTGTCAGTAGAGTAACGATGAAATCCTAATCCAACTTGATCGAAAACCCCACCTCGACGCATTGCTTTAAGAGTAGTCTCAACCATATTAACGGCGTTTTTGTCCTGTGTGCGTTTGTAATAATTCAGTAAAAAACTATATATGTGTGGTGAGGGAAACTTAGGCGCTGAGCCGAAGCCACCATGTTTATCGTCAAACTTAGCTGCTAGTTGTTTGAAACAAGCTTCTGATAAGCTTTCTATGGCTTGAGAGTCTAACTCTTGTCCTGGCTCAGTAGAGTTCATTACCATATATTTAGAGAAGCTCTGCATGATGTCTTGAGCAGATCCTACTATCTCACTATGTCGTTGCTGCCAAAGCTCACCTAGGTAAGGAATGAGTTCTAGCATTCCCGCTAACTTGCCATTAGCATAATTTCTGGAATACTTCGGAATATAAGTACCAGCGTAAAACACTTCCTTGTCCGGAGTGAGAAATACATTGAGAGGCCAGCCGCCGCGTCCTACTAAGGATTGAGCTATGCCCATATATAGATTATCGAGATCCGGTCTCTCTTCTCTATCCACCTTGATGGCGATGAAATATTTATTGAGCAGATCTGCTACTTCGTGGTCTTCGAAACATTCATGCTCCATAACATGACACCAATGGCAGGTAGCGTAGCCAATAGAAAGCATGACTGGTTTGTTTTCTGCTTTAGCCTTAGAGAAGGCCTGCTCTGACCAAGGGAACCAGTTCACTGGGTTAGCAGCATGTTGTAATAAATAGGGGCTAGACTCAAATACTAGTCTATTCCAATTGTCCCCGCCATCTTGCGCCAGTTCATTTAAAGCCTCCCCTTTAACTAAACCCGGTAAGGCTTGTTCAATGTTATAAATTTGTTTTTTCATAGAGCCAGAGACGCCAAACTAGTTAAATCATACTAGATTGCTGAAAATCCTCTTAACCCTATCTTAGCATTCTCATTACTTAGCACTTGCCGTGCTAGTCGCCAAGCCTTTCTCAACGGCAACTACACCATAAATAAATATGCTACTTAATGTAAAAATCACTACGAGCTCAGTCAAAAACAAGCCCAACTCCTCAAACTCAGATACAAGCCCTTCCATATAAATAAACCTCTTTAGTACATAACATTCCCGACTTTTTGTGTTTTTTAACACTTGCATGTAAAATGTAATAATTGTAGGAGTTCTGTTGCATAGAACAGCTTAATCGTGCTATGCTTGAACTATATTCGAATATTCGAATATATGAGGAGTGTGTGGATTGTTAGAATTAAGAAAATTTGAAGCGGAAGTTTTTAAAGCGTTGGCGCATCCTACTAGGATACTTATAATTGATGCCCTGAGAGATGGAGAACGTAACGTTAATGAGCTTTCTGGTTTACTGGACCTTCAGGGTTCAAATGTCTCTCAGCAGTTAGCGATACTAAGAAATAATAATCTAGTCGAGACTAGAAAGGATGGTAATAACGTCTATTATTCGATAAAGGATTCGTCTGTGTTGAAGATGCTAACTATTTGTCGGAAATTCTTTAGTAATCACCTGAATAATCTTAATTCACATCTAAGTTACATGTTGTATTTTTTCTATATGTTTTCGCAAGCTATTTGTGAATTTGAGTTTTGTGAATTTGCTATTTAAGAGCTAAAACTCCAAGATGTAATCTTTGTTTAAGTTCCCAGCTACATGTAAATGTTCGAATATTCATATACAATGCTTATATATGCTTAGTAATGAAGACTTGCCCCAAAAGTCTTAAGAACTTCGATAGCATGGGAGTTTAGATGCTAACAATACTAAAGACCTTCTTGACCAATAAATGTCTTACCGAGTCGATTCCGGTCTCTAATGAAGAAGTTTTAATTACTGAAGAGCTTAAGGCTAAGTTTGCTAGGCTTGGCAAGAAATCCCTGTTTATTAGAGAGATTGATGCTGGTTCTACCAATGATTGTGAAAGTGAGATCACGGCTCTTGAGAACCCTATCTATGATCTTAGCCGTTTTGGTATTAAGATAGTGGCATCACCAAGGCATGCTGATATTTTGATGGTGACTGGACCGGTTACGCCGGGTATGAAAGTAGCTCTTGTTAAGGCTTTTGAAGCCTGCCCTGATCCTAAGATAGTTATCGCTGTTGGTGATGGTGCTGTGACTGGCAGGATTAGCGAGAATATAGCAGGTCATAATCTTCTCAAGGTTAGTGATTGTATTCCGGTCGATATTAATATAGTAGGAGATCCGCCAAGTCCTTTGGAGATTGCTACTCAGTTATTAACAATTTTAAAGAATGCTTGAGTCAAGAGATAAATTCCTATCTATCTTAATAGCAAGTGCATCAGTACTCTTGAATATATTTTTTATTGTTCTTGTCTATCCCTCTCTCCTTAGTACTGAAGGTATTGATTTAACGCTTTATAGAAATGAGTTTCTAAGTTTTATAGATCTCAGCTTAAGGCTAGATGCACTTTCTGCGTTTTTTGTGATGTTGATAAGTGTAGTTTCTATATTGGCTACTATCTACTCCGTTAAGTACGCTGATGAGTATCAGTCTAAATATTCTTTATCAAGCCTAGCTTTATTTACTACGGTTTTTAGCCTGTCAATGATTGGAGTGGTTTGTTCTGATCATGTTTTTAGTTTTTTGGTTTTTTGGGAGCTAATGAGTCTAAGTTCTTACCTCATGGTTATTTATGACTATAAGGACAAGGATAATGTTAATGCTGGATTTATTTACTTCGTTATGACTCATATGGCGACTGCATTTCTCTTGGTTGCGTTTCTGCTTTTGTCTCATCTAAGTTCCGATCTCTCCTTTGGAGCCTTGACCGTCAATGCTCATAATTTAGATCCTCAGCTTAGCTTGATAGCTTTCATCATGTTCTTAGTTGGTCTGGGAATTAAGATGGGTGTGGTGCCTTTTCATTTCTGGTTACCTATCGCTCACCCTGCAGCACCTTCTCATGTCTCAGCATTGATGTCAGCGATAATGGTTAAAGTGCCTATCTGTATTTTGATGAGAGTGGTTTTTGATTTCTTAGTGCCTGAGGCTTATATGGGTTACAGCATACTGGGATTAGGTATTGTCTCTGGTCTGCTTGGAGTTATATATGCGATCAAGGAGAATGATATTAAGAAGCTGCTTGCTTATTCAACTATAGAGAATGTCGGCATTGTTTTAATTGGCTTAGGCTTGTCGATTGTATTCCTCAAATCCAATAATGTTCTGTTAGCATCTTTGGCTTTTATGGCAGCAGTATTCCATATAATGAATCATGCTATTTATAAATCCTCGCTGTTTCTTGGAGCTGGATCTATTGTTAGTAAGTGTCATACTCGAGATCTCAACAAGCTTGGTGGTTTAATCCATCTTATGCCTAAGACGGCGTTGTTCTTCTTAGTATCTTCTCTGTCTATAGCAGCCATGCCTTTTTTTAATGGTTTTGTTAGTGAATGGCTCTTGTATCAATCTTTGATCAGGGCTATGCAATTAGGAGAAACTAGCTTGCATTTCGTATTGCCTATCGTGTTGATGTTTGTGGCAATGATTGCAGGTTTTGCGTTTGTCGCATTCACTAAATTATTTGCTATTGCTTTTCTGGGCTATGCCAGATCAGAGAATGCTAAGCAAGCTCAAGAGGTAAGCCCAATGATGTGGTTGCCAATGGCTCTTCTTAGCTTTCTCTGTTTATTTTTTGGTTTATATCCACAAATCATGGGTGATATCTGGGCTAATATACTTAATCGTTTTAGTTTACCTTATCCTGCAGGTACGCCGTATTTTGTTTTCCCTCACGAGTTTTTTAATGCCGATCCACTGTCGCACCTCATGTTTAATTATTTCCCTTCTCGTTTGATTTTAATTTTTACTCTTATGATCCTGATAATCATAGTATTTATTAGTTACTTCCTTAAAGTTAAGTCTAAGAGGGATATTCCGTGGACTTGTGGCTTTGAGCTAGATGCAACCATGCAGTATACGGCGAGTTCTTATTCGCAACCACTATTGAGGCTAATGAAGAATTTTTATAAGATTGATTTTGCTCATATATTTCTGGATATTTATTTTGGTTTTTATAACTTTTGTAAAGAGCTAAGAGATAAGGTTCACTCAGGTAATCTACATGGATACTTGCTCTATGTATTGCTTGCTCTTGTAGGAGGGCTCATTTATGCTAGATATTCATCTTAGTACAGCTTCACTGTACCTTCTTATATCTATTACCAGTCCCCTTATTTTGATAGTTTCAGCGCCACTGTTTGCTGGATTAGTGGCTAAGTTTAGAGCTAAGTTTGAAGCTCGTAAGGGTCCTAGTATATTTCAGCCCTATTATGATTTGAGAAAACTTTTAACCAAGGATGTGATCTTACCGGAGAGCTCCTCTTGGATCTTTCGTGTTTTCCCATACTTGGCTCTTGCTATAACAGTTGCTCTCTGCCTCTTGGTGCCAGTGTTCTCTTCACTTTCTATTTTCTCTTATTTCTCAGATTTGATTTTTATTTTTGCGCTATTTGTTATTGTGGCTTTCTTTATGGTCTTAAGCAGTGTTGATGCTGGGACTTCGTTTGCTGGACTTGGGTCGTCGCGGGAAGCTTTTAATGTGGCTTTGATTGAGCCAGTAATCCTGCTTATCATATTATCCTTGTCCATTGAGTTTGGAACTAGTAATTTATTCTCGATTGTTGCAGAAAGTATCCATGGTTTTGAACTACTGAGTCATCCAAACTCCTTCTTTATTGCTATTGCTTTTTTGATAGTTATTTTAGTAGAAGCGAAACGCTTTCCTGTAGACAATCCAAGTACTCATTTGGAGTTAACTATGATTCATGAAGCTTTATTGCTTGAGTACTCAGGTAAATATTTAGCTATGATGGAATATGCTTCAATGTTGAAGTTTACTATTCTTAGTTCTTTGTTTTTCTCTCTATTCTTCTCTTATGGTATGGTCGATGAACTTACCCTGGTTGGGCTTGCGATTTCAATTTTATTGTGGTTAGTTAAGATGACAGCTTTTGCTTTTGTCATTGCTCTGTTTGAGAAATCTACTGCTAAGTTGAGATTGTTCAGAGTGCCGGAGCTGGTTAGTTTTGCACTGGTTTTAGCATTGATAGCGGTGTTTTCACATTATTACATTAAGACATGGTGAACTTAGATAATATAATTCAATACGCAGATACTGATGTGTTTTATTACATTAGCTTTGTATTGATCTTCCTGACAGCATTAGCTATGTCCAAGCAAAACCATTTAATGGATAACATTAATACTTATAGTTTTCAGTCGTTTTGTATATTTATTATCAATGTATTATTAATGACCCATCACCTGAGTCATCATCTCCTAGTATCAGCAGCAATAGTTTTAATTTTTAAGGTGATAATCTTCCCAATAATGTTGAGAAGAACATTGAGAAAGTTACATATACAAGAACAATTCGAAAACATTGTAGATATTCAGTTCATCTTTATTGCTATTGGCGCGTTGACGGCTTTGAGCTTCTTGATATTCCCGCGTACAGAGTTAAGTTTTCTTTCTGAAAGAACCTACCATGTCATTCCTTTAGCTGTATCTATTAGCTTCATTGGTTTGCTATTGATGATTAATCGTACTAAGACTATTTCACAGATACTAGGTTTCTTAGTTATGGAGAATGGTATTAGTTTGATGTTACTTTTTGGTGCTAATAGTTTCTCTTCAGTGCTTGAGTTTGGACTGGCTATCGACCTGCTGATCGGTATCCTTATCATGGGTATCTTCTCTAACAGAATTAAGAAAGATCTGGAGCATATTGATGTACGTAAATTAGCTACTTTAAGGGATGGTGATAAATGAGCATAACTATGATTATTCTGTTGTTGCCACTAGCGTTTATAGCTTTAGCTTTGCTGGTTAAGTCTCCTCTTGTATTATCCTGGTTAAATATTGTTAACAACTTAGTGATTTTTGTTTTAGTGTTAATTTTGTTTTCTCAAATTTCACAACAGACGATTAGCAGTACGGATTTCTTCCTCTACGATCCTTTGTCTGGCTTCTCTATAATGCTTGTAAGTTTTATTTCATTACTAGTTTCTTTATATAGTTTGAGTTACTTTCACACTCTTGAAGAACAAGCTCTAGTCACTAAAAAACATGAAAAAAGCTATTATATTTTTCTCAATCTTTTTATTGGTACTATGCTCGCGGCATCTCTCTTGAATAATATTGGTTGGGTCTGGATAGCGATTGAGGGGACTACTTTGAGTAGCGCTTTGTTATTGGGACTCTATAGTAAATCTAAACTACTTGAAGCCGCTTGGAAGTATGCCATTATTTGTACAGTTGGTATATTCTTAGCTCTTCTCGGAATAGTTTTATTTGCTACTAGTATAACCAATACAGGTATAACCAATTTATTTTCTATCTCTATACTTAATGGGTCTGATGTTGTATTTAATGCCACATTACTTAAGATAGCTTTTGTGTTTATTTTTATAGGTTACGGTACCAAGGTAGGGCTTGCTCCTATGCATACCTGGATGCCAGATGTTTACGGTAGTGCTGATTCTCCCGTGTCTGCATTGTTAACAGCAGCTCTTTCTCCAGCAGTTCTTATACCAATTCTGAGGTTTAAGCATATCGTTGACAGCGCTCTTGTTAGTCATGATTTTACTAATGGCCTGTTTTATTTCTTTGGTGCTGCGACTGTTTTATCTGCGGCTGTATTTTTAGTTAATCAGTCTGATTACAAGAGGCTGCTTGCTTATTCAAGTATGGAAAACACAGGGCTTGTGGTCTTAGCTGTGGCTGTTGGTAGCCAAGTGATTTTGGTGGCTGCTTTCTTGCATATAGTGTTTCATTCTTTAACTAAGGTTGTGCTGTTCTTGTGTTGCGGTAATTTGTACTTAAACTATCAATCAAGTGAGATCGATGAAGTTAGAGGAGTGATGAGACGTTTACCGCTAACTGGCAGAGCGATGATGGCTGGTGTTTTTGCTATTATAGGTCTGCCACCAATGGCTCTGTTTATCAGTAAGTTTATGATTATTCGAGAATTAATAGACACTAACTTGCTCTTAGCTAGCTCCATTCTTGTGGCTTTTGCGATTGTTTTTGGTAGCTTCATTCATTATTTCAATAAAATATTATTTTTCAAGGGTGTTACAGAAGATCGTCCTGGACTGGCTTTGTCTTTTGCGTTTGCTAATTTTATTGCCATAGCTATACCACTGTGCTTATTAATTTATTTTGGATTGTTTTTGCCAGAAGAACTGATTGTTCATGCGCAAAAAATGGCGGAGGTCCTCCTCTGATGTGGAGTTGAAATGAAATGTTAGATTTAGATAAATTAGCTAATTTCCTGGAAAAAAATAATCTTAAATTAGATTCTACTAATGATGATTTATTGCTTATCAAGCTTGATCTCAATCTATTAATTAAGCTTGTTGATTTTCTGAAGAAAAATAACGCGATGTTCGAGACCTTAGTCGTATCCAAAAATACAAATATTAACCTCAAATATTTTTTCTATGTAGGTATTAAGGGTAAATTACTCTTGCTTGATCTTGAAGTGGAGATGGACGATGAGATACCTTCGTTGACTGGGCTTTATCAAGCAGTATTTAGTTATGAGAAAGAAAGTTCTCTAAGGTTTAAGATTAAATTCTCTGATTGCAACCCCGTTAAAGTAGCTCCGCATTATCCTCCAGAGCTAACTAGAGATATAGAGGAGGGTGAGACTACGATTATTCCTGTGGGTCCTATTCATGCTGGAATAATAGAACCGGGACATTTCCATTTCACCACTTTAGGAGAACATATTATTAATTTGGAGATTTCTCTTGGTTATAAATATAAGAATATTGAACATGAGTTTGAGAACAGATCTGTTGCTGAGGGTTTGGAATTAGCGCAGCATATTTGTGGTGATAGTACCTTCGCTTATGGCTTAGCTTTCACTCAAGCTATAGAAAAGATTTATAAGTTAGAACCCAGTCCCAGCGTTCAATATATGAGAACCATCGTTTTGGAGATGGAGAGACTCTATAATCACTGTGGTGACTTAGGTGGATTGGTTAATGATACCGGTTTCTCTGTAGTTAATTCTTACCTTAGCGCTCTTAAGGAGAAAGTCTTAGGTCTGAATAAAATTTATTTTGGACATAGATACTTGCGTAATTTTATTAAGATCAATGCTGTGACCCGATTCCTAACAGCTGACGAGAGGCTTGCTTTAGGAGCTGCTCTGCAGGTGATTAAGAAGGATTTCTTGAAAGTTATTGGTTTAACCCTAAAGCACAATACTGTCTTAGAGAGGTTTAGTAATACTGGCTGCTTAACTAATCACAATGCTACGCTCTGTTCTGTTTCAGGATTGGTTGGAAGAGCATCTGGAGTGTCTTATGATAGTAGAAGAGATTTGCCCTATGCAGCTTATGAAGAGCTAGGCTTCCATTCGCATTTACGAAGAGAGGGAGACGTACTTGCCAGGTTTAATCTACGAGTTTCAGAAGTAGATGAATCGCTGAATATCATTCATCATTGTTTAGCCAAGTTAGATGTTAGTGGTCAAGGCAACGAAACGGAGATAGATTTCTCTAAATTATCGGTATCAAGACCTTTCGCTTGGTCTGTTGCGGAGGCTGCACGTGGACCGGTTCTAGTGTACTTAGCGTTGACTAATGATGGCAAGATCACCAGAGCCAAGATTCGTGATGTCTCAGTGCATAACTGGAAGGCTTTAGAGTATGCGGTATTGAATAATATAGTCCCTGACTTCCCGCTCTGTAATAAGAGCTTCAGTATGGCTTATGCTGGCGCGGATATGTAATAGTATTTCAGTTAAGCTACTGTCTAAGCAGGGATGCTACTATTGCCAAACTTTTTCACCCAGTCAATTACACCTCTGGTGAAATCATTTATAGCTACAGCTAGAGGAGCTGCAATTTTTTCATAAGCTTGTCTTGCTTCAGGCTTTAAAAGTTGGGGCAATCGTTTATCCCAGGCAAGCTCATCTCTGATACCGTCTGGTTTCCCAGAGAAAGCTATATTATCAAGATTTATAAGAACATTGCTAAGGTCTTTATCAACTCTTTCAGCCAAAAGTTCAACAGGTTTATCATCGAATCTAGTAACATTTGCTGAAGATGAGCGAATGGCACTATGAAGTTGAGTACACAGAGATTGTGCATCCTCAGGTACTGTTCTGTCATTATGACCTTCCCCCCAATAATCGTTGTAAGCTTGTTTTAAGTCAGGTGCCAGAGTCTTGGTTGCTAGTTCGTTTCCTCCTATGTCCCCGACAAGAGCTGCTGTTGATGCCCCTGCTGATCCTGCTAAAAAATCTCTTCTATTTATTGCTGTCATATTAATCTATATTATATTGAATTTAACATCAATAAGTCAAGGTAATACGTGTTTGCAAGTGGTGTTCAGCAGCTTCCGGTTTGAAAATAGTGTTGATAAAAACTAATCCAGGAGAAGGATTTAGCGACATTTGACAAAATATTAAATTTTTGAAATTTTCATAATCTTGGGTAGTTTCAGCTATGGCCATTTTTAGAGTTTAAATATAGATTGCTTATCTTGGCTCTAAAAACACCAATTGCAAAATCTAAACTTCGGAGTCAATTAACCGGTGATCTACTTTTGAAATCCGTGCGAGCTTCTTTTACTAAAGTACCGGATCATAGAGCTGCCAACTGTTCATATTCTCTTCCCGATATCATCACAAGCTGCTATTCAATTTTTGCTCTTAAATCATCATCAATGCTTGCCCATGAAAGCTTTATCAATCGTAAAAGCATCAAGAATAATTTTGCAACAATTTTCAATATGGAAAAAGTTCCATCTGATACACAAATGAGAACAGTGCTTGATGAAGTTGAAACTAAAAGTTTGCAAGCTGGATTCATTGATACTCTAGGATTAGCTCAGAAAGCAGGGTTGCTAGATGATTACAAGTTTTTAGATGGGGATATAATTCTATCGATTGATGGCACTGGATTCTTTTGTTCCAATTCAGTAAAGTGTGAGCACTGTCAAATTAAAAAACGCAAAAGTGGTAAAGAATATTCTCATTCAATGTTCTCTGCTGTAATTGTTCATCCTGATAAAAAACAAGTTCTGCCAATAGCTCCTGAACCAATTGTGAAACAAGACGGTGCGAAGAAAAATGATCATGAGCTTAAAGCTGCGGAGAGACTACTTCGAAGATTTAAACAAGAGTATCCTAACTTAAAAGTTACCTTTGTTGCTGACGGACTCTTCTCAAAAGCACCAATGGTTAAACTAGCTCAAGAATTGGGTTTCAACTTCATCATAGGTGCCAAACCCAAAGATCATACATATCTTTTTGAATGCTTTAATAAGAAACTTCCATTTGCTGGCATTGATCAGTTGATGGGTTCTAAAGAGCCAATTGTTGAGCAAGTTACGATTGAAAAGAATGGAATAACCCACATCTTTCGCTTTGCTAATGACATGTCTCTTAATATGTCTAATGATGATGTTAAAGTTGGATTCATAGAATATACCGAAATTAGTAAAAATGGTACTAAGCATTTTTCTTGGGTGACTAATCATAAAATTACAAAGAAAAATGTTTTTAAGCTTATGAAAGCCGCTCGGGCACGCTGGAAGATGGAGAATGAAACTTTCAACACTCTAAAGAATCAAGGTTACAATTTCGAACATAATTATGGACACGGCTATCAAAATCTTTCTAATAATATGGCGATGCTGATGATGCATGCCTTTTTAGTAGATCAAATACAAGAAATTTGTTGTAAGATTTTTCAACAGATACGAGATAGTGCTGGTAGTAGGAAATCTATGTGGGAAGCTATACGAAGTTTTTTTTCTGTGCTTCCAGTAAACTCTTGGGCAGCTCTACTACTTTTAGTACTTGCCGAATATCCTACACAGTGAGTATCGATTCCAAAAATTTTGGCTCCTTGATAGCAAGGGGCTGATTTTTTACGTCCTGGTACCCCAAATAGGTAGTGATTTCAACGAAATCCAGCTAAATCAAGAAGAATATACAGTATCACTGATTATATCGGGAATTCCTGAGTGGTGTTCGTTGAGGCTTGCTCATAACTAAAATATTTTATCTAATATAATTGATATCTTGTTATATTTTTAGAAAAATATCTAATAAACTAGATAAAAATAACTATAATGGGTATAATATCTAATATATTTGATGTTTAGGTGACTAAATATGGCAACTAATAATTGGGCAAAAGTATATTTGTATAAGGACTTTGCTGGCGTTTTAGAAGAGCAGCCCGGTGGCCGCTGTAGTTTTACTTATGATGAAAGCTTCCTGAAAAATAATTCAAGTCCCATATCAATTAATCTATCGATTGATAAAGCTGAACATATTTCAGAAAATGGTCTGCACCCTTTCTTTGATAATTTAGTAGCAGAAGGTTGGCTTGCTGAAATTCAAGCTAAAGCTTTAGCCACTAACGCAAACAATCGTTTTAAGTTATTAATGGCTTTTGGACATGATTTAGTGGGAGCTGTCTCTGTGATAGATCCAGATCCTAGCTACCAAATAAACATAGATACGAGTAATTACTTGAAAGAGGTAAGCATCAGGTCTAAAGCTTCTATGTCTGGAGTGCAACCTAAGATTTTTGCTTATGAGAAACGGGGTAAGTTTTACCCTGCTGAGCTTGATAAGTATTCGACACACATTGCAAAGTTACCAGGTAAATTTCCCTTGATTATCGAGAATGAATACTTGTGTAGCTTAGCTGCTAGGACACTTCTAGCTCCAGATCCAGTCGTGGAGATGAAGATAGGGGTATTAGAAGGTATCGGTGAAGCTCTCTTCGTGAAGCGTTTTGATCGTGATGCTAATGGTAATAAAATTCATTTCGAAGAATTTGCTCAGCTACTTAATATGAAAGCCATGAACAAGTATGATGGAAATTATGCTGATCTAGCTAACTATATCAACACGAGTTCATTATGCTCTACGATAGAATTAGAAAAACTATTTCGTAGAATCTTAGTATGTATTCTACTGGGCAATACTGATGCACATCTGAAGAACTTTGCTATGTATCATAGTCCAAGAGGTTTAGAGTTAACCCCTAGCTATGATATGGTGTTTGCTGCGTATTATGATTTTAATGAATTAGCATTAGGTTTAGGTAAGAATATTAATCCATCGCTAGGTGCTATTAAGGACAAGCACTTAAGAATTCTCTGTGATGATTTTGGGTTGAATCAGAAAGTATTAGAACTCGCAATTGAAAGTTTCTCAGCAAAGCTAGAAAAAGTTTACGAGATAATTAATCAACAGAAGCAGATAGCAACTGATTTAAGAGTAAGGTTAATAAAGCAGGTGAAAGCAAGATGGAACGGAACATTCAAAAACATTGGCAAAAAATAGTCGAAGAGATTAAGCAAGTGCGCAAAGCTCAGAAGATATCGCAGAAGCGCCTCGCTGCAATCACAGGTATCAGTACTCAAACTATCTCTAGGCTTGAGCAAGGTCGGGAAGACATACAGCTATCAACTGTTCTTAAAATCTTGGATGCGTTTGGGATGGGTTTGGAGTTGAGCTTGAGGAATCAAGGTAGTAAAATATCAACTATATTTGATAAATCTGCTATTTAAGGAATAAGTATCTAATTTATTAGATACTTATTCAAGCTATCTTCCCGCTCGGGAAGATTTAAGGTAGTTCATTGAATTACTCATATTTTTATTACTGTACGGGAAGATAATGTATGGCTGTGACCAGTCAGACTTGTGAAACTAAGCTCAAAAAATCAAAAGGAAAGCAAGCCACGAAGTGGCGCGCTAGTTCTTCTAATAGTGTCATTGCTGCGAGTGTAGCGAAGCAATCTCCCAACGCCATTGCGCAGCAATTTGAGTGAGCCCTGAAAGGGCGAGGGAATATATTACTGAGATATAAGGAACCATAAAGTATAACTTTAGATTTATTCGCAAGCCCTTATTTCAGCATGCGGAGCGAGACCCTAGGCTCGCGGAGCCAGTTAATAAGATTACATCTTAAAATTCCCTCTGAATGTTAAAATTCAAATTATGAGTACTCAATTTGACGAATCAGAAAAAATCAATCTTTTCCCATTAGACTTGCAAGATAAATTTTACGATCATCTAAGCTTAGATTGTAATTACAGAGTCATTTTTTCTGCAAAATTTGGCATGGGTAAAACTACTTTTCTCAACGAGTTTTTTTCTAACTCAAAATACAATAATCAATTTATTTCAATACATTTATCCCCTATAAATTATTCAGTCCTTGAAAATCAGGATATCTTTGATGCAATAAAACACGATATTATTGTAAAGCTTCAAGATCAACATCCAGAAGTGTTTAAAGATAGTTTTCAAGAAATTCTTCAAAACCATTTTAAGTTTATTAAGAACAATAAGATTCTCTTGCTAAAAGTGTTTTTTCAGATAAGTAAAAAAATTGCATGCTTAGGTTCTGATATTACTGAGAATATTCTATTGAAAATTGGTGATTCAATTTTTGGTTCAATTTTTGAGAACTTAGAAGATGTTTATGAAAAATATAAAGATGACACAAAAGATTCAAGCAATATTGTAAAGGAGTTTAATCAAGAGATTTTTGATGGCAGAATTAAAATTTATGAACAAGACATAATCACAAAAGTCATACAAAAATCAATTGAGAAGTTAAAGTCAACCAATAACAAGAAAATAGTTCTAATTATTGACGACCTGGATAGAATAGATCCTGATCATTTATTTAGGATACTTAACGTTTTTAGCTCACACTATGATTTTACTTTCGAGGAAAAAAATAAATTTGGATTTAGCCAAATAATTACTGTTTGCGATATTAATAATATAAAAAATATCTTCCATCATAAATATGGGGTGGAGACTTCTTTTGATGGTTATATTGATAAATTTATTAGTAGAGAAGTCTATATATTCAATACCAACAAAATCATACGTCAAATTATCACTGATACGCTGAAATCTATTATTAATCAAATCTTTCAAAATAAAATAAGTGATTCATTGTTTTACGATGACGATGATGGAGAAAAAAAGAAACAAAACTATAACCTCTTTCAAAGCTACATTGAACCAGTGCTGTCAGGCATATTAGAAACTTTTGTTGAATTTAAAATTATCAACTTTCGCAATATGCTTACTATAAAAATGGTTGATCTTGATTCTCAAGTAGGAGATGATAAATTTTTATTTTATGAAGTGTATAATTCGAAACACTATTCACCAATAATATATATTCTGAAAATTCTAGTTTGTATTAGAAACAGCTCGGAACAGTTGATCCAGGATTTAAACTATCTCTCGGAGAAAATGGTGCCATTGCATCCAAGAGTTAGAAATGAAGTATGCTATGAAATCTTTTTTAAACATTTGCTTGCTATCAATAAAATCAAAGATGTAAAAAATGATCATAAATTATTAGAGACTTTACCTAAAAACTATCCTTTAACTTTTGAGAATATAAATTTCAGGATAAAGGAATCGCCTTTTACATCACATTGGCAAGCTGTCACGAGTAAAAACTGTGAAAATCAAATTACTAAAACCAATATATGGAAGCTACTTTCACAAGTTACCAAAACACTACAAGAAGAAGAGATTCTATAAAATAAGGTTAGTCTGGTTATTCCTGAATTATAAAAGTTTCGCCTTATAGCTGTATCCATGCACTTATTTCAGCATGCGGAGCGAGACCCTAGGCTCTCGGAGCCCAAGATAGAATTACGGAAATTATCAATAAACGAAAGGCTTAGCTTCATAAAGCAAAATGAAAAGAGCAATGAAACCCTGTCTATTTGCTGGTCTAGAACTTGCAAAAGTTATAACAAGCAATTGTAGTAAAATTTTTATATAATTGGTTACTATGCCAATTCCAACCTATGAAGAATTAATGCTCCCTTTGCTAAAAAATCTTGATGATGGTCAAGAAAAATATGTTGGAACTTTAGTAGATCATATTGCTAACGAACTAGGATTAAGTGATGAAGAAAAAGAAGAGACTTTATCTAGCGGTCAAACAACTCTAAAGAATAGGATTGGGTGGGCTAGAACATATTTAAAAAAGGCTGGGCTAGTAAAAGATCCTCAAAGAGGTTATGTTCAAATTACTCAAATTGGCTCAAAAATTTTAGATGAAAGTCCAAATAAAATAAACAATGAGTACTTAATGAGGTTCCCAGGATTCCAACTTTTCAGGCAAGGAAATAAAACGAATGGCGGAAAGCAAGATGATGTTCAGCTTAATTCCGAAAGTACACCTAAAGAATTAATTGACTCTTCTTTCGAAATTCTTAACAGCGAGCTAGCAGAAGAAATTTTAGATTCAATCCATAATTGTTCACCTCGATTTTTTGAAAATTTAGTTGTTGACTTAATGCTAAGTATGGGTTACGGGGGATCAAACAAAGAAGCCGGTAAAGCTATTGGCAAGTCTAGTGATGGTGGGATAGATGGCTTGATAAATGAAGATAAGCTAGGCTTAGACACTATTTATTTGCAAGCAAAACGTTGGAAGAATAAAATTGGCGCACCCGAAATTAGAGATTTTGTTGGAAGCCTTGTTGGAATGCAGTCTAATAAAGGAGTTTTTATTACAACATCTTCATTTACATCAGAAGCAGTTTCTTATGCTAATTCTGTTCAACATAAAGTGATTCTGATAGATGGTCTAAAACTAACTGAATTGATGATTGAACATGGAATAGGAGTTTCTGAAGTTAAGAAATATAGCTTGAAAAAAATAGACTACGATTATTTCTCAGAAGATTTATAAAGTTAGGAGAGTCGTTTCTAGCTAGCTCTCCTGTCTCCAAATATTACAATCTGACATATCTTTTAACTGCTTACTACCTTTCCAAAAGAAAGATGCCGGTGTATGGATATGCAAATCCCACTTCCTCCATTCAGAGCCTTTATTAATTTCTAATTCAAAATCAGCCATATAAACAGTGAAAAATTTTAGCATTGAAATACATAAGGATTAAACTATTTTTACACTTCAACTGGCCAAACAAGCCAAAATCCTTTAAAATTAGAACATGCAATACTTCCTATACGCCCGCAAGTCCTCCGACTCGGAGGATAGGCAGATGCTCTCTATTGAGGCTCAGATCCAGGAGCTGAGAGACTTTGCGAGGCAGAACAAACTCAGTATAGTGAAGATTTTCACCGAATCCATGTCAGTCAAACAACCCGACAGACCGATTTTTAATTAAATGCTTACAGAGCTAGAACAAGGTCAAGCACAAGGAATCATTGCTTGGCATCGAGTTAATTCAAGATCTCAAGTTCCCAAATTTCTACTTTGATAAAACTGCTAACGGTAAGTTTAATCTCTCGATAGCATTCTCTCAAGCTCAGTATTTTATCGATGGTTTGCGTGAGAACGTGAATAGAGGAATCAGACAGAAAGCTTATTTCTTCTTCTTCTTGATCTGCTTTTTAGGCGGTAAATAATTTTCTTTGGAGATGATTTTCTTCCCTGTCTTTTGTTCTAGTTCTAGCTTGGCTTTCTTCGCTATTGAGCCACCTCTTTTACTAGCTACTTTATTCTCGGACATGCCTTTCGCTTCCATTGTCTCGGCTATCTGTCTTGTGGACAGTTCTGCTAATGCTGTGAAAATTAGTTCTGCTTCACTCATGTGATCACGTAGGTTTTGAGATTTGAGTCCTTTAATATTCTTGTGATCTTTTACTGTTAGTCCAGTCCATTCTTGATGAATAATATTAGTGAGTATTGCAAACTCCTTACCTTCCTTCACTTCATTCTTACTCCAGTAGTCAGTGAGCTTGTTTCGAGTCTCTTGACCCATCATTCTTTGCTGAATCCACTTATCGCTGCGTCCATGTTTTTGCCAAGTTTCACGAGCACGATCTAGCGATAATGCTGGATCAGCCATCTCTTGCATGCGCTCATAACCGACCTTAGCTAGCCAGAGCTTGATTGGTTCAGCCTTGGGACTTGGGACAGATTGAATTAACCTCAATAAGGTTTCTGGATCGGCGACGTCAGTGAGATATTTTTTACCATCTGCAGCTTCTAGCTTCAGCTGGTGACATTTTGTCACCGACTCAGATTCTTCCTTCTTAAGCCTTTCTTTGAGCTTATTCCAGTATTTCCTGGCTGTTTGATAATCGGACTGTTCCGTCAATACCTGAACAATATCAATCACAGAAAAATACCAGGTTTCTTTTTCTTCATCGTAGATACGACGAATCTGATAGGCTTCAAAAATTGCGAGATTCTCTTGCATAAGAAAGTTATTGTTGATTCTAGCAATTTATTTAGCCCCTGTCTTACAAATGTAATAGATTTAATTTTTTATTCAAGCAAGATTAAAATGGTACCCCCAAGGGAATTCGAATCCCTGTTGTTCGGATGAAAACCGAATGTCCTAGGCCTCTAGACGATGGGGGCATCGATAGAACGTGTCTATTATATCAGGATAAAAGTTAAATGCAGCAAGATTAATAAACTACTAACAAATCATTTCCTAGTAGCTTATTCAAGACATTGGTATGTGCCTAGAGCGCAAAATCGACATGCCCATGTCGATTTTGCTACCCCTCGGGAATTCGAATCCCTGTTGCTTTGGATGAAAACCGATCTATGCCTAGCCTCTAGATTATTGGGGGCATCGATAGAACGTGTTTATTATATCAGGACTATAGGCAATTAGAGCAAGATTAACAAACTACTAATAAATCAATAAATAAACCCGTTGCTCAGCCAAATACTAGGACTCCGATTGCTTACAATTTACTAAAACTACCCTAGAATGGATTAAGAACCTTCAAGGTTCGATAATACATGGTTTATTGCTCCACTGCTAAGAAGTATCGGCGTGATGAGCAGGGTTTTACCCTGGCTTTTGCGGTAATTCTATGTTTAATTTTTGCGACCTTGTTAGGCAGTGTTTATTATTTCCTCGGACTGAATACTAAGAATGCTTCTAAAGGTATTACGAAGTTACAGACTATGTACTTAGCTGAATCTGGTAATAATCGTGCCTTAAGTCGTTTGAATGTTAAATCTCTACCTGTGATTGAGATGGGTGAGCTTAGTGAAAACGATGAAGCCGCTGAAGATGAAGAAAGTGCTGAAGATTTCTTCGACGAGGACATGGAAGATATTAATAATGATACGGGTGAAGATCTCAGCTTAAGCGATGAAGATGAAGAGTTCTTATCAAAGATACCTAGATACATTAATTTTTATCATAAGAATCCTTTCTTTGTAAATATTGATACCGGACAGAGAATCACTGAAGCTCAGTACTACGCAATGATTCAGGAGCAGCAGCTTAGACTGAAAAAGCTTAGAGAAGAGAGTAATGATCCTAACGATGTTAATGGTAGACAAGAAATTCCTATCCAGGAGTTGTACTTCCCGCTGCCTGAGGTTAACGTACAAAAGATCGGCTCTATTCCAATAGAGAAGGGTGTTCATCTTAAGCCTGGTTTTAGATTGGTGTTGGCAGAGAAATCACCAGTTAAGCTAAAGCAAGACAATATAGTTGATGAGTATTTTAATTATGTACCTGACTATGTAGAGACTGTTGCTAAGCCTGTGCTCAGGGGTATTAGTCCTAACTATGCTTATCCGGGTGAGTATATTGATATTCGTGTTGATGGAGACAATATCGAAAATATAATCCCTGAGATATCTAGTGCTGATATCGTGATGATGGATTCCAGTGAGGGACTGCTTTCTGTTGACATCAACGATAAAACTAAGCCGGGAAGATACACTATTAAGATAGGACCTGCTAAGGCTGAATTCTATATAGTGCCACCTTCTACTAAAGGTTATGCGCCTTCTATCTCTGATGTCAGACTTAGTGAAGAGCGTGATGGTAATCCGCAGTTTATTAAAATGTTTAGTAAAGATTCTCTGGAAGGTGTGAGAATTATTGGTCAAGATTTAAGTGATGGAAAGGATCCACCTGTGATTGTGGTGGATGGTATTGGTGTGACTGTGGATGTCATCTCGCACAAAGCAACTGAGATAGTTTGTAATATTAAAACAGAGAAAGCGTTGCCTGGTTCTCATTACTTGGTTGTTTATACTAAGGGTGGAAGCAGTAATAGCTGGATATTTAATGTTGAGAAAACCCTAGCTGATCTAGAGATAGATCCATTCACGGGTACTTACAGTACAGTACTTACCCTAATGGAAGTCAACTCTTTATCGAACCTACCTCTTAAGTCTGTTATAGAAAGCTCTCCTGCTGGTCGTCCGCAGAAAAGTGGTACAGCTAAATCTAGACCTAATTCAGCACAAGGCACTAATAGACCAGGTACGAATCAAACGCCGAATGGCAATAGAAGCTTTGATCTATTGAGGTCTGATATGGAAACAGTGTGGAAGCTTGAGACTATAGCCACTGTTAATAGAGTAAGTTATAAAGAAACCCAGATAGTTAGAAGAAGCGCTCCGAGAGCTGAAGCTGCATTAACCACTAATACGGGATTGAGTTTTGGACAAAGTAGTTTGATCATATCTGGTAAGTCGCAGGCTATGACTAATTTAGTGGAATCAAGTTCGTCTGGTGATACTACGATCGAAGTGACTGGTGTTGATCCAGCGCTGGCTTTATTCTCTGGTCGTGACGATGATAAGAGACCACGATTGATGCCGACTGGTGCTGCTGTTATCGAAAATCTTGGATTAGGTATAGATCCTAATACCCCTAAGGGTAAGGGTTTCATACCAGGTGGGATAGTTGCTATTAATTCATCGCGAAGAGGTGGGCAAGAATATTCTGATTACGCGATTTTGCAAACTACTGGTGGTAATAATTTAGTAGTGAAAGAGCCCGGATTTAAGAATAGTCACTTCCTTGGTGATGAAGTTGTTCAGTTTGTGCCTGCTGTGATCACTCCTGATGAGCTCAATGAAAGGGATGCGCAGCGTGCATTGGATCCACCAGGTTCATTTATCAATCTTAGTGGTAGAACCGCTTTTGATTATGTTTTCAGAACGAGGTTGGATAGAATGAGCAATTGGTCTAGTGCCAAGACTACTAGCACTACGGTTCCTAATGATATTAAATTAGATTATGAAGGATACTTTGGTCTTAATATCATTGAGGGTGTGCCAGATTATACTGGCGGTAATGCCTTGTATGGTCAAGGAGCTTTAATCATAGATACCACCTTAGATGGTCAAGATCCTGCTGGTGGAACTGTGAGCATTGGTGGTAGCTCTAAGTTACCGAGCTTGTTTGATGGCTTGATCTATATAATCGGTAATCTACAAATTACCGGACCTACAGAAATTCGTGGTGCCGTAATCGTTCAATCACCAACAGATGGTTCTAGTATTAGATTGGGTGGCTCTGGTACTGTCACTTATGACTTAGACTCTATTCATAAGGCGATACTACATCTACCGTTTACAACTCAGGTTAATTCAAGAATTATGGAAGTCAGTAAGGGAGAGGATGAGATCCTGAAGAAAGACAAATGATGAGCAGATATAAACGTAATAATGCTGGTGTAACTCTCACGGAACTTCTAGTAAGTTTAGTGGTAATAGCCACTGTGCTTATTCCTATACTAAATTTCTTCAACTCAACACTTAGGCAGAATAATCAAGACCGAGAGTTGACGAAGATTAGATTTCTTGCTGAAGAAGAATTAGAGAGAGTCATTTCGCTGCCTTATGATGATCCAAGCTTAGATGCGTTTGGTAGTTCAACAGGTCAGACGGCGTTTTTTGAGAGAGATAAGTATTTAATTAAACAGAATGTGGTGCTTATTGATCCTGAGACCGGTGAGATTCCTGAGAGATATCCGTTTCATAAGGCTGATGATACTTTCCTTAAGCGTGTGATTATCAGTGCTGCCAAGCAAGACAAGCTGGGTGGACAGGTAGACTTAGTGTATCTGAAGTCGCCGTAATAAAAGGGAAAATGTTCCATATTGAGCCAAATTATGTTAATTCGACAAGCTATAGCATTTAGATAAATCTACATTGATATTCCGGATTTATCTAATCTAGAGCACGTTACAGGCAATAGCGGAGAACTTTACTAATCTATCGTAATCATCGCTACCGACTGTGCTTCGACGGTTGAAGGTACTTCGCTGTAGGAGATAACTGTAAACTGTGGCAGGGATCTTTCGATAATCTTTCTGAGTGGCATGCGGATTTTGCCGTTGCATAACAATACAGGTGGTAAGCCTTGCTCGGTGACATCTTTATATGCTTCACTTAATTTGGCTAGGATTTTTTTGGTCTTAGCTGGTTCTAGAGCGATTCTGCCCATATGTACTGAGTTAACCATTTCTTCTTCTATAGATGGATGTAAAGTTACAGCGTTGAGCTTTTCGTTGGATAAATATTCAGAACATATCTGTCTGCCCATGCCTTCTCTAACTCGCTCACAGAGATATTCTGGGTCTTTGTTGACTCTTGCATAGTTTGCAATATATTCAAGTATGGAAGCTAGGTCTCTGATATTCACTTGCTCTTTCAGTAAGAGTTGTAAGACCGTTAATACCTCTCCCATGCCAATAACGTCTTTGGATTCATTGACTATGCTTTCGTTAGTTTCTTTTACTTGCTCTAACATTCTTACTAAATCTTGACGAGATAGTATCTCACCAGCATGTGATCGGAGTATTTCAGTTAAATGAGTAGCTAGTACTGAGCTTGGTGTGGCGACTGTGTAGCCTATAGTCTCAGCTCTGTCACGTTCTTCCTCACTAACCCACACCGCTGGTAGTCCATAGCTTGGCTCTACTGTCTCTCTGCCCTTGAGCGGCGCAGCATCTCCGTCTACTAGTCCAGTGTTTACAGCAAGGTAGGCATCGGCTTCTACGGAGCCCGTGGCAATTACCGCACCTCTTAGTTTTACCTGATAGGTGCTTGCTGATAATTGTAAGTTGTCATGTACTCTGATAGCTGGGACTGGTAGTCCTAGGTCAACCATGATCTGGCGTCTGATCTGCCCGATACGATCCATGAGATCACCACCCTTAGCTTTGTCTATAAGATTAACCAACTTATAGCCTAGTTCTACTTCGATTTGATCAACCTTAAGTAATTTGATAACAGCATCTGGTGAATTGTCTTCGTCTTTTCTCTTTAAGCGTTCCTTATTTTCTATTTCGGTAAGTTCTTCTTCGGAAATTAAATTACCATCAGGACCTATCACCTTGCCGTCAATGGCTTGATGTTCAGCGACGTACTTTCTAAAAGTCCAATATCCTAAGCCTAAGGCAACAAGCATAAATGGTAAGAATGCGCCCCTGATACCGATTGCTAGTACAAACATTGCTAAACCAGCCACGCCGATTACTTCCTTGCGGCTGAATAATTGTGCGCTTATATCTTCTGCTAAGTTTATATCTGGTTCAGCTCTGGTAACTATGATACCTGTTGCCACGCTGATAATTAATGCTGGGATCTGTGATGCCAAACCTTCACCAATAGTTAGCAGTGTGTAAGTTGAAGCTGCATCACCAGCTGGCAATTTCAGCTGCACCATTCCAATAATAAATCCAGCGGCGATGTTTACCAATGCAATAATAATTGAAGCTACAGCATCACCCTTAACAAACTTGCTGCCACCGTCCATAGTGGAGTAGAAATCTGCTTCTCTGGCGATGTCCTTACGGCGCTTCTTAGCTTCAGCTTCCTCAATAACCCCAGCATTGAGATCGGCATCCACAGCAAGCTGCTTACCTGGCATACTATCCAAAGCGAATCTAGCAGCGA
>CAYPGT010000013.1:0-37240 GCA_964410425.1 uncultured Gammaproteobacteria bacterium
ATCTTAAACCCATCACCAAGCTTACTAAGTACATTCGCTTTAGGTACGCGACAATTATCGAAATGTAACTGAGTAGTAGAACTACCTCTGATACCAAGTTTATCTTCTGGTTTACCGAAACTAAATCCTGGTGTACCTTTCTCAACTAAGAATGCTGTTACACCTTTATGCTTCGCTGCTCTATCAGTTTGCGCTAGAACTAAATAGATATCAGCCTCAGCACCATTAGAGATCCAAGCCTTAGAACCGTTAAGTATATAATCATCACCATCTTCTTTAGCTTCAGTGCGCATACCTGCAGCGTCTGAGCCGTTACCAGGTTCAGAGAGTGCAAATGCTCCGAGCTTTTTACCAGTAGCTAATGGTCTTAAGAATTTTTCTTTTTGTTCTGGTGTACCCCAGTCATTGATTGGCATACCGCAGAGTGATAAGTGCGCAGACATGATAGTACCAGTTGCTGCGCAGACCCGCGATAACTCTTCCATAGCAATGGAGTAACAAATATAATCCATACCACCACCACCGTAAGCTGGATCCAGAGTGATTCCCATGAGTCCTGCTTCTGCCATGATCTCTACGTTCTCGCGAGGGAAGCGATGAGTCTTATCGATCTCCTTGGCGCGTTCGGCAAATTCCTTAGTGGCAATGTCGCGCACCATTTTTTGCAGCATTTTTTGATCATCCGTGTAGGTAAAGTCCATAAGGACAATATGCCCAGAACTATTGGTTTAATGGAAACTTCTTCATGCTCAAAATAAGCCCAGGGTATTTATGTTAATTACAAATATATCGCTGGTACTTCAATAATTTTTTCTGAGATTTTTTGTATTCTTTCTCCGTTACTAATAATGATTCCGTGAGGACAGTTATATTCTTCAATGAATTGACTAAGATGTCTTGGGGCATCGGATCTAAGTTCTTGAGAAGATTTGATTTCTATAGGTATTAATCCTTGAGGAGTTTCTATAATTAAATCTACTTCTAGTTTATGTTTGGTTCTATAGAAATATGCGTCATAAATAAGACCAATCTTTCTGTTGAGAGATTTGAGTATTTGCTCTATAACAAAAACCTCCCAAATATAACCATAGTGAGGGTGTCCCTGTAATTGATCTAAGGTTTGTATTTTTAGAAAGTAATTTATTAATCCAGTATCTCTCAGATAGCCTTTAGGAGATTTAATAAGGCGTTTTTTTTGATTTGATTCATAGGGTTTGAGTTTGCGCCATATAAAAGTACCTTCAGCAATATCAAGATAGTGACGAACTGAAGATTCTGAGATAGCTAGAGCTGAAGACAATTTAGATATATTGAGGATTTCTCCAGAGGAGAAAGCTAGCATTGAAATGAATCTACGATAGGCTTCTAGGTTTAAGCCTGGAAATAAAGCTCGTATATCTCTTTCTATATAAGTCTTAATATAGTTTTCTTGCCAGAGTTTGTAACTAATAGCATCCTCTCTTATCAAAAAAGGTTCTGGATAGCTACCATATAAACAAAGTTCCATCACTTGTTTTCTAATCAATGTGGTTTTAAGAGTTTTAAGTTTCTCTATATCAAAAATATAATCAACAAATTGAGATTCCCCTTCTTCAAAAGCTTCTTCCCATGAGAAACCTGGCAGTTCCAATATAGCAACTCGCCCTGCTAATGATTCACTAATGTTTTTTAGTAATTCTGGAGAACTGGAACCACTCAGTAGAAATCTTCCATTAGTCTTTCTATCTCTATCAATGGCCACTCTTAATGCTTTGAATAAAGCAGGGCTTAGTTGAGCTTCGTCTATGATGAGAGGAGTTGCTGTCTCACTGAGAAAGAAATCTGGATTGGAATTGATGAGCTGATAATCATCGTATTTTTCTAAATCGTAAAAGCTAGCTTTGGGCAGAACCTGTTTAACTAAGGTGGATTTTCCCACTTGCCTAGCTCCAATCACCACCACACAAGGGAAAGTAGCTAGTAATTTTTTTAAATCAGCTATTTGAAACCTTGGTATATTTGCGGGCATATTCATATTATACCCATGGATATGCCCGTTGGTCAAAAATCTCCTCTTTTTACTAAAAAACCTGCCGTTCTTACTATATAAGGTCTTAAACAGACCCCCACATGGAATCTAATTATGGTTGAGCTGCCTAGGTCATTTGACCTAGGCCTAAGTTTTGGCCCGATTAGTTTCTATTAACTAAACGATGAATAAAAAAATCATAACTATGCTTATGATCTTAATTTTGTTAGCGTTATCTGCTGATCGTAGGGAGGCGCGTGCTTTATTACCTAATACTCACACCTTGCTAAATCAGTGTGATGATATAGTGCCAGGAGAAATTATAATTCAGTTTAAGCAAGAGCGGCTGCAATACCAGTCTAGCAAAGCTCGCGGCTACCTTAAGCAAGTTACTCAATATCGTAAGGCTAGAGCCTCAGGTCATATTAAAACAAGAGTGAAGAATTTTAATATTAAGTCTTTTGAGTCAGCATTGGATATAGAGAACTCAGATGAGCTTTACGGTAGAGAAGTAATTCAAGCTAAGAAAACCCTTGATCGTAGAGCCTATATTGATGAGTTAAGTTTAACTAATAGTCTTACGGATGTTTATGTCATGGCAGTTGAGACTCTACCAAACCCTCTCCTAGATTGGGTTAAAGCCAAGAAAGCAGGCGATAATAAACCGGATTGTGCCAGCTTGATGAATCTGATTAAAGATTTAGAGAAAGATCCTAATGTGGTTTTAGTAGAACCGAATTATAAGCTAACTATTCAAAGTTTATCGAGTGACGCAGAGATCGCTACAAGTATTAGTGATTGGAGTTTTGATTATGATGCTCTTTGGGGATTGGAGAGAATTAAAGCAGATCAAGCATGGAGTAAAACTCAAGGACAGGATACCATCGTGGCTGTAATAGATACAGGTGTAGATTATAATCATCCAGATCTTTGGGATAATATTTGGGTGAATCCTGGTGTTGTCGGTGATCGTAATCGTGATGGCAGAGTTGATCTTAAAGATGCTGACACTAATTCTAATAGCATTATAGAAGACAAGGAAATATTACCTGGGATGATTGGTTATGATTTTGCGGATAGTGACTATAATACCTTTGACGATAAAATTGGTCACGGAACTCATGTGTCTGGCATCATCGCTGCTAAAGCTAATAATAATCGAGGCATTGTAGGATCTGCTCCTAGAGCGAGAATTATGCCAGTGAAGATTTTTGATAGCAGTGGTAACACCAGTGTACAAACTTTAGCCAAGGCTGTACTTTACGCTGCTAAGATGGGAGCAGATGTGGCTAATATGTCTATAACTGGGTCTCAATATAGTAAGTTATTAGCTAAGGTGTTTGCTGCTACTTCTACTGATATGATCAGCGTCGCTGCAGCTGGTAACTCTGGCAAAGATATTTCTGGTATTAGTACAAGCTCACTTGCCTATCCAGCTAATTTTCCTGAAGTTATTTCAGTTGCTGCTAGTACTGAAGAAGATACTAAAGCTTCATTCTCTAATTATGGTTTTAATATTGATGTAGCAGCACCAGGAGGATCGGTTGGTGGTCAACCGAATATACTTTCTACGGATCGTACTAGCTCTGGCTATAAAGTGCGTGCAGGGACTTCTATGGCAACGCCTTATGTAACCGCGTTAGTGGCATTATTGAAATCACAGAACTCTAATCTTAAGTTAGATGATGTAAGAAATATTATGCGGCTTTCTGCTAAGAAAATTAACTCTGATTATAATCTGGGAGCAGGTTTGATACAAGCAGATAAGGCGATGCAAGTCAAAAACTCTATACCAAGAACCTATCTCAAAATTCTTGAGTATCAGTATCCAACTCTTGCTGAACAAACTGGGATTATTAGTATTCAAGGCTCGGTCACAGGATCAGATATAGTATCTTATGAGATTTCTATCGCTTCAGGGACTAATCCGAGTACTTGGGATTTGATTGCTCATTACAATACTAATTTTATGAAGAAGGGAGTTTTACATAGAGCTTATGATACTCATGAGCAAGTTAATGGAATCTATACTCTCAGACTTGCAGCGAAGAATAGTAAGGGTGATATTAGCTATGATGATGCATTGATTAAGATAGCGAATTAAAGAGACCAGTCTATCTCTTGTAAGCCATGCGCTTTCAAATATTCATTTGCCTTGGAGAAGTGCTTGCAGCCCAAAAAGCCTCTGTGAGCGGATAGAGGAGATGGATGTGGAGCTTCAAGTATAAGATGTTTAGAGCTATCTATCATTTCAGCCTTGCGTCGTGCCGGTGAACCCCAGAGCATAAACACTACGTTCTGTTTCTTTTCATTAATCACTTGAATTACTTTATCTGTAAATATTTCCCAGCCTTGATTGAAATGTGAACCAGCTTGATGTGCACGCACGCTTAGGCAAGTATTAAGTAAGAATACACCCTGCTTAGCCCATGAACTTAAATCACCTTGTTTAGGTATTGTCATACCTAGATCTTGATTTAGCTCCTTAAAAATATTTACCAATGAAGGTGGTTTATCGACACCCTGCTGCACTGAGAAACATAGTCCGTGAGCCTGATTGGGTCCATGATAAGGATCTTGTCCTAGTATTACTACTTTGAGTTTGTCTAAGGGGCAGAGTCTGAAAGCATTAAAAGTATTTTCACTACTAGGATAAATAGTATGTTGTTTGACCTCTTCACTAAGAAAAGCTTTGAGTTGAACCATGTAGGCTTTGCCGAACTCCGCTTCAAGCTCATGAGCCCATGATTCGCCCAGTATCTGCTCCAGTTTGTTTCTTGTTGTGGTACTGGTCATCGTGGTTTAATGTATAAAGTTCTGGAGTTATTGTTAGAGAAGAAAAATTTAACTATGAAAAATAATGGTATTGAACATATTAGATTGGTTAGGGTTGCTGTCAGGATTTGACCGACATAATTAGTGCTGGGCTGTGTTAATTCTATTAGTGGCGTGAATAGAAGATTGTAAATAATGCAGATTAAAAGTTTGTCTGCTATTTGCGGAGGATTAATTCTATTAGCTACAAGGGCGATTACTGGATATAACCAAAAAATATGATGATCGTAAACTAATAATGAGGAGCCGACACAAAGTATTGTTGCAGCTACAAGGTTTTCATAGAGTCCAAGTAATGGAGCCATGACCAAGATAGATACAAAACTCAAATTAAAAGGCAAAGCTACAAAACTACTCAGCAAGGCTGTTTGCAGGTTAATCAGCACCAGGCAAAAAATCAGTACCTTGATATTTTTCTGATTTAGGCTGTCGTTCATTTAATATAGCTAGCACTAGCAGTGTCACTTTCTATACCAGCAACTTTGCTGTTGCTTGGTTGAATTTTACGTCCAGCATCTCCGCCAGGAAAGAAAACAGCTTTTTGTTTAGCTTTATCCTTAAACATTAGGTCGATATCTTCTTTATCAGAATTGTATTCCATCACACCAGCTTGGACACCTTTGGTAGCCATAAGGTTAGGAAGGTCTACCGCTACACCTGTTTGTTCAACAAGTAATGCTGCATCCTGTCTTTTAGTGTCAGCACTAATCTGTAATCTTTCTGCTTTAGCCCTTATTTTTGCGGCTTTAAGATCCTGTTTAACTGCTCTTGTTAATTTGTCTAAGGCAATCTTTTGTGTTTTAAGTCTATCCAATTGTGCTTGCGCATTTGCTAGCTTATCTAAAGCGTAACTTTGAGGATCATCAGCCTGAGCCAGATTCACTGAACTAGCTGAAAATAACAACGCTAAAACAAATAAAAAGACTTTTTTCATCATGGAATTATTATACTATAACTTGTCAATCATAACTATTTTATCCAATTAAAATCCCTTGAATCGGGATGGAGATAGGTTCCGCCGCGAAGCGGCGGTTGCGCTGCGCGCTGCTTAATGAAAAACTTATTAATAGAGTTGATTGTTAATGATCTATATAGTTGGTTAACCCTTGGCGTATAAGGTTACTAGTGCATTGAAATTCTCTAGGGCTTTACCACTAGTGATGGTCCTTAAAGACAGCTCGTAATACTTATTGAGTTTCCCTAAGAACTCACTATAGCTTAAAGACGGTTCTTTATTAGCTAGATATAAGATAGCTGCGGCATTCAGTGCAATAGTCTGAACATCTGCATTGAGTAGTGAGTGGGCATTAAGGGATTCTTTGATGATTAGTGCATTGACATGGTGGTTAAGCCCACTCTCTATTTCAGTCTTCAATCCTAATTTTAATCCTAAGTCTCGCGGATCAAACTCAAATACTTGCTGATGATTTTCCCCAAGCTCGATAATTTGAGATTTACTACAAACACTTAATTCATCAAGCTTAGAACCGTCTTCAAAAAACTCTGAGTGAATGATCAGGGCATTATGCCGAGAATCTTCCTTAATGAGTTGTTTCTGTAAATCAATAAGAATATTTAACCAGGATTCTTTTCCGCAACCTAATACCTGCCCGCAGAGTTTTACTGGACTAGCAAGAGGACCTAGAAGTGAAAGAAAACTTGTGCGCTTATGCTTGCGACAAGTTTGTTTAATAGGTGCAAGTAACTCTGCTGATACTGGGCTAGAATAAAATGCCAGGTTGAATTTTTCTAATCCTAGGAGCTTAGTCTTAAGATCTGCTTCTAGATTGAGTCCCAGAGCCTCGAGTACATCCACTGAACCAGTGGTACTAGTGGTGGAGCGACCTCCATTTTTACATACCTTAGCTCCAGCTGCAGCTGCAACTATTGCAGCACCAGTAGAAATATTAAAAGTATTAGCTCCGTCTCCTCCAGTACCGCAACAATCAAATAGCTCAAACTTAAGATCCAAAGGCGGAGCTTGTTCTAGAATATAATTCAGAAAGCTTTGAATGTCAGTACTTGTGAAATTTTGCGAGTGATCTATGAATTCCAGCAACTCACTTTCGCTCATAGAGGAAATTTGCGAGAAGAATTGTTTCGGGCTCAAATTCATTTGAAGTGAAGAGCGAAATAAACTCTAAACCGCTGCCAGTTGACCGAACTGTTGTTTGCGTTCGCCTTCCAATATCATTGCTGCTTTGGTCATAGAACGTGGAAACTCTCTGCCTCTTTGAATTAGCTGTTCATCCCAAGATTGTGGTTCATATGCTTTCACGATCTCGCTGACAGCTTCATGCACGTCAAATTCTTTGCAGCTGAAAATGTCGATAGTTACAAAACCTTTATCAGGGAAAGTATGAATCGCTAAGTGACTCTCTGCGATTATAACAATGCCACTTACTCCCCAATCTTCAGGAACTTCTCCCTTATATTCAAAAACATAAGGAGCCATTATTTTGGTCATCTTCATTTGGTCAGGTAATCGGTCTAGGAGTTGTGTTAATAAATTGATATCCGTTAGTTTCTCGTAACTGCATCCAGATGCTTCCATCATTAAATGTGGTCCAAACATTATTTATTTTCTCCTATATTCACGCTAACCGTAGTTGTTGTGCATTGTTTACCTTCCCTCGTGACCGCCCGGCCTAAGAGTACGCTAATAGTATCAGTAAAGTTTTATCTACGCTAGTATAAAAAGTTAAAAAATCTTTGTATTTACAGACTGGGTGGAAACCCCGAGTTTATATTATTTCGAGCCATTAAATCAGGGAAATGACCTATGAAATATCAAAAGTATTTCGTCATACCTGTTATAATATGTAATTGCATATTTGCATTGTGCTTAAATAATGGTCATTCAACCGAACAATCTAAATAACTTAGTCTTTGATCCGGGCCCACTCGGACTAGGAAGCTCTGGTTCTCGTCCGAGTCAAGATCTAATTGCTAGTGCTAATGCATCTGACAAAGTTATAGAATCAGATTCAGAGAGATCAAGAGCAGCACGCTTGGCAGAGACGGGAGCTAGTTCTCGGCCTACAGCTGCACGTGAGACGAATAATAAACTTCAAGGTTTGAATGTTATAGAAGGGCTATGGAACCTCGGTAAGAAGTTTGGCAGGAACGTCTGTCTAGTGGGAGGTTGGGCAAGTGCTAGTGCAGCTGTTGTTTCGTTGCTCTTTTTAAATATCAAAGTTTTAGCCATTATTTTCGGAGTACCAGCGTTATTGTTTTTGTACTCAGCAGCAAGTTTGGGACGAGATATTAAGGCAGATCCAATGAGTGGTCCAGTAAAAGACCCGCTCAATGGTTTGAGAAAAATTTTGCAGGATCATCCTGAGATATTACGTAATGATCCTAAGTTTGTTGTGAGAACTATTCAAGCAGTAGGAGAGATGAAAAAAAATACTCCAAGGTATTACGAGGTGCTTGATAGAGTAGAAGCTTTGAGAGAGACCGTCTTAATGGAGATGGCGCAGTTACGTAATAAAGAAGACGAACGAAGCCTTCTTTATAAAGAACTAATGGAAGATTATTTAAGTGAAATCGGAAAGCTTGCGAACCAATCACCCGTTCATGATCCTTTGCAAGCCATGCATAGTGCTACATAGGAACCATGATCTTCTGACCAACGCGTAATAATTTAGTGTTATTGATTTTGTTGGCAGCTTTGATTTTTTGGATATTTTCATATCGATTAGATCCATAAAATCTTTTAGCTATAGTTTCTAAAGTATCTCCAGTTTTAACTTGGTAATCTATAAAAGTTACATTATCAGATTGTAATAATGGAGAGTTTTGGGCAAGATCTTCAGTAGCTGTTTTTTCAAGAACAATATTTTCTACTGTTAAATCTTCTTCAGCTCCACGGTTAGCCTGATTACTAGCTTCAACTATTTTACTTTTAGCTGAGTTCTTGCTCTTGGGTTCATTGAGATCTGATCCTTTAACTATGATCTGAGAATCTTCCCTCGCATTGGAATAGTTTTTATGTGGTGATATCAGGGAGAAGAATAGAAGAACTAGAGCTGCTGATATCACTCCGATGAAAATTAAGGCCCAGTTTTGGATGTTTTTATAGTCCTTACTACTGAGGAAAGTAGAATTAACTGGTTGGAAGAAGGAATTGAGGTCGCTATCTAAATTGGGGCTTTGACTAAGGATTTGTAAGGTATCAATAGTGGGCTTATTAAATCCCAGTTCATCCTTCATTTTGGCAGAAAGTATTCTGTCCGTGCCCGAGTTGATACCTTGTTTGATTTTGTCTTTTATAGCGCTTAAATTCATTTCTTATATATTAGCATATTACGGGACTCTAGGTTGACGCGGTCTAGAAACACCAGATCCATTGGGTTAAATACTAAATTTTTCACCCAAGGTTTTTTGAGTATAGTTTGTTTATCAATATACAGTGGTATTATGGCTGCTTCTTCAAAGCTCAATATTTGTTCTGCTCTAGTATAGAGTTGGCGTCTTGTTTCTAAGTCTCTGGAGCGAGCAGCTTGATTAACGAGAGCATCATATTCAGTATTGGTGAAACGCCCTTCGTTAAAAGCATTGTTGCTAAGAAATAATTGCATGAATGAGTCTGGATCTGGGTAATCCGCTCCCCAACTGGATCTAAAAAGATGAGGTGGATTCTTTCTTAAAGTATCAAGAAATACTTTCCATTCCATGGCATTGATTTTTACCTTGATGTTTAATTCCTTGGACCACATTGCTTGTAGGGTTTCAGCTTGTAACTTGCTATCTTCTCGACTAGGAATTAAGAACTCTACTTCAGGAAAATTTCTTCCATTAGGATAACCAGCTTCTGTAAGTAATTTGCGTGCTAGGTTAGGATGATAACCATTCAGCTGGAACCCTTCTCCAAATCGGCTTTCAAAGCTATGAGCTAAAGTTTCATAATTAAGAAACTTAGAGAGGCTTGGGGGAATCCAGGTGCAATTAGCTTCATCCCCTCTACTGCGAATCTGACTAAGTGCTTTGCGATCAATTGCAAAAGACAATGCTTGCCGTACTCGTTTGTCGTTGAAAGGCTTCTTAAGCGTGTTAAAACCAATAAAGTTATTACGTAAAAGTAAGTGCCTAGTATTAGACTTTAACCCTATACGTCGATGTTCGCTGATAGGTATGGAACGATTGTCTATCCAGTCAAACTGATTGTTTTGATAGAGGGTAAACGCAGAGGCTTGTTCAGCGACCATAAAATATTTTATATATTTAATTTTGGCAAGATCTTGAAAAAAATTATCATTGCGTTCTAGCAATATCTTATATTCATGTTGCCAAGCTTTTAGCTTAAATGGTCCATTAGTAACTAAGTTCTTAGGTTCTGTCCAATTGTTACCATAATGCTTGATTAAATCTAATCTTATAGGATAAGTAATGCCAAACGAAGTTAGATAAATAAAATAACTAGCTGGGTATTTTAGTTTAACTCGAAGAGTTTTATCGTCGATAACGGAGCTTTCTTGAAGATCAATCATAGAGAGCAATTCAGCATAGGGAGCAGCCGTAATCGGATCTAATAGGCGATTAAATGAGTCTAGGAAATCCTGAGCGCGTACTGCTTGACCATCAGTCCAATGTGCTTGAGGATCGATATGAAAAGTATAAGTAAGTCCGTCGTCGCTTATCTCCCATGATTTGGCACAGCCTGGCACAGAAATAGCTTCACCATTACTATCATTAGCAAAACGAGTTAGTCCTACCATGATATTACTAATGATTTCAAACGAACTATAATCTTGAGCAATATTCCAATCTAGCGTTGGAGGCTCAGTACCAAGGTTCATACGCAAAGTATCATGCTCATTGGTTTTGGAACACGAGTTGAGCATCACGAGTACTAATAAGCAGATAATATAATGTGATTTAATCACAAACTCATATCCCCACGATTACTCAGACGATTACTATATTCTACGATTTCATCTATTGATAAAATTTCTTCTGTTTTAGGTTTAGGATAGGAATAAGTTTCGTAAGTTTCTAGTGTTTTAAGAGTAGCTTCTAAATTAGGTTTCATTTGAGCAGCATCCTTCCAATGTTGAGAAGATTCATTTACTATTGGCAAGGCTTTAAGCTTAGCTTGAATATCCGTAGCATTGTAGCCATAAGGCTCGAGTAATCTAGAGACATCTTCGTAGAGGTTTTCATATTGACCAATAAAATAACAATGATCCGTATATAACTTATACATTTGTGTGACGTAGCTAGGAAAGTTTTTAATACAATTAAATACAAAATCATTAAAATCTCTTGAGCCGCAGTGAATATCTATCATACGATTCGGATGCCAAGGAGTATTGAGTTCTGCAGTACCCCAGTTATTGTGATCTAAGGAGTAAAACCAGTCTGGGTGCTCTTTTGCTTCAAGCTGAGTCATGATACAGGACCAATATGATTTATACCAAGAAATAGGGTCTCTAATGAAGCAAAGCATTTTTTTGTTTTGATATTTTTTCTCTAAATAAAGAGGAATGCTATGTTGATTGGAAATGTTCTCATAATCAAAGTAGGTTTTAAAAAATACAGTCAGAAAGGAACCAGCTGCTTTGGGTACATGTAAAAATACGGCGTCTAACTCTTTAATATATAAGGTCATAGGTATTAATTCCTTGGAGTAACAGCAGTCTCAAACTCCATATGGGTATCGCTTTGAGGGTCGACCATTTTCACTTTAATTTTAAATAGATGTTCATAGTTGGTGTTGTAATAAAAGTAAGCAAACTCAGATTGATATAAAGAAAACTCATCTGATAAATCACCATACTCTACATCATTAGCAAAACCGATTTTCATGGTATCAGCTTCTGCCTCATAATTAGCTTGACCTAGAAGACTTGGAGGCATGACAGGCCAATGCGTTATGTTATTCACAGTGTACTGACCATCTTGTTTAAGAACCTTAAATAATCTAAGTTTGGCTCTATCTCTTACGAAGTCACCATCAGCATTTTTAGCGTAAGCAATGTAGTAAAGGTAGTAATCATAAGGTGGGATTTCATCTGTTTTAGAAGCACCTGCTTTCTGCGGAATAGCAAAATAAATATAGGGCTTACCAAATGCATAGTCGTCCGGTAGAGGAACACTAGAGTTGAAGGCATCACCAACATAAATCATGTCTCTGCTGGCTAGTTTTATATTGTTAACAATCTGCTCTAAGGAGGCTCTAGCATTCGTTTGCAACCTACCAAACTGCAGGGATTTATTGAAGAGAATCATTCCTCGATTGTAATTGGTATAGATTAGTGTTAAGACTACGGCAAGGATACTAATAGAGACCATTAGCTCAATTAAAGTGTAGCCTCGATTGTTACGCAGTCCCACAAAACCATTATAGACTATAGTGGTAGATGCCCAAAGTCATTGGATTAACTGGAAACATTGCTTGCGGTAAATCTGCCGTAGGTCAGATGCTGGAAGCTCGCGGTATCCCAGTCTTAGACAGTGATCTAATAGTACATGAACTTTATGCTAAAGATCCCCAAGTGCAAGCTGCTGTCTTAGAAGCGTTTGGAACTTTGGATAGAAGAGAGATTGCCAAATTAGTTTTTGGTGATAGCAAGGAAGCTAAGGCTAAAAGAAAAACACTAGAAGAGATAATTCATCCAGTAGTAGATAGTAAATTACGTCAGTGGATAAGAGAGCATAATAGCCATCCATTGTTATTTAATCTAGTACCGTTGATTTTTGAGGCTGGTTTGGAAGCTAGATACGATTACATAGTCACGATTATTTGTCCTGAGAGCCAACAGTTAGCCAGGCTCAAGCAGAGACATCCGAACTTTAGCGAAGAAGAGTTAGTTAATAGAATTCGTTCGCAGATGCCGCAGGATGAAAAAGCTTTGAGGTCTAATTACGTTCTAGACAACTCTTCCAATTTGGCATATTTAGAGTCTCAAGTGGATAGATTATTGAAAGAGCTGGGTTATAATCCTCAGTAATATAGGTGAAAACACCTTCTAAATTAGTTCAGTTTTAATAATTTATACATTATTTATGAAATAATCGTTAAATTAGGGTAATAGCACTTTACTTTACCGGTTATATGTTATACAATTTCATCTTGGCTTTGGATCTTGTATAACAAGATTCGGTGCTTTAATGTTATAATTACATAATACAGATTTATAGTGTAAAGTGTAAAAACAAAAGAGGAGTAATCCAAGAATGATGGAAACAAAAACAAGAAAAAAAACGGGCCCGAAACCACTTTATGGTGAAGCCAAAAAGATGGTGTCCTTCCGTCTCAGTCCTGAAGCGCTAGCTATCATCAAGACCCTTGCTGATAGAGAGAGCTTAAGTCAAGCAGAAGTGCTTGAAAGATGGGCCAGACAGTTTAAAGGTAGTGGCAATATCGACATAGAACAATCTCAAGAAGCAACTGTAGCTAGAGAGCTTGTAGGCTCAGAGAGATAAATTCATTCCAAACTTGGCCAGTCATTTCGATGGATTTGGCCGAATTGAGATCATTTTACGTGGTTGATTTGGGATGGACTTGGGATTGCTTTACTAGAATAAGTTTAAATAGAGCCTTAGGGCTCTATTTTTTTATCGTTCTATATCGTTTATGAAAATAATTTGACGGAACAAGCTTCGCGGGACTCGAGGTCTCTCTTTGCTCACTTACGTTCACAAAGAGAGACAACTCTCGTCTATTGCTCAGCTTGTCCAGATGTCAAATTATTTTCCTGATGCGGAATAATATTAATAATAAAGTTAGGTATTATACCTTCGCTCTTTCTCTAAGCCAGACTAACATTGGGCTAGCGAGGAAAATACTAGAGTAAGTTCCGATAGCAAGACCGATAAACAGTGCTCCAACAAAAAGTTGAGTAGAACTACCGCCTAAGAAATAAAGAAAACCAAGCGTAGTTAGTACAGTAATAGAAGTGTTGAGTGAGCGCATAGACACTTGATTAACACTAAGGTTTGCTACATCGTGAAACTTAAATTTAGGGGTCTGTAGTTTTTGGTTCTCGCGAATACGATCAAACACTACGATAGTGTCGTGTATAGAGAAACCAAAGGTAGTCAGCACTGCAGTGATAAATAGACTATCAATCTCTACTCCGTAATAAATTCCTAAGAAGGCAAACAAGCCTACTAGAATTATTACATCGTGGAACAGAGCAGTGATAGCAGCGATAGCATAGTCACGCTTAAACCTTGATGCAATATAGAAGACAATACCAATGACTGTAAAGAACAGCGCTACTAGACCACTCTGTAGTAACTCAGGACCAACAATAGGATTGACAGTGTCAAGAGAGCTGATCTCATAAGCACCATAGTTTTCTATAAGTTTTTCATTGAATTTTTCTAGAGCTGGATCGTCAGAAACAGCTTGGGTTCTTACTATAAGTACAGGCTCTTGCCCTTGACTAAGAGCGGCATAACTGTCGGCAAGTCCGACATCTTTGAGAATTTTGTTTACTGCTTCAGAGCTAATTGTTTGAGCATTTTTAGCATCAAACTTATACTCAACCCTAGTACCACCAGTAAAATCTAAACCAAGTTTCACCGGAGTGCCGAGTTGGATAGTAGATTGCAGTATAAATATAAGACTGGTTATTAGTAGAACCGATGAAAAGATGAACCAATTTTTACCGTATTTAACGCTGTTAACTTGCATAACTTAGACCATTTTAAGCCATAAATCAGCAATAAATCATAAAACAATATACTAAATTTGGTAACTACTCACTCGATCAAATAATTACAAATCTATCCAATTCGCGGCGGAACCCAACCCCATCCTGGTTTAAGGGATTTGAAATGAGAATGTTATATAAAAACAGGTGAATAAGTTACTAAATTTGCACCAATTCTTGATTATTAAGGGATCCTTAAGATCAGTTTTGTATAAATACATAAAATACTGAGAATACGGGTATTTTACTAATAGTGTTTCGATTCGTAACCCCTTAAATGCCTAACGTTAAAATAAGTGAACTTTTAGTTGGCGCTTTGGTTTTCGGGATCATCCTGATCATCATCATTCCTCTGCCACCAACACTCTTGGATATTTATATATCCTTGAATCTTACTTTATCGGTAATTGCGATTGGTATTTCTCTCTATATTTCTAAACCTCTGGACTTCTCTGCTTTACCAACCTTCTTGTTATTAACGACGATGTTTCGTTTGTCATTGAACATTTCGACAACGCGTTCAATTTTACTTTACGCTAACGGTGGTCACTTGATTGAAGCCATGGGTAATTTCGTTGCCGGCGGTAATATCGTTGTGGGTATCATCATCTTCGTTATTATCACGGTAGTACAGTTCATGGTTATTACCAAAGGTGCTGAGCGTGTGGCTGAGGTATCTGCGCGTTTCGCTTTAGATGCGATGCCTGGTAAGCAGATGAGTATCGATGCCGACTTTAATGCTGGTCTCATTACTAGCGAGCAGGCGAAAGCCAAGCGTCAAGAAGTAGAACGAGAGTCTGCGTTCTTCGGTTCTATGGATGGTGCTTCTAAGTTTGTGAAGGGTGATTCCATGGCAGGTATCATCATTACCATTATTAACATTGTTGCTGGTTTGACTATTGGTATGGCTCAAAGGGGCTTGCCGTTTGAGGTTGCGGCACATAAATATATTATTCTAACAATTGGAGATGCTATCGCTGCAATTCTTCCATCGCTGATTCTATCTATAGCTACCGGTATCATAGTTACTCGTGCTGGTTCTACAGCTGATTCTTTTGGTCAAGATTTATCTGCTCAGTTATTAGCTCGCCCGAGTGCTTTTGTCGTAGGTTCGGCGTTACTCTTTATTTTTGCGGTATTACCAGGTATGCCGAAGATAGTACTGTTTACTTTGGGTTCAGGAATGCTTGCGTTTGTATATATGTTATCTCAGCAGAAGAAGAAGAAAGAAGCTGCTGCGCTTGATACTGATGTAGAGATAGACGAGCGCGTCGATCAAAGTGGTGCGCCGCGTGCTACTCCTGAGATGATGTACTCCTTACTTGAAGTTGATAAGCTTGCAGTTTGGGTTGGTTCTGGTCTCTTAGATATAGCAGATCCAGCACGTAACGGAACCCTAGTCCCTGAGATCGCTTCACTGCGTCACCAATTAACTCTAAACCTCGGTTATATACTACCATCTGTGCGTATTATGGATGCACCATCACTCTCGCCAAACGAGTATCGCGTGGTGATTCGAGATACAACAGTAGCTTCAGCAGAAGTCTACGCTGATAAGATGCTCATCTTGCGCGAGGATTGGGACAATATTTATTCTGAACCGCCACCGGGTTCACTTCCAGGTTGGGAACCAGCCTTACAGGAAGCAGCGTATTGGGTAGATCCTGAGTATCTTGAGCAGATAGACTGGGATAGACCAGCAGCACCAGCAGTGCGTGTCATCACGGCACACTTAGCTGAAGTAGTACGTAAGAACATAGATGATCTATTAGAGAAGGCCGACGTGCGTCGTGTGCTCGATCAAGTTAAACAATACGATTCTCAGCTAGTAGATAATTTAGTACCAGGTGCTTTATCGCTTGGTGATTTACGTAGAGTGTTTGTAAACTTGCTCAAGGAGCGAGTTTCAATACGAGACATTCATTATATTTTAGAAAGGTTAGAAGATTTAACTGTTGCGATTAAAGATCCTGACCAGCTTTCAGAGAAGCTACGTGTAGCACTCGGTCGCCAGATTTGTTTAGAGTTCTCTACTCCAGACAGACAGCTACCTGCGATGGCCTTCCATCCAAGTTGGGAAACTCGCTTGGAACAATCTTTACAAAAAGTCGATAATAATATGGTTCTCATTCTTGAACCAAAACAAATCCAGAATCTTGTTACTATGATCTCGAACGCATCGCGCAGAATATTAGAGCAAGTAGAACGTCGTCCTATACTTATCTGCGGACCTTCATTGCGTTTACCATTGTTTAGATTGATAGAGCAGTTCGATCCTCACGTACATATACTTAGTTATGCTGAATTATCTCCTGACTTCAATATTCAAGTGATGGAGACTATTGGTACGGAGATGGATGTGCCAGCTGTAGGTAGGGGTTAATATCAGGCTTTGGACCATCTTTCGTTATAGTTACGTGGTAGTTCCAAGCGTAGTTCGTTAGGTTTCTTGCTTAGTAACTTTGGTAGCACATATAAATTCATAATGGCTTGATTCATGCGAGCATCAAACAGTTTTCTAATTATATTTTTTTTAGATATTTTGCCATCATTTATTGTTGATTTTGGCTTTCTCCAGCGCCTTTCTATAGTTTTTCTGATTGCAGGATTAATTCCGTCAGCTGTGATTATAGCCTTAATCACTTTCAGCATATCCTTGAATTGTGCAAACCCATTTTTGCCTTTACCGAAATAATCAGTGTATTTTGTCAATGTTAGCATTGCATCAGCAACAGCTTTAATATAATCAGTATCAGTAGTCGAAGCATTAACCTGCGCAGGGTTTTCGTGTATTGCATTGAAACTATTTACAAGAGCTTCTAGAATATTGTCGCCATTGCGAATGCTATTTGATACTGCATCCATAAGGATGTTTGCTAGAAGTTGTTTTTGTTTTTTATTAGGAGCTGGCATTAGCCCTTGCTCATCAAAATTGCCTATGATAACTTTTGGTTTTCCTTTGCCATCTCTAATGATTTGAATATGTTGATTTTTATCATGCCTATCATGATCAAAGACTTTCCCTGAGAGGATTAGATATAGTTCCATAGTTACTATAGCCATAGCCATCTCACGTTTTTCTTCAAACGTTAGATCTTCACCAACTTTAAGGTCAGCAAAATGTTTACCTTTAAGATTCAAGCTGATTCTATGGTCTTTGCCATGATCAAACATCATGGCTGGAACAAATTCTGCTTTAATATTAGGCATGTTTATTTCTACGCCTTGATATGCTTTTTTAAAACCCTCTACTTTATCTGGAGATTTAGTTAAATCAGTTTCTTCGTCAATATTTTTTGCCGTGAACTCTAATATAGGACCTAGTCCTTTAATAAACTCCGTGGTTTCTTCATTGTCGTTCTGTTGTTTGGCTTTATCGACTAGCTTTAAAGCAAACTCAATTAGTTTTTTAGTTCTGTTGACTATATCAGGCTTGACTAATTGCAAAACAAGCTCTGCTCCTTTTGGCATATCTTTATAGATTGAATTTTTCTTTATATATTCGCTATTTAGTGTTATTTCCCTAGTATCTAAGTAAGTACCAGTGCCTACGTGCTTGCCTATTACAAATGGTGTGTTAGAGGGTAAGGTATTTTTTGCTAAAGCTTCAAACTCGATCTCCAGCATGGTTTCAGCGCTATCTTTGGAATTACTTAAACCTTGTTTCCAGTCTTCAGGAGTCTTATAGAAACTATCCATTTTTTGAGCAAGTTTAGTAGCGCCAATCTCTATTAAAAAGCTACAGAGGCGATGACCAAATTTAATTGCATCAAATTCATTGTGAAGTTCAGGATTGTTACCATCATATTGAGCTCTCAGTAGACCAAGTAACAGAGCAGCTCCTAAAGCATTATCATTACTTTCCATAAGAAGGGGTTTGATATATTGTTTGTATAGTATCTCAGCATTTCTATGAGTTTGAAGATTCGCTGTTCGCAATGGCAAAAATTTATTGAATATAAGGTCATGAATACAATTGTTGTTTTCTTCTAGGAATTTTTTGATACCACCTTGTTTTTCAATAATGTCAGTAGCAATAAATAGTAAGCGTCCTTCTCTAGTTGTTTGACTCCAAAATGCCTTGCCTGTGTCTCTACGGCTTAAGTAATTAAAATAGCCTTCATTGCCCTTAGCTTCGTTAGGTGGGATGGATAGTGATCTCACTATAGCTAGATGTGGATTATGTTGAGATGTTTGGGCCGTCAAACTTGTACGTGCTAGATTGCTTGGCGGCATAAAACTGCCATCATGAGGTGATCTCATGAGTATTTGTATCACAAGATAGATTATAGCATTATCTTGAAGAGTAATAGTTAGACGGATATAGCAATTAGATTTAACTACGCTTATTGTGTGGTGAAAAATTTATCATAAATAAGCAACATTGCTATCTGACAAATTACCCGATTTATTGACCGCCTTAATTATAGTATCGAAGAATTGAGGCAATTGATAACCAATGTGCTTTTCTGGAGGCGTTTGCCATTCCCTGCCGTTCCAGTTGCAAATAAGTTCGCTGATAATGTTTTCTTTAGGGTCACAAAAGTAGATTTTAACTGTATTATTATAAAACTCAATAGCGACATCGGATGTTGGAGAAAGTTTGGGCGCAAACACCGATGTTCCAGCATCATCTGTTTTTGTTCTGACAGCTACAGCAAGGAAACGTTTTAACGGATCTTCGGTTGACTTATTATTGGGAAATAAAAGTCCTTCGATTTGCGCTACTAGATCTCTATCTCTAATCTCCATTGTTTCTAGAGGATCAATCAATCTATTTGTCAATTCTTGTATGACTATATTTCCGGTCTTAATGTTGAATTCTTGCGTTATAGAGTTTGCTACTCTAGCTATAAATAATTTTATAGCCTCAGCATAAAATTTATGTCCGCGTGCCGTTAAGCCAAGACATCTAATGATATCTTCCTTGGTCATTAGTGATTCAACGCATAGCATGTCGAGCATTGCTTTATGAAAAGATTGACCCTCGATTTCAACTGCTGTGTCAGGATTCTTGCTTTTCATTTCCCTTTTCTGTTCAAATAAATGTCCTACTTTATTCCTGATTAATTCTAATAGATTGTCTTTATCGATTGATAGCAAGCTTGGGAAAAAAGCACCTGTTAGGACTCTAGATACAGGTGCACAAGATCTATCTTCTGTTAAAAAGTTTTCAAATTGTAATAGTAAATTAGTTGCTGATGCTTTGTCACCATTGATATCATCACTGCGGCCAGTAAGTAATAGTAGAGCAGAAATTAATTTTGCGTCATCATCGAGGTAATCATTAGCTTTACTTGCAAAAAACTTTGCCAGTTGAACACCTATGTCAATTAATGCAGTACTCATCTTATCGTCTTGAATTCCAAGTGCTATTCTTAAATAATCTAACCATTCACTTCCATTAATTTGTTTTGTAGGTCCCCTAAAACGATCATTGCTACTTAAAATTGCGTAAATGGCTTCAGCTGCATTGCGGATTCTATTCTCCCCTAGCCCAATGTCAGAAGTTACTTGGAAAGCTAGTGGATGATGAGGATACCAATACAATGCTGTGCACAATTTTGGATTCCTGGTTTTAAGCATTTCTGCGAATTTCTGAATTAAAGCTATGTGTTCAGGGCTTTGAGCTGGCTTAGCTCCTCTAAGCACATCGGTGGCTGCCTTCAGAAAGTTCCTATCGCTAAACCATGAACCTATAGCTGTGCCTTTCCAAAGAAAATCAGCTATAAGATCGGCTTTAGCTTCATTAGTGTCAATGCCTTCAAAATATGGAACGGGGAAATCTCCGTCAGCCATTTGATCCTTGCCGTTTTTAATTAAATGCCTAACCATGTTTTGAGCTTGCTTTGCATCTTGAACTAAGTCCTTAAATTCTATGTATTTGGGGAAGGATTTAGCAATCTCAATTACATCTAATTTATATGGAAGTTTGTCTCTTAAATAATTCAGAAAGCCATTAAATGATGAGGCACGCTCATCGGTTTGAATGGAATTAATTAAGGCTGAATTATCGAAGATTATGCCAAGTAACCTAGTCAGTTGCTCTAATTTTGCTAAATCAGTTTGTTTGCAAATTCGTTCTAAGTAATATTGTGATAAATGTGTTAACAAAGTTTCTTCCTCAATACCTAGTTTATGCCAAGCTGAGTTAACTACTGATAGATTATTTGTTTTCATTGCATAGTCAATAACTTTTCTAGAATCTTTAAGAGTTTTTATTCTTGTAGCTGCAAGAAATTCTTTGGGTTTGGCTGTTTCTGCTACTTGTATAGGATTTAATTCACGATTTTGTGTTAGCATCCAGTCACAGAATTGATCGAACAGAGTATCAGGAAGTTTTGCTCCATTAAGTCCCCCTCTCTCAGCATTAGTTAAATTAAATTCCATAAGTTCTGCTAAAGCTAAAGTAAGAGTATTAGGGTTCTCTAGTATGTCTTTGTGTGTCTCAAGCAAGAAATCCGCTACTGCCGCTAAGGCTGGGGTACTAGCTGGACTATAATCCTCAGATCGGCAAGAAGATAAAATATTTAGCCATTTTGCTCTATCGGGAGCAATAATTCGTAGCATTAGTTTTTTGTTAGCAACCAAGGCTGATACAGTAGACCTAGCTTGATTAGAATCTGAGATTGATAAATTATAGAGCGCTTTTACTGCAGCTTGTACTTCGAGCTGTATAAATGGTCTAGACCCTGGTTGATTTTCTACAAATTCAAGAAACTCAGAGAACAAAGTTTTATCATCAGCATTGATAGGCTCACTCGCTGTCCCACAAAGCACTTTTAACCTTGAATCTAGGTTCTCATTACTACTGAAAATATCATTTCTATTGGGTCTGGAGAGTAGGAATCTGGCTATAAGATTAATTCTTTTATTCTCAGGTATACCAGTCCCAATAATTCTTGAATCAAGTAAGGTAGTCCATTGATTATTAATAGTGATTGCTTTAGTAGTGAATCTTGATCTAATAAAATCAACTGCCTTCGCTTCAGTATCAATATATGCAGCTAATTCAATAGTCTCAGGGAAACGTGCTGCAAAGATATGTGGAGCTAATCTAGGATTGGTTCCATTACGATTAATATGAGCAAAAAACTCTCTACGTAAGGTTTGAGCTTCAGCTGCTGAAAGAGAATCAATCCCCATTAAGGCACTTGCTGCTTGACATAGAGTGGGTTTATCTCCACAATAGACTCTTCTACTGTCTTCGTTTCTAAACAAGAAATCAGCTACTTCATCTGCTAAACGTTCTTGTTGTTGTTCTGTGCTGATACCTAAGGCTTGGCTAAGTTCTGCTTGCCATGCTGGTTCTGCTGATACTTGTCCTGAACTAAATAAATAGCGCATTTCCTTTCTAGCTTGTTGTGGGGTTTTGATATCAGCAGCTAGATCAATTCTTCCTGGATAAAGTTCTTGAGCCGCGATTAGATGTAAATCACCCTTAGTTTTCAAATAGTCAAAAAATTCACTGAATATAGCCTGCCCTCTAGTTGAGTCACCAAGAAAGTCTGTCTGTCCTTGTAATAGAACAGAGATTAGTTCTTGTAAGCTTTCGTCACTGAGGAGATAAGATCGATAGCGATCGTTATCATAAATAAAATTAGTTATTTGTTGGATAACATTGTTATCCCCAAAAGATTGATTTAATAGATTTATCCATTGAGGGTTGCCCCTTGTTAATAAATCTTTGGAGATAAAGGTGACTCGGCTATTTGCTTCGGCTAGATTGCGAATCTCAGTAAAGCGCGGGAAACGAGCAACTATATCGTCAATTTTATCTTCAAAACCATAATAAAGAACTTCACGGAGATCTCCACCAGAACCTAGTCCACGTAAGACCTCTACTAAAGCATCTTCATTAAGGTCTGTAAGATTTAATGTTTCCATCTCTTGAGCTTTCTCAATAATTTTTGATTTTAATGATTTATTGCCGGGCAATAATTCTTTATCTAAATATTCAAGCCATTTAGGATCTCCGCCATAATCTCTGGTGTAAACTTCATACTTACTCGGGGCAGTAACAGGATTAACCTGAGTCTGAGTTGTGGCTAGTGGATTGTTGGTATCTACCGTTGTTGTAGCAATCACCCTGCCACTATTAAAAACATTATTCCTATGACGTGCTTGAATTTCATCATATTGTTTGGCTGGTGAGCGTAGTTTACTTGTGATTTTAGCTGGTTCTAAAAACCATAGCAACCTTTCTTTATTAAAAACACCAGTAGCTTCTTCATCAGGAAACGGAGTTAAAGCTGGACTAATCATAGCTTCTAATTGATCATCTGCTTCAGGCAACGCAAATACCATAACGGCATCAGCTGGAACTTCTTCGCCATCTAAAATAGAACAATGTATGAGTATATTAAAATCCTTACCAAATTTATCGAGTAAGCCAGCGCGATCTACAGTTCTTGCTGTTCCAGATGCATCTTGAAATTTAGTTTCATTGTGTTGAGTCCAAGCAACAGGGATCTTTTTATTGGTTAGTTCAGAAATTATATGATCGATGGATTGAGTATCATGTGCTCTGATAACTAGATGTTTAACTCTTCTAGTTAAAAAGTCTTCTATGCTAGGTACGATACTAGATTTAATAAACTCACTGTTGTGCGCGTAATCACGTACAAAAGAGTAGGTTTTCCCTGCTGAATTTGCGGATAGAATTTCTTCACCAATAGAGGTTTTACAAATATCAAACTTGCGATTAACAGGAGCTGTTTCTGTACGGCTCAAGACATCGGGGCTATCAAATTGATATTTACTCTCTGAATATCCATTATAGAGACCACTAGGTTCTCCATAGCGGTTATTAGAAAAGCTGGTTCTGATTATTTCTTTAGTACCAGGTGCAGTGTTTTTTCTGACAGATTCTAATAAGTAATCAAGTATTGGTTGTTTGCCGTCGCTGCCCATTTGATCAGCTTTATCATAATAAAAGAAGCGTAACTGATTTAATTTAGTATAGTTAGCAAACGGTTCTAGAACTTTTGTGAGTTTGCTTGCGCTGTCAACCGAACCATTACATGAACGTAATAAACTTTCTTCGGGGACTATATAAATTTTGGGTTTACTAGGTTCTGTGGATGTGTTTCCAGGATTTGTAGTTTGTAAGATTTCTATGCTATCAGCAAGCGTTAATCTTTCTCGGGGTTCTGCCATAGCAAGAATTCTTCTTGCCATAATCTGAGCACTAATATCCCTTTTAGCAAGAATGATTATATTGGAGCTTGCTCCTACCGGTCTTTTATATTCTTCTTTCCAGTTATCGAGTGCTCTTAATAATGGGATATCATAGACTCTTGCTCCTAAGGGTCCAATAATTGCATGATGACGAATATCATTTGTGCCACTTCGGAGTGAATGATTGTACTGTCTTCTAATATTGCCAATGATTCTGGTTTTATCGTCGTGTTTAGGTTCAATAATTCTAGGATCAGTGAGTAAATTAACAGGTAAATTTTTATGAAAACTAGATCTTGTAGTACAAGCACAGAGTTGTTCTACTTGAGCAGTAGGAGAATTGCTGCTAATTGGGCTTGTATTGATAGAGGCAACTTGATTACTAGGCGTGCTTATTTCAACGCCAGTATCAGCTGTCGTTAAACTTGTAGTTAGATCTATAACTGGTGGTAGCCCCATATAGAGAATTAGATAACACTCGCATCAATTGCTATTATCTATGTAATATATACTAGCAGATCTGGTATTAACTAATATATTAAAATAAAGATTAGGGGGTTTTTGCCTATTGTTTATTGCTAGTCAAATAATCGTAGAAAAATGCTGGCATGCTTGCAACTGATCTGATTTCTGGCTTGCTTAAATCCCAGCGATCATTATCGTAATGATAGATGTATTCAGCAACAGGCGTCTGGGCTCCTACCTGCTGATAGTGAACTACCAGCTTATCTGCGTAGAATTGGAATGAAAAATCATGAACTGTTTCTGATGAGATTGCCAACCCAGTCTCTGTATCATCATTAGCGATTCTCCCCCTGAAGCTATAAATGTTGATGGGTTGGCTAGAAGGATAATTATAGATGCCTGCATTATGACATATAGCATTGGTTAAATGTATATCGTTGATTGGCTTTGTTGAATCATGAATAGCATTTAAAGTACTATCTAGGCAACCTTGTTTTAGACTCTTGATAGCAATTGCTTCGCCTCTATCGGACTTGTCTTGGGTGCTAAAGATTTGCTCTAAGACCTGTTTAATAGCTGAGTCGAAGTGCTTAATTTTAATGGTTGGTAAGCCATACCATCTAATGATTTCATCTTGAGATATTAATAGGTGCTTTTCCAAAAATTCTAGCAAGGTGCATTGAGGTTCTTCAGTACTGCTGCTAGTGCTGGTAACCGTTCTGTTAGGTACCTTAAGTGTGATTGGTGCTGGATTTGGCTGTTTATTAACGACACGGCTTCCGTCAACTGAAGTGTTAAATTGCGTAGGAGTTTGCATAAAAACAACACTTCTTAAAAAAGTGCTGAGAGCATCTCTATCTAGATCTACAAAAGTTGGGAACGCTTGATGTATTCTATGATTCGGTAAACAACCAGGATACTGTTGCTGAAAATAAACACAGAATCTTTTTAATAAAGCTTTGCAATCAATATTTGCCTGATTTGGAGGCTTACCACAGAGGGTGTTTAAGGCTGCCATAAAATCCTCATGATTAGTGAGTATAGTGTCTCTTGCTTCGTCTTGTTGTAAGAAATCAGCAAAAGGTTTTGGGAAGAGGTTTTCAGCTAACTCTTTGCCTTGCCCTTTGGGGAGTAAAGGAGTTGCTATGTATCGGAACCATAATTCACTATATTCATCAGACCCTTTTTTTAGTTTTTCAAGAACAATTTTTATAGCGGAAGCCGTTCTTTCAGAGTTACCTAGTAATCTATCGGTGAGTGCTATCTGATCTGGACATAAACGATAGGCTTGTAAATTATCTAAGTTTGGATCAATTTGTTTAGCCCGTTTATATAAATCTGCAATAAGAGCTTTATTTAACTCTGGATTTAGAGAGTGGTTGGGTTTCCGTAGAGCAGCTCCTACAGCTTGTTTCAGACGATTATAATCCTTAAATGAGTCTAATTGTTCGCGGTTTTGAAATAGTGTTTCCGCTATTAAGGTCAACCTGTCTCCAGGTATAGTTAAAGTGCGGAGATAAAACGGGTCGTCATTTGGATGCCAAGCTTCTTGTGCAATAATATGGCGTATAGCAGCTTTGGCATTGTCAATAGTTTTGATTTCATCCTGGAATCTTATTAGGTCAGGAAAGATTTGAGATGTTTCTACTGTTGATAATTCATCGAATTCTTCCCTGAGACCTGTACAGAAGTCTATAACAGACTGTTTTTCAGCATTAGTACGATTACTACCGTTTGCGGTACTCTTTGCTATTTGATTAAACTCTTTTCTACCAAGCAAAACCTCTAAGGCTCTTTTAGTTGAATCAAAATCTTGGAAGGGAATGAAATTACTAGGATCTCGATTAAGAATGGTTTGAGCAGCCATAGTACAGATCCTATCTCCAACTATTGATTTATCATTAGGCGGGTCTAGTTCTGCTAACTTGTTTACCCATGCTGTGTTTGTTTGAACTTGATTCTCTCGTAAAACATAGGCGATATTTTTCTTGGCTTCATCTATCGCATGACCATTAGCTTTGCTTAATTCTACTTTGGGGTCTATGAATTTATAATCAGGATTTTGATTTCTACTTGCCTCTAATCCAGCTAGATTAGGATCTTTAGTTTTTTGATAATCATAAAATTCTATGAAAAGGTCTCTATCCGTTGAATCAATAGTTTCTGTACTGCCGCGACCATTTCCCTTTATCATATTTGGTTTACCGCCTAGTAAAACTGAAACCACATGCTTAGCTTTAATTTCATCTATGAGTATATCCTTACGTCCAGTATCGAAGAGGAAGTCACCCACTATCTTTGCTGCTGCTTGAGTCTCAGCTTCAGTGGTTGCAGGATATTTACCTTCTTTAGTTTTAGCAGTTAATCTGAGCCAGTTTTTATAAGTTTGTGGTGGCGGTGCAGTTTTAAGTAGATCTTCTACTTTTCTTTCTGCATCTTCAGCATTGTGTATTTTAAGTGTGAAAAGATTTGGTACGATTCTAGATATAGCTAGATTATCAGGTCTCACACGTTTGAGAGCTAAGTAGCTTAAGAAATCCAAAAAGACTCTTCTTGTATCTAAACTACTATTAGTATTGTTTGGAGGATTACCAATTAAAGTTCCTAGAGTAAGTCTTAATGACTCATGATCATTGAAGTATGAGGAACGATTACGAGTAGTTTGTAAAAATTCAGTAAAATACTCTAAGGCTGTGCCTTGACCACCAATCAAGTTGAGCCATGCAAGATTAGGGGTCAATCCAGTGTGGCTAAGAAGACTATTAATTTCTCGGGTTATATTTGTTCTTTCTCTAATTTGATTTTTATTACTGATAGCTTGCTCAAGACCAAAACGTGTAGGAAGAATTGAGTTTAATCTCCAAGCTATAAAATTACCATCAGCTAATCTTTCAGTATCAATTAGAAAATTTTGAAAAATAGTTCCATAAGTATTTTTGCCATATTCTTCTGTTACTGAGTTTGATCCAAGGCAATATGAAATAGCACTAGCTATTAATTCATCATCTAGTAATATGTCGGGTTCTAAATTATAAATAGTCCTTGCAAGAGTATTTAAATATTGGCCTTTACTTATACGATTCAGTTCACTAATCCAATTGTTGTTAAATTGCTCATTAAGACTATAGCGATTTATTACCCAGTTAATTCTAATCAAGGCTTCTTGCTCGCCAACAACACCAGTTTGATAAGGATATCTACAAATAGCTTCATTAAGGTCACTTCTGCCAAGTATGTAACCAAGAGCATCTCTTGACCAAGGATCATCTCGACCAGTACCTCTATAAATATCCCTTATTCTTGCTCTATCTCTGTTATCAGGATCAGTTGTTAATAATGGAGCTGCTTCATCTGCAACTAGCCTTACAGCTTGATAAAAGTCTAATTCTGCATATCTCTCAGAATTAAAAGATTTCTGTATTAAGAAATCTTTCCAGGAACTTCTTTCAAGTTCATGATCCAGTTCCACTACTTCTAAGCCAGCAGTTGTTGCGGTGGTATGACTGTCTGAGCTTGCTTGGCTTTGTCCATTTTTGAAGAGGGATCTATCTACTGTACGCATAATTTTACTAGTGTCATAGTCATCTTGCAGAGCGTGCCTATCGTTCATTTCGTCAACTAGATCTAGGACACTTGGTACTTTTTCGTAACTACTAGCTTTGCTTCTACCTGGTGATAGATATAGAAAAAATCTTTCTGTTGGCTTATTAAGATCTTTTGGATAGGGTGTTCTAATGGTGTGAAAGTGAGTTTCTAATCCAATATCATTGCGTGGAATGAGAGCGAGGATTTTGGCATCAACGGGTCTACTAATTCCGTCAAAAGTCCCACAATGTACAAGGTATTTGCAATCTTTTTGTCCTAAGAGGTCGAAAGCTTCTACCCTAGAGTTTAATGCTTTTAGATTACCACTATTATCATAGTGATTTAATATGGTTTTGAAGTTATGGGAATAGCCAATGACTACGTTTCTTTTCCCTAGAGCTTCAACCATCGCATTACATGATTCTATATTTGGCATGCGGATTTCAACTGAATCAGATGCGTACCTACCAGGGATTTCATTTAGTTGAGTTTCAAATTCAGTGAGCATACTTCTACAAAACTCCACATCTTTTGTAGAAGTTATTAGATTTTTTCTTTTTATTTTTGGCTTAGTCAGATCATCCCCTATTTGGGGCTTAAGGTCTTGGACTTCATCTGGCTCACCAATAGTTGTTTTAAGTTCACCCCCTATGAGTTTAGGTAACTCTCTTTTGGGTACTAGTTCGTCAGGATGTGGTACAAACAACTCTCTGCTAAAAATATCACTAATGTTAATTGCATCTCCATCACCCAAATCGGTACCTTTTTTACAAAAGCTAGTTCCAATGATTTCAGCAGGATTATGATCGGCTCTATCGTTGAGTCTCATACCAGCTTCTAACCTGTCTAAAATAGCTTTATTGCTAGCTGTTGTGAATTCATGCACATCATCAATGTATAAGTAATCCAATAAATTGCCGGGCAAAGTAGCGTTTCTTTTTTCTCTTGCCTCTGCTCTTGTTGATAAACGCTCTTCCCTTGATCGAGGTAGAAGTCCTACGTATTCATAAAATGGCTTGAGAACTTTATCGATCTCAGACTGGTCACCCCTGTGCTTTTCATTAGACTTTTGACGAACTGTTTCAACTAAATTTCTAGAGTTAACTATAAGAATATGGCTTCCTGTCTCTCTGTGATTGGCTTTTGGAAGACGATCTAGATTCTGACCCGTAATAACCTGAGTATGAGTGAAAATATTTTCTCGATCATTTGGTTCGCTCATTATTATAAGTTTTCGAGCTGCTTCCTCACAAGCAACTTCCCCGTTACAAAGTAAAACGATATTAGACTGTTTATCCAGATCTTTATTACGTTCGGCTTTAAATTTTTCACAGGCTCTTTTAATCATAAGATCCACTGGTCTAGTTCCTGCTGGACCTTGTATGAATACGTCTCTTCTTCGAGGATTGAATCTACTGAGTTCTCCTGCTCTGATGCGAGGATAATTTAATTGTTTGTCAACGTCTTGATAAACCTTTTGTTTAGAATTACTAAGTTTTTCAACTGGTACAAGGAAATCTCCAAGTCTGACATCTGGCTTAAAAGGATTATTGTTTTTTGTGATAAGTTCTCCAGATTCATATTGCTGTCTTGCATGCCCATTTAAGACAGCATGTCCATTCATGCTTGATCCATTTAAACTAGGAAGTGGTGATTCGTGATGGTGAAAAGTAAACCAGTTATTGCTAGGTTGTGACGCTAAGGTATGAGCTCGAACCGTAGTTCGGCCAGGCGACAGAGGACTGCCGCTGCTTCTGTTTATCAGGTAGTCCAGCACGTATTAACAAGATAATATTACCACCCCCAGGTATTAACCAGTTCATTAAAAGATCTGTTTAGGTGTTTTTACTTAGTATTAGCAATAGTAATTGCTTATGCTGAATAAATCACTTTCTGAAATAACATTTGGATAATACGCCATAATAAGATCCATGGGCATTCAGGGAGTGATTAATCCACCAGCATTAGCTAGAGTTCATTCAAGGCAGAGTTTCATTGAACAGGTTGTTAAAACAGCAGCGAATTCTATTGAAGATCGTCAACCTCTAGTGATTATAGATTTAGCAAGAGATCCAATTACAAATGAGCAGATTTTACGAGTGCAAGCCAAAACTTTGTTTGCTGCTTCTGATAAAAAGTTTCCTGCTGTTGTTCAAGGGATTGCTGATGAGTTAAATACCATTGTTAACAGGTTTGACAGACGTTATGGTTTATTTTGGATGCAGCGAGATTCTGAAAGTGAAGTTATAAATATTAGATTTAACGCAACTGACAATATGCATAAAATAGCAAGCAATCCAAATATAGAGTGTTTGTTTAGATCAGGTCTCTTTGCTAAATACAATCCAGATCTATTACACAATGCAGATGACATCGTTAAGTTTTCTGTTTTAGATTTATTTGACAAGAATTTATCTAAGGAACTGTCTCAGCCTTATCGTTGCATTTATGACAGTCGTTCAAAAATAATGACTTTTGAGTTTGTTGATTCTAAAACTATGAATCGATTTACGCAAGGAGGTCAATTTCTAGCATTAGTTAATCGATATAATCAGCGATCTAAGCAAGGATCTTCTTCTATGGGAGTTTTGAAAGCGACACTTCTTAATTCTAAGGATACTCAGAAACTATCTTATGAGTTGGAGTTTGTTCCTGATGATGCTAATCATAAATATCAAAAATACAAAGCAAGGCTCTTAAACGACTCAAGGGCTGTCAGAAGATTGATTCACCAAGACCCAATAGCGCTGGATGGAGCTTTATTAACTCAGTTCGTGTGACAAAAGTTTTATAATATATTTTATGGATGTTTCAAATGTAGGTGGTATCAATTCGACGGTTGGACAATATTTGATTCCTGGTGCACCAGAATCATCAGCAGTAGAATCCTCTGAAGGCAGGAGGAGGATACCAATTACTTTAGCAGCCTGCCAAAGGGATTCCAGGATGGATTTCATTGAAGAAACTATTAAGGCTGCTGCAGAATATATAGAAATGCGAGAACTGTTTATAAATGTTAAGTTGGTTAAAGATCCAATTACAAAAGAGCAGTGTTTAGAAATAAGATCGATGTGGTATCCCTATACACCTATAAAGGAGTTAATAGTTCTTACTCAGAATGCTTTGACTAAGTTAAACAATACTGTTAACAGTGTTGATAGGCGTTATGGTTTATTTTGGATGCAAGTTAATTATGATACAGAAACCGTCCGTGTTAGGTTTAATGCAACCGATGATACAGGTACAATCGCAGAGCATCCTGATACCCCTGGCTTAATAGCGGCTTTGTCACCCTAATTCTTTAGATCTGTTACAAGCCGCTTCTAGTGCCTTAGTTACTATATCCTTGAATCCACTCTGCTCAAAACTTTCTATTGCTGCTTGAGTAGTACCCTTAGGGCTGGTTACTTGAGCGCGTAATTCACGAGCAGGCTTGCCAGACTCTACTACCAAGCAAGCTGCACCATAAACAGTTTCTCTGGCAAGTGCTCTGCTGGAAGCCTCGTCTAGACCAAGTTTCATGCCGGCGTCACCCATAGCTTCTATTAGGTAGAAGACATAGGCTGGACCAGAACCAGAGAGTGCAGTTACAGCGTCAAGCTTATCTTCGTCTAAGACTATCGCTAAACCCATACTCGCAAAAATCTTCTGGATCCTTTCTACTTGCTCGCTAGAGCATTTTGAGTTAGGAGCTAGTACTGAAGCGCCTTTAGCGATTTGTGCTGGAGTGTTAGGCATGACTCTGATAATAGGATTCTCTGGGAAGAATTGTTCAAACTTGGCAATTTTAGTACCAGCACAGATGGAGACGATAATGATACTGCTTTTAAGCTTGCGAATTTCTTTGAGTAGATCATCGATGTTTTGTGGTTTAACAGCAACGAGTAAAACGCCATCTGGATCTATATTTGAGACCAAATGTTCAAGAGACTCAGAGGTAGAGAACTCGTGAGCTTTAAGCGCTTCCAGTACTTCCTTGCGCAAATCAAATAGCGCTATCTCCTTGGAGGCATATAATCCAGCCGCCGTTAGCCCCTTAGCGATAGCCTGCCCCATAGCTCCAGCCCCAATTATTCCTAATTTAGTCATTTACTTTAACCCTTACGCAGCAGCTTTAGCTTTAAGCTCAAGAATAGTCTTACCAGCCTTAGCATTCTCAAAGTTCTTAGCTACAGCTTGCCAGTTAATAAGTTTGTAGAAGGTCTCTATCCATCTTGGTCTGAGGTTTTGGTGCTCTAGGTAGTAAGCATGCTCCCAAACATCCATGGTTAGTATAGGCTTACGTTTAGAGTTCATCAAACAGTTGTCTTGGTTAGCTGATTTCTCTACTAATAGTTTTTTGTGTTCTGGACACCAAGTGAGCCATGCCCAGCCGCTGCCGAATTGAGTTGTACCAGCAGCAGTGAAAGCTTCCTTGAATTTATCAAAACTTCCAAAGTCCTTATCGATTTGAGCCGCGAGCTCGCCTGTAGGATTACCACCAGCATTAGGTCCCATAATGAACCAGAATAGAGTGTGATTATAATGCCCGCCACCGTTATTAATTACCGGCTGTCTTTTGTCTTGGGGGATATCGTTAACCTTAGTCATTAATTCTTCAATAGGAAGATTAGCGAAAGCATCTAAACCTTCTAGTGCTTTATTAAGGTTAGTTACATAAGCGTTGTGGTGCTTAGAGTAGTGAAACTCCATAGTACTCTTAAGATAGTTAGGTTCTAAGGCATCTAGCGCCCATGGTAATTCTGGTAGTGTATGTGTCATAAAATTCTCCTTTCTGCAAGCATTAGCTTGGTATTCTGCCATTTTAGCAGGAATGGAGAATCCTTAAAATAATATTCAATATGTAAATAGTATAGATATTATGTTATACTCTTTCTTAATGGCTTAGTCGCAGCTTTTCAAGGAAGTTAAATTAGAGGATATTGTTTTTATGAGTAGTGACGGAAGGATTTTGAGATTTGATGGACCTGGTTTCGGAAGGAACTCAGTACAAGGTGTTACTGGTGTTAGACCGATGGACTCATCGCAAGTTGAAGCAACTAGAGTATTTGAGCCAGGGAGAGAAACCCTACCTATGAATCTTCATGTGGATCCTGATGAGCTTTTTCGAATGTTTGAAACTGGTTTAAGAGGACAAGGTTGCAATGATAATTTTGCAGGAGATTATAAAGAAGAAGCTATCAATGAAGCTATTAAATTTCTAAATACCCCAAAGCCAGATTTTGCTCATAAAGATTTTGATGCTGTTCATTATAAGCGTATGGCCTTATCTATTGTTCGTAGACTTAAGGATTTATTTGAAAATCAAGAACTTCAAGAACTTAATATAGGCCAAGCAATATTAGTTAACCAGAATCTACAAGAAGCAATCACTAGGTTATAGGAATAAAGAAACAGAGAATTAATTATGATAAGAATACTAGACGGCTCACATAATGGAACAGGACAAGGACCAAATTTTCCAGCTAATGCTAATTCAAGAGCGAGTGGAGGATCTGGTCATGGTGAAATAAGTTTTGCGAATCTCAGAGCTAAGGGTTATATAGGACCAAGCCCAGAACCTGCTCAGCACATTGATGGTCCGATAGACAAGGCTTTACGTACACTTCATGCAGGAGGACAGCAAGAGATAGCAAGACCCTCTGGTTTAGGTGTCAAGCTGGAAGAAGGTTCCAAAGATCATGATATTGCAACTTTACAGAGCTTTTTAACCAATGAGGATATTCCATTAGGTACAAGGTTTACTCTCTTAAACAGTAGAATGCAGCTTGGGTACGAAGTCTTGCTTGAAGATTCTAAAATAAAAAGTCTTAGAATTCCTGTTACAGAGCAATCGCGTTTAGAGCCTTTGATGAAATTGATTCTTAAGGGAGATCCTTTATTAGATGAGCAAACCGTCAAAAACAATATCGTTGCAAACTGTGACACCTTATTGATGATGGCATTGGAAGAGAACTATAGTGCTGAACAGTTATACAATGTATTGATATCTATCAAGAATGCTTTTCAAGCAGTAGATACAAAAGAATAGAATGACATCGAATAACATGTTATTCCCTAAGACAAAAACCCCAGATTAAACTTAACCCGGGGTTTTTAGTATTTTAGTTTTAGCTTCTAACTATCTAGTACAAGCAGCAGGCTCATTGAAATATTCTTTCAAACCTTTCTCGTTAGGCTTCATACCTTTAGAACCTTCGTTCCAGTTAGCTGGGCAAACTTCACCGTTCTTCTCGAAGAACTGAAGAGCTTTAACCATGCGCACAGCCTCTTCAACATTACGTCCTAGAGGTAGATTGTTTACTACTTGGTGTTGAACGATTCCATTCTTGTCGATTAGGAATAGGCCTCTGTAAGCGATTCCTGCGCCACAAACTTCTACGTCGTAATCTTTAGTGATCTGTTTGTTTAGGTCAGATACTACTGGGTACTTAACTCCTTGGATACCACCTTGTCCTTTAGGTGTGTTTAACCAAGCGAAGTGTGAGAATTTAGAGTCAACGCTTACGCCGATTACTTCTGTGTTAAGTGCTGAGAACTCAGCTAATTGATCTTGGAATGCGTGAAGTTCTGTTGGGCAAACGAAAGTGAAATCCAAAGGATAGAAAAATAAAACTACATATTTTTTACCTTTGTAATCGCTTAAGCTTATTTGCTTAAACTCAGTGCCGTTTACTACTGCATCTGCTGTGAAATTTGGTGCTTCTTTTCCTACTAGAACTGACATAATATATACCTCCTTAGCTCTGAGCTAATTTTTCCAATTACTTCGTCATCGTCGCTTTTTGATATCCTCATTTAGGTTTAACTAAACTCCGGTATCAAAAAGCTCCTCTTCCTCGTACTTGAAAAAATTATCATCATCGCATAAATAATTTCTAACCTGTACTTTGATAATTATAGAAAATAACATCATCCTAAAGAGTGATAGTAACTACCATTTAAGCTTTTAATTATAGTTTTGCTTTTGACGCTTAGCTGCTTGAGGACTGGCTTATGCTAATATAACGTGATACTAAATGAATCACTTTAATCACGACCAAGAAATCTTTAACAAGAACATCGGTAAAATCGAGGCCCTATCTACTCCTTTGAGTTTAAGGCAGGCTATTCCTTTATCGAGTAAAGTGGCTGAGTTAATCGTTAAAGCTCGCCGTGAAGTAAGAGACATAATTTGGCATAGAGATAATCGTCTACTGGCTATAGTTGGACCTTGTTCTATTCATAATACAGAACAAGCTTTGGATTATGCTCAGAGGCTTGCTAAATTACAAGAAGAAGTTAAGGAGCAAATTTGCATAGTAATGCGTGTTTACTTCGAGAAGCCGCGTACTGTATCAGGCTGGAAGGGTTTGATTTATGATCCGCATCTTGATGACAGCTTCGATATGCTTACAGGTTTACAGAAAGCTCGTAAATTACTTTTAGATATAAATGAACTTGGTTTGCCTTGTGCAACAGAAATGTTAGATCCACTAGTTCCGCAGTATATTGCTGACTTAGTGTCATGGACTGCGATTGGCGCGCGCACTACTGAGTCGCAAACCCACAGACAAATGGCATCTGGTTTATCTATGCCAGTAGGGTTTAAGAATTCTACTAATGGAGATTTCGCGGTAGCTATCAACGCCGCTAAGGCAGCGCGTTTGCCGCAAAGCTTCTTAGGGATAAATCAAGACGAAGGTAAGATTTGTATTTTTCATACTAATGGTAATCCAGATACTCACTTGATACTTCGTGGTGGTAGTGATGGTCCAAACTATAGCTCTGAGTATGTGGCTATGGCAGAGGTAGTCTTAGAGAAGGCTGGTTTAGAGAAATCAATTATGATTGATTGCAATCATGCTAACTCAGGTAAAGATCCTTATAAACAACCAGAGGTACTAGAAGATATCGTTAAGCAGAAGCTTGATGGAAACCAGTCTATCATTGGGTTTATGGTAGAGAGTCATATACATGGTGGCGCTCAGAATATAGCTAAAGATTTATCTCAGTTGAAATACGGAGTGTCGATTACTGATGCTTGTATAGATTGGGAAGGCACGGAGACTATGTTTAAAGACGCTGCTAGAAAGCTTTCCAAGGTTCTTGTTTAGATAAACGTATATTACACATTATTAAAATTAGCTTTAGTATAATAGTTTGATACAGACTTAGAGCAGCATTTAGGAACAATTAGTATGAAATCTAGAAGAGAGCTATTGGCAGGTTTAATAGTTGATTTGTCTAAAACTACTTTTATAACTTTAATTCTAGGGAAGTTCGCGACACCAGATATTTTTAGATGGTTACCGTTTACTATAGGGATAATATTAGTGCTATTCTTATTGTGGTTTGCCTGGAATATACATCCTGAGACCGATTTAGATAGGGAGTGGATAAAATGACAGAAGAAGATATATATATGATTCTATTTTATATTTTTGGTACTGGGCTAGGTATAATTTTGATAGCTTATACTCCTTTATGGTTATCAAGAAAACGAGAGAAAACCAATTTTAAATAATTGCTCACTCAAACCACTATCTCTAAAATAGTTCTAGCGCAGCCGCGAGGTTTTTGTGCTGGTGTTAACCGTGCTATTGAGATAGTTGATATTGCACTTCGCTTGTATGGCACGCCGCTCTATGTACGTCACGAGATAGTACATAATCACCATGTTGTTAATGATTTTAAGGATCGTGGAGTGGTATTTGTTGAAACTCTTGACGAAGTTCCAGATGGAGCGCGTTTAATATTCTCGGCGCACGGCACTAGTCCTGAAGTGCTAGAACGTGCTCGTAGACGGGGTTTACAGTTTATAGATGCGGTATGCCCGCTAGTTACCAAAGTGCATGTAGAAATAGATAAGGCTATTAAGGCTGGTAAGAAGGTAATTTATATCGGACATCGTGGTCATCAGGAAGTTTTAGGGGCGATAGGACATTCTAATAATAATTTAGATAAGGGTAATAAAGAAACTTTTAGAGATAATCTGAAACCTAATCAGGATATATATTTGGTGGAGACTGTTGCTGATGTGGAAGCCTTGACCCCGGTCCTTCTGAATGAATCTTTAGTAGTAGCAACTCAAACCACACTTTCTTTGGATGATACTGCTCAAGTAGTGAGTAAACTTAAAGCAAGTTTTACTGATATAGAGTTCCCTAAGTCTGATGATATTTGTTACGCTACACAAAACCGCCAGGATGCAGTCAAGGAGCTGGTTAAAGTAGCAGATCATATCCTAATTATCGGTAGTCAGAATTCCTCTAACACTTTAAGACTACTGGAGCTGGCAGAGAAGCTTGGTAAACCAGCAGAGTTAGTACCTAATCCTGAGGAGTTTCAACTTAGACCAGAATTGCATGGAAAGGTTATAGGCATTAGTTCGGGAGCATCGGCACCAGAGTTCTTAGTGGAGACACTTGTGAAGAAACTTAATGCCAGTACTAATGTAGAGATTCTAAATTTTAAGGAAGAACACATTGAATTCCCCTTGCCGAAAGAGCTTCGTGAAATT
>CAYPGT010000014.1:0-6499 GCA_964410425.1 uncultured Gammaproteobacteria bacterium
GAAAATGATTGGGATAAAGAAGAATGGACTTGGTAAAACGTTTTGATATTTGTTTAGTGAATCTAGATCCTACATTGGGTTGTGAGATCAATAAAACGCGACCTTGCATCATTATTTCTCCAGATGAGATGAATCAGTATATTGGTACTGTGATTATAGCCCCGATGACATCCACTATCAGAGCTTATCCTAGTCGAGTTTCTATTAATTTTCAGGAGAAGAAAGGTGAAGTAGTTCTAGATCAAATTCGTACCGTCGATAAGCGTAGGTTGGTAAAAAAGATTGGACAAACTAATGCTGCGACTCGAGAGAAGATCTGTAAAACTTTAGTGGAGATGTTTAGCTATTAAAACTTAGCTTGCCAAGATCCCTTTCCTTGGTGAATGCCTTTGCTGTTTAGGAGCAAGATTGACTTCAAGGATTTCACAGCCTTTCGCAGCCCAGCGATTTAATTTACCAAACAGTGTAGGGTGTATTAAGCTCTCATGGTTAGCTGGGCAAATAATGATTTGTGATCTAGAGTTAGGTGGTTCCCAGTCATCGGCAATAACAGGTCTAATGATTGCTGGGTCATGGTGCATGCTGACAATATCGACTAAGGATTGAAGAGTTAAGTATAAATCACAGAGACCAGTTCTTCTGCTATAAGTATCTTGTAACCATGAATTAGCACCTTGTTGGAAAATACTAGCTAAGCGTCTTTTGTCTAATTTTAAAATTAGATTGGATTGATACCTGATTTGTAGATTTTGATTATTGCCTTTCATGAAATTTCCGTATAGTTCTAGCAATAAACTTTCAATTTTCTTTGTATCAACAGTATTTGTTGGATGCCCTGCAGGATTTTTAGTCTGCATAGCTAAGGCTTCTAGGTCCACTATATATTCTTTTTGTTTAAGGTGTATGTCATCAATATGACTTTTGATATATATTTCATCGTTACCTCTTCTGAAAGTGGCAGCCCAGTCTATATACTTAGGATCGTCTCCAGGAGTGTAAGTTCTTAAAGTGGCGAACTCGCCAGAGCCTGGCAACAACGCTGGACTGCTGCTATTAAAACCTATGTTTGCTCTAGAAGCTAATAATCTCAAGTAGTCATTGCGACCTTTAGCTTCGCTAATTTCTTCTGCAAATTTACTAGCTTTATACCATGAATTAGATTGTTCTATAAAAGCTGCTCCAGCATTTGCTATTTCTCTTGAGCTAAAGTTCTTAATAAATATCCAAGGATATGAAGTCTTTTGTAAAACTTCTGCCATGCAGCTCCGGGATGCAAAATCATTTGCCGCAGTTGCCATTGCAGCTTGGCGTTTACTAAGGTCTCCAGCATTATGCAGGAATGTTTCAGCGCGGCTAGCGGCTTGGGTACTTTGCAAGCCTCTGATTATCCTTGATGCAATTAAACGTATATCAAAGTCTTCAAGGCTATCCCACTCTGAGAAAAATTCAGCTTTAACTTCAGGACTGAGATATTTATGGAATATAGGTTCTAGAGCAGCTTTAACTGAAGCATCTGGATCTAGCAGAAATAAGGTTTCCTTTAAGTCTCGAGAAAAGTAATATTTGTCAGAACATGCCTTGCATAGGTTTGCTAAGAATAAACTATCACTTACTTGTTTACTTGATAGATGATTCTTGAAAGGTATGTTTAAGCCTTCTAGGTAACCATTGATCTTGTCGTTTAATAAATCAACTAATTGTTCAGGCTTGAGTGCTCCAAGTATGGCTTGTTGTTGTTCATCGCTGATTTTATAAGTTGCTTCAGGAAAGAAATGATCTAAATCTAATCCAAGTACTTTTTCTATCTCGTCAAGTAATAATAAACATTTATAATCATTAGCTAGAAATTTTCCTTTAACATCATTAGAGATATAGGCTGCAAACAGATCATCAATAGCATAATAGCTTGGTCTGTTCCATTTGTTAGCTTCATTTATGGCATAGTCCACATTCTTTTGGACAATTTGCGCTAATTTCTCTTCGCTTATTTCAGTTTGTTCCGGGCTTATGCCTTTATAAGTTAGTAACTTAAATAGTTCGGCATTGGCTATTGCTAAATCTCCTTCCTCAAAAGGTCGAACTCCCCTAGCCACAGCTCTGTGTTTCATTGCTTCTTGGAATTTTGGATCACTGATATCAAAAATTTGTCCTCGACCCCTATTTGGAAAAATACTCAATAGTTCTTCGCCTGTAAATAAAGCTCGAGTCTCAATTCCGCATTCGTTGAGAAATCTTGCACTCTTTATTATCCTTTCTATAGCCCCAATATAGACATGTACAAAATTACTATCAAAGTTCTTTAATGACTCTATAATAATTGGTTTGAATTTCTCTAGAACTTTTTTAGTAAAGCCTTCTGTAAAAGCTAGTTTAGAATTGCCAACCTTAAATATGCTTGGTGCTGGATTATCCCTTTTTATCCACTCAGCTAAATTTGATCCATCATTTCCTTGCTGAAAAAAATAATCCCTGTTACTAGGAAGCATTGCTGCTAAAGCTTCTGCAAACTCTGATTCTCTATACCTGCAATAAAGTTTTATAGTATCAACAAGAGATTTTTTCTCTCCTGTTGTTGAATATTCTAATCCACTACCAATTTGATCTAAAACCTTATCTCTTAGAGCTACTAATGACGGCTTATCTGCTTCATTCTTTAATTTTTCTTCTATACTGTTAATTAAATTTATTAATAATTCCTCTCTCTCACCAAGCGCGAGTCGTGATTCGGTAGCAAATTTATATATTGCCTGAAGCTCACCATCAGGCAAAGCTGCCATATCATCTATAGAAAATGCTTCTAGTAAAATAGAGCGATCTCTATACTTGAAATCATAGAAAACATTCCTTAGCCATGAAGTTAAGGACTTATCAAACATGGAAGAACTGCCTATGGTTTCATGGTGTTGGCTGATATATGCTCTAGTCGCTCTTCTTAAATCTGTAGAGCTTTTGAGTGCATTGATGAAATCATCTCTAAAACTATTTCTTCTATCTTGATTAGCATTAAAGCTTACTTTAGTATCTAAAGAATCATCATTGTTAAGATGAAGGTTATGAAAAGCATGTCCTAACGCGCTAAAAATTTGATCTATATCACCACTGGCTAATATAATTGGAAAGTCTCTGCCTATATAATCTAAAGTTTGAGCTAATTCTGCTGTGCCAGGTTCTTTCTGTCTTTCAGTTATAGAACTCAGTACTATAGTTGTATCTGATCCTTTGCTTCTATAACCACCGCCACTACTATATGGTGGTGTGCCTGAATAATAATTTAGATTATTGCCTCTGTCGTGCCCAGAGTCAATTGTTAGGATTAAATCAGCCTTTGGGGTTAAATCAGTTCTTAGCTTAGTTGTGGCTTGTTGTTTAGTCTTATTATCTCCAGTTGCGTTAGTTGCAGCTTCAACAGGCTTGGCTTCTTCTTTTTCTTCTAATAAATCTCGGAGTAATTTTACTGAACCGATTCTATCTGTCAGAGACACTATTTGGTCTAAAGTAGAAATGGTTGCAGCATATTCTAATCGTGATTGAGTTCGTTCCTTGGGAATTGAGTTTTTGAATTGAACAAACTCCATTATATTTATTCTTAAATCTCTAACTAGTGCTAACTGTGGGGCATCGACTACACTTAATCTGCGTTCTAATACTTCAAGTTTTTCTAAAGCTTCTGCTGTAAGTTCGTTTATAGTGCCTTCGGTTTTTGTGCTATTTAATTTCGATAAAAGTTCTAGGAAAACCGGTTTTGATTTAGAGTTGATTTCAGAGATGGCAGAATATTTCCCCTTCGCATTAGGCGATATCATAAGTGCTTGCGCAAGAGCGGATTGAAATTTAGTGTTAGTTTGCACGATCCGATATCATTATAGCAAGATAATAGTAAAAGAGGGGGTGGCTTATAGCCTATGTATTTAGCATAGTTAATAGCTCTTCTCGGTGCTTCCTTGCTGTTTCTACAAGTGCTGGCCAGATCATCATTGTTTTAGCATAACGCTCTAATTCGATTCCAAGTAAATCTTGGATTGTGGATAAATCTAATTGAGACCAATTAGGTTCATCCTTGATTCTATATTCGTTTTCATAAAAATCTATTAAGCCAAAATCAGAAAAAGCTTTTTTAATTAATTCAACTACTCCACGCTTTTCATTGGAACTAGAGTTCTCATGAATTTTTACTAACTGGAACCATTCTTCTAGTATTAACCTAGGACTATTTTCTACTTCATCTTCATAACGTTTGCAAATATCAATAATTGTTTTGGAGTTTATATGCTCCATTAATCTTTGTCCTATGATTGGTATTGCAGAACTCTTATTCTTAATGTCTAGATCTTCAAAACATTCTTGGACAATTAGTCCTATTAAATGACAAGCCAAAGGCTCTAATATTCCTTGTTTAATCACAGATTCGCTTATATTGATATGATTGATTTCATGGTAAACGGATCCGGCGACTCTATAAAAATTGTTTCTTGCTGATTCTTGTGTGTCATTGAAGATTTCTGTTAGCAGCATAGGTACCGTATCTTCTATTCTTAGATAATTCTCTGCTGTTGGTGTGGCCGGTAGGTCAATATTGTCACTTAATAGGTAACTTGCTTTCGCTTGAATTCCGCCACCTATGAATGTAGAGCTTGAAGATGGTTGATTTACTCGTGTTAATGTGTGTCCTGAAGCACAAGACACTTCACCATATGATGAGTAAGAATTATAGTCTGCTCCAATATTGGCATTAAAAAAATTCTTGATGGTTGTCATTAGTTCGTAGCCAGATTTACCTGAATGTTCAAAGTTTGTGGAGTGTATATCTGGTCTAGCTAAAGCTCTGGATATGATACCTATGAAATCTACTGGTACGGCTCTGAATTGCCCATCTAGAGTTAAATAGCAGTATGGATGGATGTCGTCGTCTAAAGTTACAGCACCAAATAAATCCGCCCAATTACGTTGTGCACCACCACCCCCATCATTGCCGAGAGCTGCTTCTATAAGCTCTTTCTTTTGTATTTCTGTTGCGTTTGCTAAATTGATTTTTTCGCTGAAGAAATCTATTAATCGCTGTTTCTGAACTTCATCGACTAGTTTTAAGTTTATATTGAAATTTTTATAAGCTTTTGCGTTTTCCTTAATTTCCTTATATCTTGCTTCTCTAGCATTATCTGTGGAATCATCTAAAACTAAAAATTCTATGGGTTTGTCTCTTTGAGCATGACCATATCTGATCATGTTATTCATAAACTCACATATATTATTAGGGGCTGTAGTCCGATTGTGGCAGATCATGGCAATAGTGTGAATGTCTTTAGCGTAAGGATTGTCGTAATTAGCTTTACTAAGTGCAATGCGCTTAAAGTTTTCTATATCTTCGGCTGTGAGATTGATTGGTATAGGTGAATATTCTTCGTCTTGTTTAGGCACGCTACGTACTCTATGTAAAAAGAAATTCCCATCTTTTGCCGATATTTTGAAAGATAAATAATGGGTGCCCTGTTCAATATGTAGCCTCATACTTAATTCATTTAAGTGACGATAAAAACCAAAAAAGTTTTCTGCTATATCTTGATCATTGATGAGTAAAACTTCTTTCATGATTTCTATCGGAATTTTACATGCGTTAATTTGGTTGTCAGCAATTAGTTTGATAAAGTCATCAACTTCCAAGAGTGATCTGAAAATTGATTGAAAGTTTTCATCTAATTTAGCAAGAAAATTTCTATAGGTCACTGCTTTAGAGTAGCTAGTGTTTTTTTCTATAGATTCATCATCATTTTTATTAGAAACAGAAATTCTTGGTAAGCTTAGATTTGGTGGAGAATGCAGCGCTTGGCATTCATCACGGTCACCTTGTGGTATTGATGATAGTGGGTGAAAACGTAGAGGCAGATTAAAGTCATCATCGTAATGATAGGGATAGAATGAGGCTAAATTGTAAGTGCGAATTGCCATTAGGTATAAGTATTTCATTATAGCATTATCTTGAATATGGCAAAAGCTGGCTTAAATCCATATAATTTGCTAAACCTAGTAAAGGAGATTGCTATTAAAAACTATTTTCAAAGCCTTATAACTTGGGCACAGATGATTAAACTGGAACATACTTTGTTCTCCTTGCCTTTTGTTTTAAGTTCAGCTTTGCTTGCAATTTATTATAAGAATTGGGTTTGGCAACCGATGACCCTGGTCTGGGTGGTTCTATGTCTTGTCGGAGCACGTTCTGCAGGTATGACTCTTAATAGAATTTTTGATGCTGATATAGATGCTCTCAATCCCCGTACTAAAACTCGCGAGATACCATTAGGTAAGATTTCTAAAACTCAAGCTTGGGTATTTGCTATCGCTTCGCTTGCTCTACTTATATACTCAACATTTCAGTTGCCACAACTTTGTCAAATATTGTTACCGATTGCTTTAGTGTGGTTGATTGCTTACTCTTGGCTTAAGCGAGTTACTTGGTTATGTCATTTGTTTCTAGGTATGACTCTTGGTGGTGCAACTCTTGGTG
>CAYPGT010000014.1:6599-26295 GCA_964410425.1 uncultured Gammaproteobacteria bacterium
TTGAAGCAGCGTTTTTTACTGTGAATAGTTGGATATCAGTGGTGATATGCTTATTTGTTGTATTAGAGTTAATGCTTAGCCATTAACAATTTAAAATGTACAAATACCTCACTAAATATTATCCAGGATATATTATTGGCACGCTACTTTTAATAGTAACTAATTTACTTGGAGCTTATGTACCACAATTAATTAAATCTGCAGTAGAAATTTTAGGGCAAGTTAATTCTAATATCAATCAAATACTAATATGGATTGTCGTTTGTACTTTAGTGATGGCAATAGTTAGAGCTATGTCAAGGCAGATCATCTTTGGTATTGGTAGACAGGTAGAGTTTGATCTTAAGAAGGAGATCTTTGATCACTTGATAACTTTGCAGCCTAGTTTTTTTACAGAGAAGCGCACTGGGGATTTGATATCGATTATAACCAATGATGTGCAGTCTCTGAGAGCACTTGGTGGCTTTGCTATGCTTAATGTTGCTAATACTCTGATCTCGTTTGTAATTATATTGCCGTTGATGTTTGAGTTACATGTGCAGCTTACTTGGGCGTTTTTAACTTTGATTCCTATAGTGATATTTTTTGTCATTTCACTTAGTAGTAGAATTAAAGCTTATCAAACAACAGTCCAGGAGATGCTTGGTGAGTTAAGTAATTTTATCGAACAGAATTTAAGTGGTATTCATATCATTAAGGCTTATGCTCAAGAAGAGTCTGAGTTAAAGCGTTTTAGTGCTTATAATGACAAGCTTAAAGAAGCTTATATGAAGCTAATCAGCGTTAGAAGCTTCATTGGTCCGGTGATGCGTGTTATAGCTTCATTGGGCTTTGTGCTTTTACTTTATATTGGTGGTAAGTCTGTAATAGATCAGAGTTTTACTCCAGGTGATCTGGCAGCTTATTCTCTCTATATCCAGAGGCTGATTTGGCCTGTGGCTACCTTGGGTTGGTTAATCACTATAATTTATCGAGCACAGGTTAGCTATCTACGTATTTCAAAAATCTTGGCTACTCCACCTAGTATTAAAGATAGGGTAGGAGCGATAGATAAAGTACACTTAGAGCGAGCTATCGAACTTAAATCACTCGGAGTCACTATTAATAAGGGTTCTAATGTAGCTGTGATTGGTACCATCGGTTCAGGTAAGTCTATTCTGGCGCATAAATTAATGCATCTTAAAGAATTAGCCGATGATGAGATCTTAATTGATGGCATTGATTTGAAAAATATCAAACTCAATTCACTGAGGACCATGATCAATCTAGTGTTACAAGAAGATTTCTTATTCTCTACTTCTATATATGAGAACATCGCTTATGCCAAAGACTTGAATGAAGATGAAGTGATAAAACTTGCCAAGCTTGTTAACATTCACGATGAGATTATGAAGCTACCCCATGGTTACCAAAGTATAGTAGGTGAGCGTGGTGTAACGCTCTCTGGTGGTCAGAGACAGAGAATTGCTATCGCTAGAGCTTTAGCTTTAAACTCAGAAGTCTTAATGCTTGATGATGCTTTGAGTAGCCTTGATAATGCTAGTTCAGCTTCAATATTGAAGAACATTCTGGCAATGCGCCAGGGTAAAACTACAATATTCATTACGCATAAAATTCCTATAGTAAAAGATATGGATCAAATTATAGTGATGGATAAGTTTAAGGTCGTAGAATCTGGTACTCATGCCGCATTAATGAAGGAAGAAACTCTGTATAAGGAGCTTGTTGAACACGTACACCATGAATAATTTAAGCTTAGTACGAATCTTCTATCCCTTCCTTAAGCCTTATTGGTGGCAGATAGTCTCGGCTCTAGTGGTATTACCTCTAAGTTCTTTCAGTTATGCAGTTCAGCCCTTAATATTACAAAAAGCCATAGATGGTCCATTGATGCACAGCAATCTATCTGGATTATGGATTTATGTTTTATTTCTGCTGCTGGCTGTTGCAGCAAATTTTCTCTTGCAGGTTTATCAATTTCTAATAATGAATAAGGTTGGACAAAATGCTGTGGCTAATATTCGACTTGCATTATTCTCTCATCTGGAACGGCTTTCTATGAGCTTCTTTGATAGGACGCCAGTTGGTCGTTCGGTGTCTCGTATTACTAGCGATATGGAACAGCTTGCTGAAAGTTTTGTTGGTGGTTTAGTTTTAATATTATTAGATATTTTCAATATTATTGGAATTTTATTATTCATGTTCTATCTCAATTGGCAATTGAGTTTAGCTGTTTCAATATTCTTGATACCAATATATTTTATGACAACTTATTATCAAGAAATGTATCGTCAGGCTAACTTGGATGCAAGGAGAGAGCTGGCTAAACTTAATTCTTTCTTGCAGCAAAATGTAGTTGGTATCACGGTTGTACAAGTACTCAATAGCGCTCAGAAGAGCATGGAAAAATTTGCCAAGAATAACTTGAAATATTTTAAGGCTAACGATGAAAGCATTAAGGCTGATGCTCAGCTCTCTGCTGGTATAGAAGCTGTGTCTATGATTGCTATAGCCGCATTGATTTTTATTAGTTCATGGCTCTTGATTCCTGGTTCTCATGGATTTTTAACTACTAGTAGTTTGACCATAGGAGTGATCTTGGCTTTTATACAATACGCACAGTCCCTGTTTGAGCCGATTCGAAACTTAAGTGATAGGTTTACGGTAGTGCAGTCCGCGTTTACCTCTATAGAGAGAATGCAAGAATTGTTGGATGAGCCTATAGAGATTAATGATCCGCTTGGTGATCAGCAATTACCGTTGATTGCATCGCCAGTAATTGAATTTAAGAATGTTTCTTTTAAATACTCAAGCGAAGATGATCATTGGGTTCTAAATGATTTAAGCTTTCAAGTGAAACAAGGACAGAGAGTCGCAATAGTGGGGAGAACAGGTTCTGGTAAAAGTACCATAATTAAACTATTAACCAGGTTATACGAAGTTCAACAAGGTTCTATTCAAATTAATGGCATAGACATCAAGGACTATAAGCAAAATGATCTTAGAGAGATGGTTGCTGTTATACACCAAGATTCTTATATCTTTGCTGGAGATTTAGAAGAGAATATTCGCTTGGGTCGTAATCCTTCTAAGCTTAATATGAATCTTGTCAAACCTTTTCTAGATGCTGCTCCAAACCTAAGTCTTAATACGGTATTGAGCGAGCGAGGAGTTAATATTTCTTCAGGTGAAGAGCAGGTTTTGAATTTTGCTCGTGCAATAGTTACAGATCCGCCAATATTAGTTCTGGATGAAGCTACCGCCAAGATAGACCTCAAGACAGAGAAACGCATACAAAATGCGATGAAGGAATTTTTGCAAAACAAGACGGCAATAATTATTGCTCATAGATTAGAGACTATTCGTAATTGTGATGTGATCTTTTGTTTGGACTCCGGTCGTATAGTAGAATCTGGAACTCATGATGAATTAATGCAGAAGCAGGGTGCTTATAGAAAGCTAATAGAGGCTAAATAGGGTAAATCACCTACTATTGAATGAGCTAAGGCGAGACTCAGGGTAGATGTGAGATAATCACAGTTTATGCCAATACCTCGAGACTTCTATCTTGAACAGGCTGTAAGCTCGCCAACTACAGTTAGGGCTACTGTCGCTGCTAAGTCAGTAATTGGTCTAAGTGTAAGTATTACAAGAATACTTGAAACGAGTATTTTACAAATAGCTACACAATTTGAACCGACCTTAAACAAGCTTAAACAGCGTTTAATTTCTGAGCTTAATCGTAATAAAATATTATTGACGGAACTCTCTAAACAAGATTCAAGTAGACAAGAAGTTTTAGTTAATGATGTTTATGCGAAGCTTAATTTTGCAATTAGCTCAGGGACCAAATGGAAATTAAGATTAACGCCTGATGATCTTCGTGAGGTTTTGAGATTAAATACAAAACCCGTAGATGTTTCTATATTATTCAAAGGTGATACTTTGTCACGATATGAAGGATCTCCAATTGGAGTTAGTGCTGATGCGGGTCTTGAAAAATATATGGGTCAAAAATTTATTGCTCAAGCCTGTAATCAGTTTTTTTATGGAACTTTAGTTCGTGAAGATCAAGGAAAATTTAGTATCATTGCCCCAGCTGCGACAGAAGATGCTAATTCTTTTGAAACAAAATTTCTATTAAGAGATGGAGATGTTTTATATGCTGTGCCGAATGAAGTTAGCAATTCGACGCTGCGTGACGCTATGCTTCAGCAGCATCGTTGTAAGTTTGATGAAAACCAAGATGCCGAATTTATAAACGGTAAATTAGTTGACGGTATGCCTCTAGATGAGTTTGATAGCTATATAGTAATTTGTTTACGTAATGATGCTAATAAAAAGGCTGCCTGTAATGAAGTCTGGAATGAAGATCTACCAGTTCATGTAGAACCTAGTTTTGATGATAGTTCTGATAGATCAGCTGGGTCTAGGGGATTTCATATGAGGGATAGGCATTTTGTTTTTAAAAAAGTCTCAGTAGATGACTATCAAGACTTGAGAAGATTAAGATTGGCATCTGGCTTGTTTAGGCAAAGTCATTATTGAAAACTAATTAAACTAAATTCGCTCCAGCGCTTCCCCACTGCTCTTCATAAGTACCAGATGTTGCATCATCAATAAATACTTCAAAATCCTTGCCTTTAGATCTAGCTCTATATTTACCTTTGTGGCTTTGGGTTTTTTTATCAAGGAAGTAATATTTCGAACCACTTGGTCTTAGGAAAACAATTTGTTGAGCATAATCTATCTCAATCTCTGCACCTAAAGCAAACTCATTCAATACAACAATGTTTTTCAAGCCTTCAGGATTTGTCTTAAATTCTGCCCTAGAATTACTCTTGAGACTTAGAGTGATATGAGCAGGATCGTTGACGCTGCGCTGTAAATCAATTAATGCTTTGCTATTTTCTATAATACTAAGAGTTGCTTTATTGGCATTGTTTTGAAGGGCTGTGTATTGAATTATATTTCTAAGGTTTTGGGCTAATCTGAAATTCTCTGACGTGCCGTCAGGATTTCTTTGTCCTGCAATAATGGAACCATCCTTAAATTGAATAGCCTTGCCGGAGCCTATGAGTTGTATGCCATCATTATTAGTAATGATTTTACCGATCTCTCTTTTTGCCGTTATTGGTGTTATCTGTGTCATGTTGGTGCAGTATTCGCTAGTGAGAAAATAACAAATTCAAGTTAAGGTCTGGTTAAACTACAAGAAATTAGTTTAAGTACTTACTACTAATATTTATTTCGAATCCCTTAAACCGGGATGGGATTGGGGTTCTGCCGCTTCGCGGCGGTTGCGCTGCGCGCAGCTTAATAAAGTACATTATTAGCGGTCCGCAGGACGAAACGCGCCGAAGGCGCGTAACCACAACATAAGATGAGATTTAGATAGATTTTTACTGGTTATTTAACATTTTTTTCCTAATAATCACTCGTAATACTAATAGACGGCTTAGACTTTCTTATATATTATTGAATGCGGGTGTTAAGGATATTCAATGGTTTCAAAAATTTTAAGTTCAGAAGAGGGTAGTTCAGCAAAATTCTTTATGTTCTCATCAATCGTTTGGATTGTGGTGGGCATGGGTTTAGGGCTGCTGGGTGCTTTAGAGTTTTCTTTCCCCGATTTAACTAAGGGTGTACCCCAATTGGCATTCACGCACGTAAGACCAGCACACGTAAACATGGTGGCTTTTGGTTGGTTGTCTATGGCCAATATTGGTTCGGCTTTGTACATAATTCCTGCTCTTTGTAAAACCAAACTTTACTCAGAGAAGTTTGCGAACTTTATTTGTTATGTTTGGAATTTTGTGATTGCAGCTGGTTGTTGGTCACTTATGAATGGTTATACTGAAGGCCGTGAGTATGCAGAGCTTAGAGAGCCCTTTGATATTTTGGTGCTTGTTGGTTTGTTTGCGCTTTCGTACAATTTATTTAGAACAGTACTTAATCGTAATGTGAAGAAGCTTTATGTATCAGTTTGGTACATTATGGGTGCATTCTTTTGGATGCCATTGGTTTACTTGGTAGGTAATAGAACCTTCGTAGCGATGGATGGTCTGAACGACGGTATTCTTAATTGGTTCTACGGACATAATATTCTTGGTCTATGGTTTACAGTGCTGGGCGTGGGAATCGCTTACTATATGCTTCCTAAGATGAGTGGTAAACCAGTTTGGAGTCATAGCTTGTCAATGATGGGTTTCTGGACTATTGCATTTTTCTATGCACCGACAGGCACTCACCACTTGTTACAGTCTCCTGTACCTGAGTGGCTTAAAGCGCTTGCTGTAATTTTCTCAGCGGCTTTAGTGATTCCGGTTATTACAGTGTTAACTAATTTTTATATGACAATGAAAGGCTCTTGGTGGATGCTTTCTACTAACATGCCTCTTAGGTTTGTTTTGACTGGTGCTTTGTTCTACTTGTTTACTTGTATTCAGGGTCCGTTTCAGGCTACCAGAGGAGTGAATTGGTACATTCACTTCACTCAGTGGGTTGTAGGGCATGCTCATGCTGCCTTGCTTGGTACTTTTACTTTCTTTGTGATCGGTTCGCTTTATTATGGAATACAGAGACTCACAGGTAGAAGAATTTATAGCGTTAGATTGGTGAAGTGGCATTATTGGCTGCTATTCATCGGCTTTTCAATTTTTTATTTAACACTGACTATTGCTGGTTTACAACAATCAGTAGGTTGGGCTCTTGGCTACCCTGTTGCACAGTGGTCTTTAACCTTAGCTCCAATGTGGCTCTGTAGAGCGATTGGTGGCGTCATGATGTTTACTAGTAGTTGTTTATTTGCCTACAATATTTATATGACAATGCATACTAATCCAGATTCTAGCTCTGATGAACTTGACCTGGCAGTTCCAGTGGAGGGCAAATAAATGGCTGAAGGACCTAAAGGATATATACTTCCTGCTTTAGTAGTCGCGTTTTCTTTCTTGACTATATATACTGTCGTGGTACTTATACCAGACATGACCATGGTTAACATCAAACCTACGCAGTATGCGATGGAGTATGTAGAGCATGATGCTGATGGTAAGGCTGTTCTCGATGACAAGGGTAAACCTAAACTTAATGCAGCAGGTCGTGGTAGAGCTGTTTACGTTAGAGAAGGTTGCTTTTACTGCCATTCACAATTCGTTAGACCACAAGATAGAGATTTTGGATCTAGAGTTCATGCTGGTGATTACGTCAATGAAACTCCTAATGTGTTAGGTACTTCTAGAACAGGTCCTGATTTAAGTAATGAAGGTGGTAAGATGCCTGATGCTTGGCACATCGGTCACTTAGACAATCCTAGAGCTTATACGCCTGGGTCTATCATGCCTTCGTTTAGTTTCTTGAAGGAAGAAGATAAATTGCATCTAGTTGCTTACTTGCAATCGTTAGGACGTAAGCGTTTTGATGACCCTAAAAACAGGGGTATATATGAAGCTTTCTATCCTGAAGCTGACGATGCTTTTTGGATTGCTTCTGAGCACCATAAGCCTAACGTAGACAGCGCAACTGCTGCTAACGGTGGTGCTGGAATATTTAGACAAAACTGTGCTGTTTGTCATGGTACTAATGGTTTGGGTAATGGACCAAATGCACTTGCCATGAACAAGAAACCAGCAAACTTCACGAGACCTTTCTATAAGGCTTATTCTGATAAGACTTGGTACTATAAGGTAGCTGAGGGTGTGCCTGGTACGCGTATGCCGCGCTGGAAGCTGATACTTAAGCCTGAACAAATGTGGTATCTAGTGGCTTACTTGAAGACTTTACCGCAAGATTCAGGAGAAGTTATACAAGAGTATCAAACTATCGATGACTTAGATTGGGAAAGACAATCAGTCTTGCCTGAGCAGATAGTCGCTAAACAGAAACAAATAGGCATAGCTAAATTGAATGGTACTTATGAACCTAAGCCAGGTGGACCTACAGGTACAGAGTTAAACGAAGGAGCTAAAGGTGGACACTAATCTGACTGCAGCTTTACACGAGTGGATTTTAGCTACCTTTAATAAAGAAGGCATCGCTATATTCGTGGTGTCTTGTATGGGTTTCTTTTTAGTTGCAGCTTGCTTAGCATTTTGGGCCTGGCAGAGTGGTGAGTTTACTAACATTGAAGAAGCTAAGTATGAAATGATGGATGGAGAAGGACTAGCTTTGGGAGTTTAAGAAATATGGCAGAGAACGAAGGCAAACATAAAAGTGAACTAACAATGGATGAGATGTCTCCGATATCACCAGAGCTGTCTCGGTCATTGGTTACGTCAGAGTATAAAGTGGGACATCACAAACCACCTTTATTCTTGATAGTTCTTTATGTGATGGTTGTACTATGGTGTGCAATTAGTTGGATACCTTTTTATGGATATTAATATGCAGATGAGTAAGAATATATTATTAGTAATTTTGTTGGTCTTGTGTTTTAGCCCAGCTCATGCTGCCAGTCAAACTGGTCTATCTTCAAGTCTACTTAATGAATGGCATTCAGAAGTGGTTAGAGCTAATTGTCCTGATTTTCGCTATCCTTCCCATAAGCCGTCTATTATTACTGGCGAAGCTGTGTATAAGGCTAATTGCGCAAGCTGTCATGGCGCTACTCCAATTAAGAGTGATGATGCTATAAATCTTATGCGTAAAAACAGCCCAGAGAAACAGTTTGAAACTGTTTGCGGTGGTAAGCATAATTTCGCTAAGACTTTAACTATTGATGATAGATGGGATTCTTTATTCTATATGAGAACGCAGATATTAGGCTATTATCCACCTGGATCTCCTGAGGCAGCTAAGATGGATGCTACCTTTGGTGGAAACTGTGCTATTTGTCATGGTACTAGAGGACAGGGTGATGGTAACTTGCATAAGATGCTATTACCGCCGCCAGCGAACTTTAATATGTATCAGAGACTCTATACTAGATCTGATGAGAGACTGTTTAATGAGATCTCTTATGGTATTCCTTGGACTGGTATGCCAGCTTGGAAGGATAGACATGACTTTGATAAGCAAGAAGATTTTAGTCCAGAGTTGATTTGGAAGCTTGTTAACTATGTTAGAAGTTTTGGTTATTCTCAAGAAGTAGATCGTCTGGATATTGGACGTCAAAAACTTAAAGACTATGAGAAATCAGTAAGAGAGGTTGAGAAAAAGTAACTATGAAGTTTGAAAGAAGAGATTTTATTAAAGCGCTATTAGCAATACCAGTGGTTGGGGGTATCGCTAGTCTTTTATTGTCACCTTTTATTAGATACCTTAAGCCTAGTTCTGGTCCTCTAGCTACTATGGAGATCTTCAAGAGACCCGACAAACCATCTCCTGTAACTGAAGTTGCGTTTCCTGTCAGTGATTTCCCGACGCCTTGGTCGTTTAAGTATTTTATGTTCCAAGAGTCTAATAGAGAATATACTTCTGTGGGAGAACAAATTAAAATTATTCCTGGCGCAGTGGTCAGAACTCCAGAAGCAGCAGGTCTTCCTGAGTTTATTGTTTTCAGTAGAGTTTGCCCGCACTTAGGTTGCGTGTTCAATTTCGTTCCTGTAGAGGAAGAGGTAGCTCGCGGTTATAACTACACTCCGAAACCTGGACAGAAGGTATTTGCTTGTCCTTGCCACCTCTCTGTATATGATCCTATGCAAGTGGATTCTAAAGGTAGAGGTAAGGTTGTTTCAGGTCCTGCACCTAGATCACCGTTTAAGTTTAACTTTGAAGTCAAAGGCGACCAAATCGTAGTTAAGAGTCTTGAATCAGGAGGTATTTCATAATGAGTAAATTACCTACCATCACTTTAGATGCTGCACTTAAGTCTGTAAATGATCGTCTTAAGAATATAGATTTTTTTGATGAGACTTTTGTTGATAAACAGCGCGAGAACGTTTGGTATAAACTCGGTCCCCTACAGTGGTTGACCTGGATAGTTACTATTGTTACTGGTGCTCTTTTGGTAATGTTCTATATACCTACAGCAGAGCAGGCTTACGATAGCATCATGGTTATCCAAGAGCATATACCTTTTGGTTGGCTTATAAGGGGTATGCATAAGTATGGAGCTGATGCTTTCATAGTTATATGTACTCTAAAGATGTACCGTATGTTTATTTGTGCAGACTATAAGGGCAATCGTGAACTTAATTTATGGGTTTGCTTCTTTTTAATGCTGCTTGGTTTTTATTCAGGTCTTTCTGGTTACCTTCTGATCTGGAACCAGAGAGCGTTCTGGGCGACTAAGGTATTTGCTACTTTCCCTGGCTATATGGATCAGTTTGGAATTAACTTAGCGTTTCTTGGTGAGTATGTTGTTAATAAATTGCTCGCTTGGGGAGTGCCTACTTCTCTTCCTGGTAAGTCCGTTGCCGATGGTGGTGGCATACTTCTGGATATGAAACTATTAAATAAGTACATCAACTGTAATCTTGGTATGGTGACTCAACAGATACTACTTGGTGGTAGTGCTATAGGACAAGCGACTATAACAAGATTCTATTCAATGCACATGGCACTTTCTACTATAGGGTTGATGGTTTCAGAATTGTACTTTTATAGCAATAAAAAGAAACGTTTCAATCTAGCTTGGAGAGAGGGTTTCTTGGTGATATTCATGATAGCTGCAGCAGCTATGATATTCCCTGCTGAATATGGAGCTAGAGCTAATCCTTCTGTCACGCCGCTACCGATACTTTCAGACTGGTATTTCCTTGCGCTTTATCAAATGTATAAGTATATTGAGCCTGTACTTGCTACTTTCGTTACTATGCTTATACCTGCTACTGTGCTTCTCATACCTTTCTTTGATAGGGGTAAGGAGAAGAGTATTGGCAAGCGTCCGTTGATATTAGCTCTTTGTGTTTTGGGTGCAACTAATACCATCGCTTTCTCTACTTTGATTATTCTTAACATCGCTAACATTAATAACGATCCACCATATTGGATTTTTGGTTCCACTATGATCGTGGCTCTCGGCATATATTTCTCTCAGTTGCAATATGCTGGAATTAATAGATGGAGACTCATCGGACTCTATACTATATTCATGTTCTTGTACTTAGCGCGTGTTCATACTCATGCTTACTATGGTTTACCTCTGGATGGAGTCTTGCATGGTACTTTCTTCCAAGATTGTGCTTGGGGACGTAGATGGATATTCTACGGAGGATTTTTCTTGTTGCATGTGCTTGTGTTTATGTGGGAGAACCAAAACGCTATTAAGAAGGAGGCGAAATAGATGTACTGGCTAGTGTTCGCTGTTGCTACTTATTCTATTACGCAATTCTTTGGAGGCTATAGATACTTCCAAGCTCACGGAGAGTTACTAGGGTACCTTATAAATGCTGTATGGCTCCTAGTGTTTTTCGTTTCCATGTTTTACATGGCATACAAGATCTACAGCGAAGAAAAACAAAGAAATAATTTGCGTGCGAGTTTTGCTCCGTTTGATGCTTTGTATCAGTGGCAAGAAACTAGATTACAAGGGAGACTTAAGTAATGAAAGACAAATGCTGTGATAACAATATTGGGATAACGATTCAAATTTTATTTGCCTTAGCTAATATTGCAATTTTTGGTGCGTTGTTCATGGTGATGAACTACTTTGAACTTATGGGTGCGGATCCTACTTATTTCGATGAAGGTACTATCAACAATATTAGATATATAAATAATGTTATTGGCTTGTTTGGCTTGCATGTAGATCCTACCGTTCAGCACAAAGTCTCCACTTTGCATTATGCAGTTGCCTTTGGCATTGCTTTTGCCATGAGTGGTTTGACTATCATGATCTCTAATAGAAGATCTGATAAATTTTATGAGGTTACTGATGCAAAATAGAGGTGATAATTAATGTTTACACGAATAGTCAGAGCTGGTCAGCTAGTGTTTTTGAGGATAGAAGATCTTCTCAATAAAATTTTCTCTTCTGAGCAAAATGTACTTTATTACCACGGCGCCATGCCAAATTTCTTCATGTGGATTCTTTTCCTTTCAGGCTTACTTCTGTTTGCATACTATATGCCAACACTTGAAGGTGCTTATCAATCAGTAGAATATATTACTCAGAAGATTCCTTTCGGAGATATGATTCGTGGTATCCATCGTTATGCTGCTGATGCCATGCTTATCACTGTGCTTCTGCATGCTCTTAGAGTTTATTTCACTGATCGTTATAGAGAGTATAGGATTATTGCTTGGTACTCAGGTATCGCTTTAATATTCATGATGACTCTTATCGGTATTACTGGCTATGTGCTGGTTTGGGATGAGAGATCTTACTTAATAGTTACTAAGATCAGTGAGTTCTTGGAGGCATTTCCTATCTGGGGTAAGGCTTGGTCTCATGCTTTCATAAATGATGATGTGATTTCTAACTACACCATGGTGATGTCGTTCTTCATACACACTGGTACTTCGTTTAGTTTATTGGTGATGCTCTGGGTGCACTATATGCGCATCTCTAGACCAGTAGTGAACGTTACTTGGGCACTTGGCTGCTTACTTGGTGGTATTGTGTTAATGTGCGCTGGTCTTTACCCTGCGACTTCTGGCCCAGAAGCGGTCTTAACTCAGACCCCTCGCTACTTTGATATGGATTGGTTCTATCTCTGGGTATTCCCGGTCATGGATAAGATTGGTTACCTTGGTACTTGGTTATTCCTAATAGTTCTTATTACAGCTGTGGTATTCTTGCCAAACTTTATTGCGAAGCGTGATGATGAGCCTGCTACTGTAAATAAAGACAAGTGTGTTGGTTGTAAGCTTTGCTCAGTAGATTGTCCTTATGAGGCTATCTATATGGCACCACGTACAGATGGAAGTAAGTATAAAGAGATTGCAATTGTTATAGATGCTAGATGTGCTGAGTGCGGGCTCTGTGTCGGAGCTTGTAACTTTGACGCTATAGAATTACCTGCGGTACATTCTCATAAAGTAATGGACGAGATCAGAGTCACGTTAGAAGGAGCTGCTGTATAATGTCAAACAATCCTAAAGTAGTAGTAATCGCTTGTGAGCGCAGTGTAAATCTGAATAAGGAACTTAGTCCAACACATAATCTTAATGGAGTGGATAACGCTTACGTAGTAAGGGTTCCATGTTCAGGGATTATTCAGCCACGCATGATAGAGTCAGCGTTTAATAACGGGGCTGAGGGTGTTATAGCGATGGGTTGTCAAATAGGTGACTGTCATTTCCGTGAAGGAAATAAATTCTGTCGTGAAAGACTACTAGGCTTAAGACCGCCTTTGATCAAGAAGACAGTTCCTAAGAATAGACTTAAAGGTTTATGGATGTCTGAAGTTCAAGTAGAGACATTTAAGAACAGAGTAAGAGAGTTTCAAGGTGAAGTAGCTGAAGAACTCAAGAAAGAAGAGCTTGTAAAAAAGGAGACTAAGGCATAATGGCGGAAACCAAGGTTAAAACAGACGTAGATGTATTGTTTGCAAATATAGTTTTCTATGTAATTATTTTCCTTTGTATATTGCTAATATCTAGCTTTGGACTCATAGCAGAAGCTTAAGGAATTATTGCAATTTGTCATAATTTATAGTATCCTTAATTTAAGGAAATTGGTCTCATGGTGGCAAATATTGCAAACCCGTTTCGTCCTTTAGGAGAAAGGTCTGTTATACCTGAAGATGCATTTTGGCCTGCCTTTGGTGGTGATAGACCTGTCCGATATCCTAGATCTAGACTAGATACTTCGAGTTGGTTTCAACCAGTACCAAACTTTAACATTCTTGTGAAATTGAAGCGTCTTTTAACAAGTAACAAGGTCGAGTTAAATGGAGAAACTGATTTATCTAAGATGCGAATTGCTCAGAAGAATGAAGCTGGGGTACTCGCCAAAGTAGCTAGAGCGATCGAAAATGAATTTAACCTGGCAGAGGGTAGTTTGAACATTGATGCTCTGGATTTAGTAGCTAACCTTGCGGATCGAATTGCGGGACTAAGAGATTGAATTATTATCACAAACGTGTTATTATTGCATCTTAAGAGAAACTATGATACCAGTAAGACCAAATTTACTAAGACCAGGCTTGGCTCCTCGTGGAATATTTCAGGGAGTTCCTTCTGCTTTACCTGAACCGTCAGACTCGATCTCATTTCGCGACAGGGGAACTAGGATGGCAGCTTGGGGTGCCAAGCATTTTGGGCATGGTGGAGCAGCTACTATTGAGGTACCAGCTAATAATGGGTTTTTTCTTTCTGATATTTCAAGCATTCGTACCCGTGAAACATTACAATTGCCGCATGAATTAGAAACTACTTTATCAGAACAATTGAAGGGACTAGGCGCTGATGCTACTTTTACAAAGATTGCCTCAGGTCTATTAGAAGTGCTAGTGGATCAAGGTCTTAGTATTCATGCTAATCGTAGTAATATTCTTGATGCAAGCTTTAAGGCTGAAAACTCGGGGCATGGTTTTTTCCTTAGTAATGGAGAGGGGATCGGTGACATAGGAATGATGGAGTTGATGCAAGCAGTAGAGGATAAGTTTGAATTGCATAAAGGGATATTCCCGAATCAGTATGCTGATCTCGGAAGTCCAAGACAGCTTATTGAATATATAATTCAGGCTAAAAAAAGTGAGGAAAGTCCTCCAACTATTCCAATCAAAAGTTACGCTATATAATATAATCAGTGCTTACTAAGATTTTAATTAAAAATGATCTGCTTCTTAAAGCTTTGCGTTGTGAATCTACAGCTAGACCGCCGGTATGGATGATGCGTCAGGCTGGGAGATACCTTCCTGAGTATATGGCGATTCGCTCGCAGATGAGCTTTCTGGATCTTTGTAAGAATCCTAAGAAAGCTGCTGAAGTAAGCATTCAACCCTATGAGATTCTTGGTGTGGATGCAATTATAATGTTCTCTGATATTTTGGTGCCTTTGGAGCCAATGGGTTCTGCTGTGAGCTTTGATTCTGGTAAACCGGAATTTAGAAGCCCCATTAGAACTAGTGCAGATGTTGCTGCTTTGCAAGCTTTGTCAGCGATTGAGTTAGAAGCTAAGTGTAGTTTTGTCTATGAAACTATTACGGAGATCAAGTCTCGTATTAATAATGAAGTACCAGTATTAGGATTTGCTGGGGCACCCTGGACACTCGCTAGCTATATGATAGAAGGTGGCGGTTCTAAGGAGTTTGCTGAGATTAAGAAGTTTATGTATCTAGAGCCTAAGGCTATGCATAGCCTGCTTGAAAAGCTCTCAGAGACTATATCTAACTATCTGATTAATAAGCTTAAGTATGGTGCTGATGCTTTGCAATTGTTTGATACTTGGGCTAGTGCTTTATCACAAGATGATTATAGGGAGTTTGCTTTACCTTATCAACAAAAAATTATTTCTAATATACGTGCCAAGTACCCAGAGGCCAGTATTACTCTCTATGTCAACGGTGTAGCCAATGTCTTAGACTATATGATAGAGAGTGGCGCGAATTGTCTCAGTATAGATTGGCGCTCTAACTTAGCTGAGCTGCGTGAATATACTGCTGGACGCAAGCTTGCGATACAAGGAAACTTTGATCCGTGTAAGCTCCTGGGATCTAAGCAACAGGTTATTGATGCTACTAAACGTATGCTAATTGCTGCTGGCTCTGAACCTGGTTATATAGCGAATTTGGGACATGGAATTTTACCTATGGTGCCTGTGGAGAACGCTAGGGCGTTTATAGAGACTGTGAAAAACTTCAGACAGTGATTATTTGCAGATAAAATTAAAGTATGACTTAAGATTTATCTGTAAATGGGGTATAATAATACCGGATGATTGAGAGACAAATTGCCAAAAAACTCTTGTATTTTGCAAAAAAATACCCAGTCGTGACTATTACTGGGCCTCGACAGTCTGGTAAGACTACTCTGATAAAGGAATGTTTTCCTGATTATGACTATGTAAATTTAGAGAAATTGAGTTTGCAAGAAGAGGCTACGAAAGATCCAGAGGGGTTTTTGTCACGCTATAAAGGTGGTCTTATTATTGATGAGATTCAAAGAGTGCCTAATTTGACTTCGTATATTCAAGTTATTGTTGATGAACGTAAACAAGATGGAATGTTCATTTTAAGTGGTAGTCAGAATTTTTCATTGATTCAATCTATTAATCAATCGTTGGCTGGTCGTACTGCGATATTGGAATTATTACCATTGAGTTTTAGTGAGCTTCAACATTCAAAATACTACAAAGAATTTAAGCCGAAGGTCAGTAAAAAAAATATTCAAATTAAGTTTCAATCAGAGAAGCTTAACCTAGATAAATTAATGTTCAAAGGGTTTTATCCTCGTGTCTATGATAAAAAGCTTTCTCCAGGTGATTTCTATGCTGATTACGTTAAAACTTATATAGAAAGAGATTTAAGGGAGATTAAAGAAATTCACAATCTTAGCGCTTTCAAAAAATTTATGCGCATGTGTGCTTCTAGAATTGGTCAACCACTAAATCTGACTAATATATCTAATGATCTTGGTGTTTCATCTGTAACACTTAAAGATTGGCTTAATATCCTTGAAGCCAGCTATGTAGTATATTTGCTTGAACCTTTTTACGAGAATATAAATAAGCAATTGATTAAATCACCCAAACTATATTTTACGGATACAGGTCTAGTTTGTTACTTACTTGGTATCAATAATGTGGAAGAAATAGCTTCTCATCCTCTTAAGGGTAATATTTTTGAAAATCTTATTATTATTGAAATCCTAAAAACACTTCTCAATCAGCACAAGCCTACTAATTTGAGTTTCTATCGAGATAAATATCATGAAGTAGATTTGCTTTACAAGAATGCTGCTAAGTTTACTATTTGTGAGATTAAGCTTGCTAATACCATTGCAGATGAGTTTTATTCTGGATTAGGATATCTCAGGAAAGTTTTAGCTGAGAAAATACAAAGAGAATCCATAATTTATGGTGGGGTTGAATCTTATAAAGTAAACGGTACTCATATATTGGGTTTGGAGAGCTTGGAGGAATTTTTCAAGGATTAAGCATGCCCGTAGAGAACGCTAGAGCGTTTATAGAAACTGTAAAGAATAATTAATACAAATTATCGGTTAATACCAATTGTATTTTTATCTCAACAGTATGTATTATTGTGAATATGCGTGTTAATAGAAGAGAGTTATTTATACAAGGTAAGGAGCTCATGAAAAGAACAGCAGTGAGATCTGTGGCAGCGGTTGTTGGTGGATGCGCTGGAGTAGCTCCTTGTGATAATCAAAGACCTATTCATGATGCACAACAAATTATCAAATCAAAACTAACTGAAGCAGAGAAAAAGAAACTAGAGAAGTTTCTTACTCAGTTAAATGATGAACTCGAAGAACTTGCAACACATGGTGACTGGGTTGCTGCAGTCCAAGGAGGAGCTTTTGGTTTACTTTTGACTAATGGGGTATATTTTGGAATTGATCAGATTAAGGACTTGGCACACCATCATAAAACTCATGAATTGCCACCGCCACCACCTGGACGACTTGAAATGGCAAGAAGAGTATTTTGTGCTCGTACTCCTGTCAATGTTTCTTTGGCTCTGCTTGCAGTGTCTCGATTTTTAGGACATAACGATGATGAATATGTTCGCGTCCCTGATAAAAATGATTTGGAGAATACGATTTCTAAAGCTCTTAAAGAGGTTGATATCCCTGATGATAACTCTGTAAATGAAGATGCCCCTAAGAAACGTATTATCGATGATACCGCCGGCAGAAAGCTTGCAAGTTTATTGTTTTCATTAGGTCCAATGGCTTATCTAACTGCTGGATTAGGGTTTTCCTATGCAATACAAGGATTTCGTGCAGAAAGCTTAAAACAAATTTTAAAAGTCCAATCTGAATTAATTGAAAGTAGATCTTCTAAATTTATTATAGGTGAACATAATGGTTATAAACTATCTGATTATATTCCTAAAGCATTAAGACGAGATGGACAACAATTTGAAATAGAAATTAGCTCTCCAAGGAAAGACAGTGATCCAATTATTACTAAGTATAAAGTTGAATATTTCCAAAATAATCCTAATGCAAAGATAGAAGGTCATTTTAGAATTTTAAAGGACGAACCAGAATCTAACGATGATGTAGAACCGGTAGATGATAGTTCTCATGAATGGAATCTAGAAATAGAGCCAGCAGAGAATCAAACAGAAAAACCTGCATCATTGATGGATCTGGCAGGAGTGTTTTGGGAGAAACGTAACATAGATGAAATACGTCTAAATGAGAAGCAAACTGTTAGTATTAGAGCTTTATCTATGTAATAGCTAAAAGAAAGAGTTTCTTGAATAACTAAACTGCTAGAATTATTAATATGTTTGCTTCTGTTAAAGACCAAGCTAAAATCCAAGAATTAATAGAGAAGTATGGGGTCTCGGTGCCGCGTTATACAAGTTATCCGACAGCGCCAGAGTGGAAACACGAATATTCTCAAGATGCTTTTGAGAAAGCTATATATCGGTCTAATCAACTTGGACAAGACTATTCCCTTTACTTACATATTCCTTTCTGTGAATCGCAATGTTATTACTGTGGTTGTAATGTTGTTATCAGTGCTGAGCATGGAATTGAGAAACAATACTTAGATCAATTGAAAAACGAGCTTGCCTATTACGGTGAATGTATAGATCCTGCACGTAGAGTAAGTCAGATGGCTTGGGGTGGCGGCACTCCGACATACTTAACGCCAGATCAAATCTTCGATCTATATTCTCACATACAAAAACATTTCAATCTTTATCCTCGGGCTGATGAGTCTCTTAAATCTTTAGCAAATAAGGGGAAGAATTTACTTGATACCCAAGTTGATACAAGTCAAGAACATGAATACTCTATAGAGATAGATCCAAGAGTCACTTCTAGAGAGCATTTGCAGGCACTTTACGAGTGTGGTTTTAATCGCTTAAGTATGGGTGTGCAGGATTTTAATCTACGTACTCAAGAGACTATTAATAGAGTCCAGAGCTTTGAGTCAACATCTGCTTTAGTAGACATAGCTAGAGAGATTGGGTTTGCTAGTATTAATTTTGATTTGATTTATGGGCTGCCTTACCAAACTCTAGAAACTTTCAGCGATACCATTAATAAGGTTAAGCAAATTAATCCAGAGCGCATCGCACTTTTCAACTATGCTCATATACCAGCGGTGTTTCCTTTTCAGAAAAAATACATTGACGAAGCTACCATGCCACAGATGAGTGAGAAGTTAAGTATTTTTAGCAGGGCAGTAGATGAGTTTACTGATTTTGGTTATGAGTTTATTGGCTTAGATCACTTTGCTAAGCCTGCTGATGGGCTTTCTGTTGCTCAGCGCAATCGCAGTCTCTATCGTAATTTCCAAGGTTACACTACTCATGCTGGTTGTGATTTGTTTGGCTTTGGTATTACGGCTATCAGTGATGTGATGGGAGTCTATAAGCAAAATCCCAAAAAACTAAACGATTACTATGAGACTATATTTGCTGCTGATAAATTTATGCTTTGCTCTAATGATGACAGAGAGAGACGTGAAATTATAAAGCAGCTCATGTGTAATAATTATGTGATCTTCAATCCACAAAAATACTCTGCTGAATTTACGATGATGCAGAGTTTTATGAATGATAAATTGCTTAATTGGAGCTACCCAGATCTCACTGACCCAGAGTTGGTTGCAATTGAATTAACCGAACTCGGTCGTTACTTTGTTAGAAATATTGCTTCT
>CAYPGT010000014.1:26395-31122 GCA_964410425.1 uncultured Gammaproteobacteria bacterium
TAGCAACTGCGTCTAATGCAGTGTCTAATAGTGCTCAAGCTGCCGCAGCAAGTTCTAATCAGTTACCTTCTAATCAAGTTTTTAGTTTAAGTGCAAGAGTGCTTGCAGCTAGGGATGCTCTGCCTTATGCTCCCTCTGCTCCTACTCATACAAGTCAACAGATTGATCCAGCTTTACTTGCAAGAATTTCACTTGAAGAAGAACTGAAACGTCAAGGTGGCGGAGGCGGTGGTGGACCCAGATTCACTAGTCCTACCTTGTTCGTGCTTTATAGTATGAGGCTGATCAATGACGCAATGCGTGAGGCTTACCAAGCTCTTCAGAAGGCTCTTGACCAAGGTGTACTCAATGCTACTGCTCCTATCAGTAATGCTATCTCAGTTGCTCAAGAGTTAACAGGTCAGCTGTTGTCTAATCCAGTGTTTGTCAATTTAGGCATTGCTATTAATCAAAGCTTTGAGCAGATTGCTAGTGCCCTAAAAGATCCCGCTGCGACAGCGGCTAAGTTGGCGAATAATTTTGCGCAGTTTGGTTCGGTGGTGGCAAGTGCTATCGCTAATGGTTTGAAGAGACTTTTCTATAATAAAGATGAGGATAGATTTGATCCTGACAATGCTATCTATGATGAAGATACTGGGTTCTTAACTAGGATGTTAGGTTTGTTTGGTAACATCGGCAACCAAGGTAGTGAGTCTAATGCCAAGAACATTAAGTCTCATATCGATAACCTCGCTAAGCAAGTCACCAATTGGGCTGCAAGCTTTAATTACCCATTTAAAGAATTTACTAAACGCTGGTTTAGGTGAGCTGTTTCTCTGCAGCCATCATGCCTTCACCGCTATCAACACGTTTAATGGAAGCTCCTACAGCTTTGAGTTTATCTTCGAGTTTGTCATAGCCACGGTCTAAGTGTCTCAGTCCTTGAACTTCACTCTTGCCTTTAGCACTAAGTGCTGCGACTACTAGAGCGGCTGTACTTCTTAAATCTTTACCTTCAACAGCAGTAGCAGTAAGCTTGTCAACACCTTTGATCACGCCTACTTTACCGTTGATCTCTACCTTAGCTCCCATGCGTTTGAGTTCTTCGAAATGCTGGAATCTTGAATCGTAAATGTTTTCTACTACAACACTAGTACCTTCACAAATACTCAGTAAAGTAGAAAATATTGGTTGAATATCAGTAGAGAATCCTGGATACCAAACTGTAGTTATATCAGTTGCTAAAGGTTTGTCTTTTTTCAGTTGAGCTTTGATGTCAACTAACTCTCTGTCGTCAATAAATTTACCAGTGTGATGAATTTGAACTGAACAGCCAGTATCTTCAAGCTTGCTTAGTAGTGATTGTAAATCTTCTTCTATAACAGATTTCACCAAGAGATTACCGCGAGTCATGATACCAGCGATTAAAAATGTAGCAGCTTCTATTCTATCTGGGATAGATGTATGCTCTACTGAATGCAGATCAGTGGCAGTTTTACCAGTAATGTGAATATTGCTAGAACCCGCTCCACGAATGTCACAACCCATCTTATTAAGAAAATTAGCTAAGTCCAAAATCTCTGGATCTTGGGCCGCATTCTCGATGATAGTATCGCCTTCTGCCATAGTTGCAGCTATCATTATGTTTTCTGTAGCTCCATTACTAGGCAAGTCCAAATAAATTTTAGTTCCAACGAGTCTTTCAGCTTTAGCTACTACGTAACCTTGCTCTTCAGTGATCTCAGCACCGAGTGCTCTTAGTCCTTTGATATGCAAATCCACTTTACGTGAACCAATATTACATCCACCTGGAAGTGCAACTCTAGCTTCTTTCATTCTGCCAACTAGTGCACCTAAACACTGAAAACTCGCTCTCAGCTTACTTGCAAGACTAAGTGGTACATATGAACTAGAAATATCTTTGCAATTAATTGTTATAGTACCGTCCTTAAGATCGGCTTCTCCTCCGAGTAATCTGATGATCTCCATCATGTATTGAATATCAGACAAATCTGGCACGTTATGTATGGTAGTTGTACCATTCGCCAATAACATCGAAGCTGCAATTTGCTTCAATGCTGAATTTTTTGCACCTGATACCTCTATAGCTCCGTTTAATGGCTTGCCGCCTTCAATAACTAAATATTTTGAATCTGAATCTAACACCCTTAATAACCCTTAGTCCCTAGAACGCTATTTGTATAGCACCCACTAGGGAGACGCTACCAGTTTCATATTGTTCCATATAATCGGCAATTTTACTAGACTTCAAGATATCAATCCAAGGATTATTAATATTCTTTTTAGTAGTTACTTATACCTTCACCAGCTCACTATATAAAGGATGCTTTTCATTGAGTTTAGCAACGCTAGTCTCTGTGAGTCTTTTAGTTTCTGCATCTACAGTGTTAGCGTTTTGGGACATTGAGTGTAGTACTTTACTTATGATTTGAGCGATTTCTATACAATCAGCTTCTTTGAAGCCTCTGGTAGTGATGGCTGCAGTACCAATCCTGATACCACTGGTAACAAAGGGGCTTTCTGGGTCGTTTGGTACACCATTCTTATTCACGGTAATCCGGAGTTCATCTAGAACATTAGCAGCATCTTTACCAGTGATCTTTAGTTTTTTGAGATCGAGCAAGAGTAAGTGATTGTCACTACCACCAGACACCATATCAATGCCATTATCAGTAAAGGTTTCAGCCATAACCTGAATATTCTTTACTACTTGCTTTTGATAAGTCTTGAAACTCGGTTCTAGTGCCTCTTTGAAGCATACAGCCTTAGCCGCGATAACATGCATTAGTGGTCCACCTTGCGAGCCTGGAAATATGGCAGAGTTAATAGATTTGGTTAGCTCATCATTGTTCCATAGAATAATGCCGCCACGAGGTCCACGTAAGGTCTTATGAGTAGTACTGGTCACTATATCAGCATATGGTAGTGGATTAGGATGTACACCGGCAGCTACAAGCCCTGCTATATGAGCCATGTCTACCATTAGTTTGGCTCCGCATTCATCTGCAATAGCTCTAAACTTTGTGAAATCAATAGTGCGCGGGTATGCTGAAGCCCCAGCAATAATTAGCTTAGGTTTCTCTGCTAAAGCTTGCTTTCTGAGAGCATCATAGTCGATATAACCGTTAGCATCGACGCCATAGCTGATGGCGTGGAACCATTTACCAGAGATGTTTACAGAAGCTCCATGAGTTAAGTGACCACCTTCCTTGAGGCTCATGCCTAGGAACTTATCACCAGGATTGAGTAAGGCAATAAACGCAGCCGTATTGGCGTTAGCACCAGAGTGAGCTTGTACATTAGCAAACTTAGCTCCGAATAATTGTTTAAGTCTTTCTATGGCTAGAGTTTCAATCTCGTCATGAAATTCACAGCCGTTATAGTATCTCTTTCCGGGGTAACCTTCTGCGTATTTATTGGTGAGGCAAGAACCCGTCGCTTCCATTACTGCCTTGCTTGTGAAGTTCTCGCTGGCGATTAACTCTATATTACGACTCTGTCTGTCCAGCTCCTGATTAATGAGCTTAGCTATTTCAGGGTCTGCTTGGGTTAAGGACTGGTTAATGTTTGACATGGCTTTGATTTTAGCAGAATTGACTCTTTTCTAGTACAAATGATCTAGTTATACATAACTCGATACCGCACATAATCTAAATATAGGAAACAAGATTTCATGGCACATGCAGATATTTTTGAGAGAATTTCGAGAAAAGACATAGCTAATCAAGAGACTCATTTTAGTTCAAGACCCGAGACCGCAAAGGAGCCCACAGTGGATAAAAAAGCCGTAGAAACCATTAAATTGCTAGGTAAACAGATACTAGAAATCAGAGAAATTATAGAGCAACAAACTAAAACTATTAAATCCTTACAAACTGAAGTGATTAGCCTCAAGAAGAAGGGTGAAGATACAGAGGGCAATATTAAACTTGCGATCATAGATCAAAAAGATATTAATAAACAGTTACGTACACTTAAGGCTGCTGTAAGTAGTCATGAGTATATTGATTCAAGAATGCCGTCAAGAGAAGCTTTCAATCAACCTGCAGCTAGACCAATCCCACAACCTGCTCCTCAACAAGCTATACAAGCAACGAGGGCTATGTCTCCAGGTCCAATTCAAGCTTCAGCTCAAAGAGCTGCTAGTACTGCTGCAAACACAGCTGAAATGGATAGTGCTTATGAAGAGATTACTGCTGCTATTAATCAAGCTCGGTCACAACTTGGTCTCAAGCCGCATTCTGATTTAGTAGGAACTATTAGAGGGCAAGATAGAACCTATGCTGCAATCCAGTCAAATCAAGCACAGGCAGCTCAAAGAGCGCAAGCTCAGCCTAATAATGAAGTCGCTAAATCTATGCAAGCTGAAAATGCTGCTAAGGAATTTATTTTCGGAAGAATACCTAAGATGTTAAATCTAGGTTAGAACGCGTCCTCTTCAGCATCATCATTGAAAGAATCTTCATCTTCACCTTCATCGCCGAGTGAGTCGACTTGCATTTGTTGCTGCATTTGTTGAAGCTGCTGCATTTGCTGATCATGCGGGTTGATATTGCTTGAATTGGGATTATTGCCACGTATGTCGTTTAATTGTTGCATGGCATTTTGCATGATAGCGTCAGCATCGGCATCATCTTCGACTTCAAGGCTCTGTGTTTGATTGGGCATAGGGTTGCTATCGTTCATAATCATTGGTGCTCTAGCTGTGCTTGCTGGATTACTTGGAA
>CAYPGT010000014.1:31222-34900 GCA_964410425.1 uncultured Gammaproteobacteria bacterium
TCTCCAACTGGTTTCCTCGGTCCTGGGTCTGCACCGCCATCGACAACGAGATGTTTGCTTTTAACTAATGCATCTAACTTTGCTTCCATATCTTTGGCTGTGGCGTGAGAGTTACCACCAGTGATTTTCTCTAGTGCTGCCCCACGTGAACCACGAATATATTCAGTAATTAAGTTTGTATCAGTTGTAGTCACTTTGCCGTCGCCGTCTATATCAATAGCAGAGGAAGAAATCAAATCTTTTATATTGGCATCAATGTCAGCTCTGGCGTTTTTTGTAGAACTGTTAAACCTTGATGTGAGTTTATCTAGCCAGCTTTTAGCTTCATGTTTAATACCACCGGTATTTTGTGAGTGTTTATTAACTTCTACCATTTGTTTCCCTCGATATTGCGACTACGACATATATGTATCATTACTAGGTTAGGGTTTGGTTATGCTTGTATGGTTATAGTGTTTTAGGATCATTGTCCAAAATCCCTAATAAACTTGTCCCTTCACCAGGAGCTTTGAGAGGACCAGATATACCGTTGCCTTGATGAGTAGAGGCATAGTATTTGCTGGCTTCAGCATTAGCTTCAACCATTTTCGTTTGCATTTGTTGAGCTAATTGATAGAGTTCTTGATTGCTTAGTGACTTACTGTTATCGATAGTTTTTCCTGCTTGAAGTGCAGCATCAATCTTGACTTGCAGAGCTTTGATCTCTTCTAATTTTGGTGTAATTGGTTCATTGTATACTGCCATTTGTCCCCAGAAATTTGCTTGATTGTTCCAGAATTTTTCAAGCTTGCGTTGTTTATTTATGTCTTGTGTAATCTTGGCTTTGTCTGCAGCACTGAGTTTGGGGCTATTCACTAATTGTAATTCTAAGCTAGAGGCTTGAAGATCATAGAGGTGTGCTTTATCGTAAGTGTTTTGCTGCTGCACCGATACTGCAGCTCCGTGATTTTGAGCTGGACCTGGATCTGCTTTGTTTAATGTAGTAATTTGCTGCTTTTGATAACTTAATGACAGACCAAACGGAAGGCGAGTAACAGTCTGATTGTAGTGGTCTGCAGTATCGGTTAGTAGTTTGTCATATTTGTCGTTAATTGTGTTAGTAAGTTTGTAAAGTTCTTGACCTTCAAGTGGTTTAGTTGGATCAATTGTGGCTCCACTTAAAATCATAGTTTCAAATTTAGCTTCCAATGCTTTCATTTCATTCTTTTGACTATCAAAACCCGAAGGAGCAAATTTATTTACTTGTGACCAAAGCACATTTTCGTTATCCCAGAATATCTCTAATTTATGATATTCACTAATCTGCTCTTTCATTTTGGCTCGCTCTTTAGTAGTAAGCTTGGTATCTTTTAGTAACTTTAGTTCTAGGTCAGCAGCTTTAATATGATAGAGATGCTCTTTATCACTAGCTCTTGGGTCTGGAGTCCCAGCAAATACGTCGCTTGGCAGATTTGCGATGCTTCCTTTTTGAATTGTAGTTGAGTTTAAGTTTTGATTTTCTGCTGCATTGATAGTTTTCTTCTGATCGATGATATAACTTTTATTCTTGCTATCAACAAAGGCTAAGGTAAGGTTGCCAGAACTTATATCGTGGAATTCCTCCTCGCTTAATACAGTTTGGTGCTTATTGCCATCAAGGTCAATTAAGGTATATTCATGCCCTTGTCCCGAGAAGGATGTAGTCTCAGAAGGCATTTCATGTGTTTCATGAATAATAGCAGAGCCTGGACCATAAGTTACCCTGGAAGATGGAGTTGAGTTAGTTGTTGGTGGTGTCGGGTTGTTTATTGGTGCATTAGAATCGTCTATAAAGTCTTCAGACGATGGGTCTGTTGTATGCGTTGAGTTACTATTGACTGATTTCCTGATGGCGTCAATTCGCTCTCTTATTCTTGACGCATAAAAATCACTAGTCACGGCGCCTGAGCTGAAAGATGATCTATAGCTAGTTCGATTACTATAGCTGTTAGCTGAAATATGATTGCTCGTGCCTACTTGTTTCATTGTGTCAAACGACCCAGTCCAGCTCTGGATATCAGAGCTTCATGGTACTTAGATAACACGGTGATATTAAGCTGAGGTTAAGAAATGAAGTTTGTTTAATAATAGCTAGTCTATATGACCTAAAGTAATCACTCACCTAAGCCGATTGATTTAGAGGTGATCTCTTTGCGCAGAATACTTCTGACAGTGGCTTTCATAAGCTCTTGCCTATTTATGGCCAATCCGCTCCGAGCAGAGGGGCAGAGGTTGAAAAAATTAAACCAAACTAATTCATCTCGTTCTGATTTAAATAGAGTCTACGATAAAAAATTGAAGCGCATTAGATATTTTAAGGATCAAGTTATCGTTAAGTTTAAAGCCAACAGTCAGGTCGCTGTAATGAAACGATATATGTTACTGAATAATTTGCAACCTATTGCAAGGTTAGGTAAGAGATCCTATGCTTGTAAATTAATCTCTAACACTGACACTGATATAGTGGATAAATTATTGGTTACGAAAGGAGTTCCAGAGCTGGACGACGAGATCACCAGTGAACTTGTGGAAGATCTGGATATCGATGAATATAGGGAATTGAAATTTGAAGGAGGTCAATTGCGTAATCCTGTGGTTAAAGTGAAGAGACAGGACAAAAATTTAGTTGGCTTAGAATGGCATCTACAAAACGATGGACTAAATGGACTTAAAGAGAATGCTGATATTAATACTCAGGAAGCATGGATTGTTTCTCGAGGTGCTGGAATCAAAGTTGCTGTAATTGATACAGGCTTTGATTTGGATCACCCTGATATTAATTATGATGGAATTGGTTTTGATGCGCTTCGCAATAAGGCTGGTGCTTATGCTCCACTCAAATCAATTGAAAGACATGGAACTGCTGTTGCGGGGATAATTGCTGCTAAAGATGATGGACTAGGAGTCGTGGGAGTGGCTCCTGAAGCTAAAATCATTCCGATTAGATTGTTAAGTGATGGTCCAGGGGGAAATGTTTCTTCTATTATTCTGGCTCATCAAAAAGCTGTAGAATTGGGTGCTCAAATAATTAATAACAGTTGGGGTAGTACGGCTTCAACGGATCTAAGCCAGATGGAAATAGATTTATACAAGGAGCTCTATGAGCAGGCTAATAATGGTAAAGGGGTTTTAGTTGTGTTTGCATCGGGTAATTCTGGTGCCAGTAATTTAGGCTATGCACCAGAAGCTAGAGATCCTTCTACGGTGGCTGTAGGAGCTACCAATAGCTCTGATCTACGGTCTGGTTATAGTAATTATGGTTCAGGACTCGACCTGGTGGCGCCAGGTGGAGATAGTAGTAGAGGTATCGTTACTACAGATAGAACTGATGTGAAAGTTAGACAAGGCGATAAAATGAAATTACGTATCTTAGGCTATGCTCAAGGTGATACTACTGAAACCTTTAGTGGTACTAGTGCTGCAGCTCCAGTGGTATCTGGTGTGGCTGCTTTAGTCTGGGCTGCTAATCCTAACTTAACTGCTAAGCAAGTAAGAGCGATCTTAAATAATTCAGCTAAGAAGCTAGATTCTTATGCGTTTGATGCTGATGGACTGAATCCAGAATTGGGGCATGGAAGAGTTGATGCCAAGGCAGCTGTAGACATGGCGCTGACCTACTAAACCCGTCCTGGAAGTCCGATAACTGTGTTACGCTCGTTC
>CAYPGT010000014.1:35000-36924 GCA_964410425.1 uncultured Gammaproteobacteria bacterium
GTTCTCGAACTTCCAGAACGGGTCTAGAGACCTTACGTAGGAAGTCCGATAACTGCATTGCCCTGTCTAATATCCTTCTCTTCTAAATAAGCATGAAACTTGTCTAGAAATTTATTCTTCATGCCATGGTCTGCCCAAGAGGGTGCGATGAGTTCACCAATCTTACCCTCACCCATAACGCGTTGTATCGCTATATCGGGACGTAGGCGTGAAATGAACTCAGCGAGTATAGGAATGTAATCTTCAGCAGTCGCAAACACTTCTATATCATTGTTGAGATAATCGATCTCCATGGCTGTACCCTTAAAAATGCAAAGTTGGTGAATCTTCAGATCATCAATCGGACTCTGTGACAGTCTCTCTGCGGTCTGATACATCATCTCTGGAGTCTCACCTGGTAATCCTAGAATAACGTGAGTGCAAATCCTGAGCAGTGGATTCTGGCGTGAAGCTAATCTCTGAGCAGCGTCTGTGAAATCCTCAAAGCTATGTGCGCGGTTGATTTTATCAAGAGTTATATTGTGAGAACTTTGCACTCCAATATCTACCCAGACCTCAAGCCCTTTAGCAGTATATTCTTCCAGTAAATCTATAACTGCTTCAGGTACACAATCAGGTCGAGTTCCTATCGCTAAAGTTACTACTTGAGGGTGATCTATAGCTTGATCATAAAGACCACGTAAATAATCGATATCAGCATAAGTATTAGTAAAGGATTGAAAGTAAGCGATGAATTTCTCTGTTCTGAAACGCTGGCTTTGTTTGCTGATACCTTCTATTAGCTGTTGCTTAATAGCCATGCCACCATTCTGTGCACCTGATGATGAACCATCATCGGTACAGAAGGTACAGCCACCGACAGATTTACTACCATCTATATTAGGGCAGGTGAAGCCACCTTCCAGGGTTACGCGCTGTACTCTGCCACCAAAACGTTTAGCAAGATAGTCTTTTAGAGTATAGTATCGAGCTGATGACATAAAGTAAATGGCGTCCCCGGGAGGAATTGAACCACCGGCCTAGGCGTTAGGAGTGCCTCGCTCTATCCAACTGAGCTACGAGGACGTCTTAGAGCCTGTCTGCAAAGTCCCATCTGCTGCGTTATGCTCGTCCCTCGGACTGCTCATTGACGACTTAGTCAACTCCGCGTCCTCGGGACTCGCATGCCTTGCATCTGGGAACTTTTCAGGCAGGCTCTGATATGTATTCTAGCGTATACTGATATTCTATAAGTTATGGAAGTATTTCAAGCCTTAATCTTAAAATTAATTCCGTTATATTTTATTATTCTACTGGGCTTTATTGCTGGTAAGTGGCTTAAGGTGGAACGTGAAAGTATTGCTCCTTTACTCCTGTATATAGTGGTACCAGTGGTGAGTTTTAAGGGAATTGTCGAAACTGAGATTAGTTGGGTGACTTTAAGCTATCCGATCTTTTTTTTCATAGTCAGTGCAAGCTTAGCTTTAATATTTTTTACTATCGGTAAGAAGATATTTAACGATGGTGAGAAAGCTGGCTTACTCTCACTCTGCGCTGGTTTGGCGAACGTTGGTTACTTTGGGTTGCCATTATTATTTCTTTTATTTGATGAAAGTATTTTGGGAGTCGCTGTGCTATTAATGTTGGGGCTTGCTATTCATGAAAGCTCAGTGGGGTTTTTTATTGCTGCAAGTGGTAAGCATAGTTTCAAGGAAGCATTATTTAAGACCCTGAGCTTACCTGCTATCTATACTAGTGTTCTTGCTGTAGTTTGCAACTTACTGTACAAGCATTATCCATGCTTGCAGTGCTTAGATCCTGCTATCGAGAGTCTTAATACTGCGATGGATAAATTTGTTGGAGCTTATACTTTACTAGGAATGCTAATGATAGGGCTAGGACTGTCTAAGGTTAGAACACTCAAGTTAGATTTGCAGTTTATGAG
>CAYPGT010000015.1:0-29028 GCA_964410425.1 uncultured Gammaproteobacteria bacterium
TGAGACATACTGCTCGTAAAGTGCGTCGTACAGTGGATCTTATTCGTGCGATGACCGCAGGTGAAGCTGTGGCTCAGCTTAAGTTTCAACCATTTAAGGCAGCAGATCCGGTTAGGAAGCTGATCGAGAGTGCGATGGCTAATGCTAGTCATAACCTTGGAGTAGAGAAACCTGAAGATTTGAAGATTTCTCAGATCCTTGTGGATGATGGTGTTACTTACAAGAGATGGAGAGCTGCTAATAAGGGAAGAGCGCACAGTATTATGAAGAGAACAGCGCAAGTAAGATTAGTTTTAAGTGATATGAATGCTGCTGAATATGCCAAATACGTTTGGGATACTTCTAAGCGTAATAAGAAGAATAGGAAGGTTGAAGCTGCAGTTTAGGCTCAGTGATTAGGACACAATAAATTATGGGACAGAAAATATCTCCAAAAGCAAATAGATTAGGTGTAACGGAAGTTGCAGATTCGACAACGTTCGCAGAATTCAGAAGCGGCGAGTTCGCTGCCATTCTTCAAGAAGATACTGCTATTAGAACTTACATAAAGAAGAAACTGAAGAACGCTGGTGTCAGCAAGGTTCTAATTCAACGTAAACCTGGGCAGATTCAAGTAGGTGTTGTGACTGCTAGACCTGGTTTGGTGTTTGGTAAAGCTGGTGAAGGTTTGGAGTTAATTAAGCGTGAACTTGGAGTTTTAGCTAATAACGAACTTAACTTAGTGGTTAATGTTTTTGAAGTGAACAAGGTAGATTTAGATGCACAATTAATCGCAGAATCTATTGCACAACAATTAGAAAGAAGGATTGCTTTCAGACGTGCTACTAAGCAAGCTATCCAAAGAGCAATGCGTGCTGGAGCTAAAGGAATTAAGATCATGGTTTCTGGAAGGCTCTCTGGTATTGAGATTGCGCGTAGCGAGAAATCTCAAGAAGGTAGCGTTCCATGTCACACTTGGAGAGCTGATATTCATTATGGTACTTCTGAAGCTCTTACTACTTACGGTATTATTGGTGTTAAAGTTTGGCTCAATAAAGGTCTACTCAAGCCAGGTGAGAAATCAAGAATGAACATCAAGGCTGCTGCTGGTCAGTCGTCTAATAACGAGGAGGTTGCTGCGTTAGCAGCGTAAGGAATTATGCTTTTACCTAAGAGAACAAAATTTAGAAAACAAATGCGCGGCAGAATGAAGGGTAAAGAAACCCGTGGTGCGCAGATTAGCTTCGGTGACGTTGCGCTACAAGCTATTGAGCCTGGTTGGATTAATTCTAGACAGATAGAGGCTGCTCGTCGTGCTATGACTCGTCACATTAAGCGTGGTGGTCAGATCTGGATTAGAATTTTCCCTGATAAACCTGTTACTCAGAAGCCTGCTGAAACGCGAATGGGCGCTGGTAAGGGTAACCCAGAGTATTGGGTAGCTGTAGTTAGACCAGGAAGAATGATTTTTGAAATAGCGGGTATTGATTTAGCTATAGCTCGTAAGGCGCTTGTGCTTGCAGCAGCTAAGTTTCCTGTTAAGTGTAAGGTTGTTCTTAGAGAGGGAGTTGTAGAGACTAAGGCGGTCGCAAAATAACTAGGTGTTGATATGATTTTAAAAGCAAAAGATATAAGAGATAAAACCAAAGCTGAGCTTCAAGAAGAGCAAGCTAAGTTACGTAAGGAACTGTTTGAGGCGAAGATGTCTTTTCATTCTCGTAAGCTTGAGAACACTTCATTAATCAGACACTTGAAGAGATCATTAGCAAGAATTGCAACTATATTAACGGAGAAAGAAGAAGGACAAGAAGGATAGAACTATGCCGAAGAGAACATTAAGAGGACAGGTAAGAAGTGATAAGGCGGATAAGACGATTTCCGTAGCTGTTGAGCGTACTAAGAAGCACGAAGTTTACCAAAAAGTTATCAATTTCACGAAGAAGTTTCTAGCTCATGATGAAAATAACGAAGCTAAAGAGGGTGATACCGTAATCATCGAAGAATCTAGACCTTACTCTAAACGTAAGACTTGGATTCTCAAGGAAATAGTAGAAAGGGCAGTCTAGGACAAGGAAAAAATATGTTAGGTCAAGAATCAGAATTAGTAGTAGCAGACAATACAGGAGCTAAAAGAGTAAGGGTTATAAGAGTCCTTAAAGCTAACTGTAACAGAGCTGATATTGGTGACATTATTGTAGGCGCAGTTAAAGATGCTACTCCTAATATGCCTGTTAAGAAATCTGAAGTTGTTAAAGCCGTAGTGGTAAGAACAGTAAACCGTAACAAGCGTAAAGATGGCAGCTGGATTAAGTTTGATCAAAATGCTTGCGTCATTATCGATAAGGATGGCAATCCACGTGGTTCTCGTGTATTCGGTCCTATCGCTCGTGAATTGCGTGAGAAAGGCTACATGAAGATCATTTCATTAGCACAGGAAGTTGTATAAATTTTAAGGACAAGAACATGAAAGCACAAGAAAGAAAAAAAATTAGATATACCAAAGCAGCTAAGTCAACTAAGACTAAGAAGAACGGTGTGCGTTTGGTGTCACAAGCTTTGGTGAAGAAAGGTCGTCGTAATATTCAAGCTAAGACTAACGTTAATCGTGGTGACGAAGTAATCGTTATCAATGGTGATGACAAGGGTAAGATCGCTAAAGTTTTAGAAGTATTTCGTGACGACGGTAAAATTATTGTTGAAGGTGTTAACGTCATCAAGAAACATCGTCGTGCGATGGGACCTGGTCAAGAAGGTGAGATTGCAGAGATGGAAGCTCCTATATTTGCATCTAAAGTGATGCTTTGGGATGAAGCTAACAAGAAAGCTTCTAGAGTTGGACATAAGGTCTTAGACAACGGTAAGAAGGTTAGAACCCTTAAATCAAGTGGAGAACAGATAGTTTAATAATAATCTGGAGAAATAATTATGGCGACATCAATGAAAGATAGATATGAAACGGAAGCTAAAGCTAAGATCAAAGCTAAGCTAGGCGTTACTAATGAATATGCTATTCCAAAGCTCGATAAGATTGTTATCAACTTTGGCTTAGGTGATTCAGCTTCTAATGGTAAGGCTCTTGAGAATGCTATTGATGACTTAACTAATATTGCAGGACAGAAACCTATCATCACTAGAGCTAAGAAATCTATTGCAGGATTTAAGCTAAGAGAGAATTCAGCTGTTGGTCTTAAAGTGACTCTACGTAAGGATCGTATGTATGATTTCTTCTCTAAGTTAGTTAATATAGCTTTGCCTCGTGTAAGAGACTTTGGTGGTTTACCTACTAAGAGTTTTGATGGCAAGGGAAACTATGCATTTGGTCTTAAGGAGCAATTAGTATTCCCTGAGATTAAGTACGACAAGGTTGATGCTGTAAGGGGTATGGATATCATTGTTTGTACTACAGCTGATGACGACGAATCTGCAAGAGTGTTACTTGAGGAATTAGGGCTTCCATTTAGAAAGCCTACAAAAAGGTAAGGAATTAAGGAACTAAGGAAATAATATGGCAAAAAAATCATCAACGGAAAAAACGCAAAGAAAGAAAAAGCTTGTAGCTAAGTACGCTAAGAAACGTGCTGATCTTAAGAAAGCTATGGCTAATACCGAATTAGATTTCGAAGGAAGAATGGCTCTGCAAAGACAGTTAGAGAGTCTTCCTCTTAACTCAAGTCGTGTGCGTGAACGTAATCGTTGTTGGTTAACAGGTAGAGCGCGTGGTTATCACCGTGACCTAGGTCTATGCCGTAATGCTTTACGCTTAATGGCTCACCAAGGTTTAGTCCCAGGAATGACTAAAGCTAGTTGGTAAGCGCTACAGAGAAAGTTTAAGGAAGAGAAGGAACAAGAAATGTCAAACGAAACAGCAGTAATAAAAAACAATAAAACTTCAAACGATCCAGTTGCAGATTTTTTGACGAGAATCAGAAACGCTACTATCGCGAAGAAGGCTACTGTATTAGTGCCGTTCAGCAAGCTTAAGTTTGAGCTTGCAACTCTACTTAGTAATGAAGGTTACATTTCTAGTGTTCAAGTAGTTAATGCTGAGAACGTTGCTACTAAATCAATCGAGATTGGTATTAAGTATCTTAATGGTGAGTCTGTAATTAAAGGACTTAAGAAAGTATCTAAGCCTGGTTTACGTAAGTATGCTAAAGCTAAGTATTCTCCAAGAGTTCTCAGTGGTTTGGGAGTGAGCATACTCACTACTAGTCAAGGTTTGAGAACTGACCGTAAAGCGAGAAAGGATAAAGTTGGAGGAGAAGTACTTTGCCAAGTTTGGTAAGACTATATCCAGTTAATAGGTTTCAAGAGAGGAATTAAGTATGTCAAGGATCGGTAGAAAAGAAATAAATATCCCAGAAGGAGTAGTAGTAACTATTCAGGATACTGAACAAGGTCAATTAATTACGGCTAAAGGTCCTAAGGGCGAATTAAGTCGTGTGGTTAGACGTGAGATTGGTGTTAGCCAAGAAGGTAATCTTCTGACAGTTAAACGTAATGTTGAGAATCGTCAATCTAGAGCTTTGCACGGTCTTACTCGTACTCTTATCAGTAATATGGTAGTGGGTGTTAAAGACGGCTTTAAGAAAGAGTTGGAGATCGTAGGAGTTGGTTACAGAGCGACTCTTAAAGGTGTTAATTTAGATTTTCAGATTGGTAAATCACACCCAGTAATCGTTGAACCACCTAGCGGTATCAGTTTCTTAGTTACTGAGAACACTAAGCTAACGGTATCTGGTCCTGATAAACAATTAGTTGGTCAGATTGCAGCGAATATCATTGCGCTTAGACCACCAGAGCCTTACAAGGGTAAAGGTATTAGAGTTAAGGGTCAGAGAATCAAGCGTAAAGCTGGTAAGTCTGGTACAGCGAAGTGATAGTTTGAATTTTGGAGAAAAGAAATGGCACAATTAACTAGAAAAGAAAGAACAGGCAAAAGACACTTCAGAGCAAGAAAGAAGATCAATGGTAGTAATGAGAGACCAAGATTGGCTGTTTGCAGATCTAATAAGCATATCTCTGCTCAGATCATTAACGATATCGAGTCTAAGACTATCTGTGCTGTAACGTCTTACTCAGTAGATCTTAAAGAGAGAATTAAGGGCTCAGATAAAGCTGGTGCTGAAGCTGTAGGTAAGGCTATCGCTGAGAAAGCTAAAGCTCTAGGAGTTGAGAAGGTTGTGTTTGATTGTGGTGGAAATCTTTACCATGGTAGAGTACAAGCGTTAGCGGATGCAGCAAGAAAAGCAGGTTTGGAGTTTTAATAAATATGTCAAAAGAAGATAAAGATTTAGATCAAAAGATAGAAATAGACGAAGTCCTAGCTGAAGCTAAGGCTGAAGAAATTGCTGAAGAGGTCGCGACTGAAGAAGGTATGCCTGAGGCTAAAGCTGAAGATGCTGCTCCTGTTGCGTTTGATGGTACTCCTAAAGCGCCTACTAAGAACCCTCTGGATGCTGATCGTAATAAGCGTAAAGGTGCTCCACAAGCCAGAGATGGTGCTGCTGGTGCTAAAGATGGAAACCGTAAACCAGGTGGACCAGGTGGTCATAAGCGTGGTAGAGGTAGACAAGAACAAGCTGAGCAACCTTCGGAATTTACAGAGAAGGTAGTTCAAGTACGTCGTGTAACTAAAGTTGTTAAAGGTGGTAAGAAACTAAGTTTCAGAACTACTGTAATTATTGGAAACGAGAAAGGTAAAGTAGGAGTTGGTGTAGGTAAGGCTGCTGAAGTACTTATCGCTATTAAGAAAGCTATCTCTGATGCTAAGAAGAACTTAGTAGATATTCAAACTGTATCTAAGACTAATACTATTTCTCACTCGGTTGTAGGTGAAGCTGGTGGTGGAATAGTACTACTTAAGCCTGCTGCAGATGGTACTGGTATTATCGCTGGTGGTACCGCGCGTATCGTGTTAGAGCTTGCTGGAGTTGGTGATATTCTCGCTAAGTCTAAAGGTTCTAAGTCACCGCTTAACGTGGCTCGTGCTACTGTTAACGCTTTACAGCAACTAAGAAGCTTCCAAGAAGTAGCAAGTTCTAGAGGTATTACTGTTAAGAACATGCTTTTCTAAGAAGGGTTATATAGAGGTAAATTATAATGGCGACAGAAACAAAAAAGAAAAAATTATCAATCAAGCTAGTGCGAGGTATCGCCAAGGCTGATAAGAAACAAACGAAAGTGCTTGAGGCATTGGGTTTGCGCAAGAGCGGTAGAGTGGTACAGCACGATGATGGTCCTACTATACTTGGTATGCTTGTAAAGGTTTCGCATTTAGTTGAGGTAACTAAGAACTAATAGTGAATAAGGTAAACGGGGTAAATAGGTAAAGATTATGACTGAGTCAGTAAAAACATTAGAGAACTTAAAACCAGCAACAGGTGCTACTAAGCGCCGTCGCAGAGTGGGTAGAGGTATACCTTCAGGTGCAGGTAAGACTTGCGGCAGAGGTCACCGTGGACAGAGATGTCGTTCAGGTTACTCTCGTAAGTTTTGGCGTGAAGGTGGTCAAACACCTATGTACAGAAGATTACCTAAACACCAGGTTAACACTCGTGTGAATCGTAAGATCTTCACTGAAATTAATCTTAGTGATTTGCAATTACTTGCTGATGCAGGTATTAAAGAGATAGACGCTGTAACTCTAATCGAGCAAGGCAGTCTTAAGTCTATTGAAGCTTGGGGAGTTAAGATCCTTGGTAACGGTGAGCTTAAATCTGCTATCACTGTTACGGCTGAGAGATTTTCTGCTGCTGCTAAAGAAGCCATCGAGAAAGCTGGCGGTAAAGCGATAGTTGTTGGCGCTGATGCTGAGTAAGAATTAGTTGATTTTTGTCCGTCATCACGAGGAGCACCGTAGGTGCGACGTCGTGATCCAGTCTTGAATATTTAATTTTGACTGGATTGCGACGTCGCTTACTTCGTAAGCTCCTCGCAATGACGAGTCTAACTATCCTTTACTAGCTTGGATAATTCCCAATTAGTTAAGTGCTTAACTAATTTAACTTGCTTTTCCTTTATATTTACTTTATAATAATATGTATTGCTCTTTAGGAACTTTTAAAAGATTCTAAAAGTCTTGAGATTAAAGTAGGTAATTAACATGCTAAAAGAAATCATCAAAGTCAAATTTAACTCCACGGTGGATTCTGAGTTGGATCTCGGTAAATTAGACCCTAGCTTTGATGCGGTTTTGGCAAGAGGTGACTATCATATCAATTTTGCTGGTTATGACCAGGGTTTAGTTTTTGAGAATCTTAAAGCTAAGGAAATTAAGAGTACGCAAGACTTAGCACTTGCAATGCAGTCTAGTATTAAAGAGCACGAGATAGAGGGCATACAAAGCCTGATTTTTACGTTTATTGGTGATGCTATGGATTATATTGCTGAGCCAGTGAACTATGAGTTCTGTGTAGAGATTAAGTAACCTAGTGCTTTTGCGCCTTGTTTATGCCATTATTTGGTATCATAGAAGGCTATGGCACAGAACGACAGTAAGAGTAGTCACGGTTTCAGTTTTAACGATATTATGGCAGCAAGTGGCTTGCCTGAGAAGATTGGTTTCACGGTAATGATGCTGGCGGTTTATCGCCTCGGGGTTCATATCCCACTTCATGGTGTTGACCACGATGCTCTTAGATCTAACCCGACTCTAAGTTCTGGTCTGCTTGGTTTAGTAGATATGTTTGCCGGTGGTGCTCTTAGTGCTTTATCGATTTTTGCGTTGGGTGTTGGTCCATATATTACGGCAAGTATTATTATGCAGCTTCTGGTAGAAGTGATTCCTGCGTTAAAAGAATTACAACGTCATCAAGGAGAAGAAGGACGCAAGAAATATCAACAGATCAATCGTTATTCAACTCTTATTCTTGCAGCGGTGCAGAGTTTTGCTTTAGCAAGATTCCTGGACGTAGCTAGGATCGCTGAGAATCCTGGTAGTTGGTTTTATTTAAGTACTATATTTATCCTTTCTGTTTCAGCTGTCCTAGTAATGTGGATCGGTGAAATCATCACTGAGAAAGGCATTGGTAACGGTGCTAGTTTATTGATCTTTATAGGTATCGCTTCTAAGCTACCTGTGATGATTAGAGATACTGCTACTGCTGTGCGTATTGGTTCTAGTCCGCAGTGGGGAGTGATGACTCTTATCGCTATTTTCTTTGCGATGACGATTCTAATTATTCTGCTTCAAGAAGGTTCTCGTAATCTACTGATAGTGGGTGCTAAACGCGTAGGAGTTAATACCAAAGGGCATTTCCTGCCTTTGAAGATTAATCCAGCGGGTGTACTGCCAATAATTTTTGCTTCTGCAGTTTTATTTATGCCAGTACAGTTACTGACTTTTGCTGGGATTCAAGACAGATCGGTATCTATGATAGTCAGAGATATGTTTGCAGCGATTCCTGGTGTACACGCTCTGGCGGGTACTGCTATAGGAAGCTTTGGCACTTGGTTGTCGATGCGTTTAGAGTATATGTTCTCTTATACTAAGATAGAACACTCAATTGCATATTTCTTGCTGATCATTGCATTCACGTTTTTCTATGCAACTATAGTAACTAATCCTCGTGAGATGGCTGACAATCTTAAGAAGGGTGGTTCAGCGATAGAAGGTGTTAAGCCTGGCAAGCCAACTACAGACTACTTAGAGAAAATACTTTCGCGTATAGTTTTTATCGGAGCTATTGCTATCGGTTTGATTGCTGTAGTGCCAATTCACGCAGAGCAATGGTGTCAAGTGAACACGCTTGGTGGTTTGGGTTCTACTTCATTAATCATTCTTGTGGGTGTTGCTATCGACACTCGTAACCAAATTCTGGCTTATGTGCATTCACATCGATATCAGGCTAAAAGTTTGCTGAGAAGGACTTAAACAGCCAAATCTAAATTCAAGTTAGCTGTTTCTCCTGGACTAGGTCTAAGGATATCTGTAGCGAATGCTCTGATTATTTCCTGTTCAGCAGGATGTTGCTGAGTTGTAGCCTTCTCTAGTAATCTAGCAGTGCCTTCAAGTAGCGCCATTCTATTACTTATCGCTTCGCGATCTTTGGTGTCTGAGGAGACAGCTACAGCTGCATCAATGGTATTGCGTTTTTCATTTATTTCAGAGTTTTGTATTGGTGCAGGCGCACTGAGCCCAAGAGCCCTAGCTATATTTTTTATGATACTCGGGCTATGTCTGCTGAGAAAAGATAAAGTAGTCTGGCTCAACTCTTCTGCTCTTTGTGTGTTTCCATTAAATAGTTTGTGACTAGGATTAATTATCTTTGAAGCTAATCCTTCAGGTTTTTTATCAGTTTGGGGTTGTATTGCTGTTGCGGTTTCCAGTATTTGTGTTTCAATATCACCTAAGTTTTTATGTCCTAATGCTGAGCTAATCAAGTTGCTTATAAAACGTATTGGGAAGAAAGAAGCGATTGCACTGAGTATAGATTTAGAATGATTATTGTTTTGAACTTTAGGAGTACTTGGTTTAAGCTCCGTCTTTGGCTTAGGTGGGGTGCAAGTTGTTTTAACACTCTGTCCTTTCGGCGATTGAATTTCACGTAGTTTGCTTTCGATTTTATCAATAGCCATTAATTTTGGCTCTAAATTTTTCTTGAGAATTTTGAGAATAGTGTAGTGGTCATTGCTGGCAAGCTTATCAGGGAAATTTATGCTTTGAGTATGGTCAAAGCCAGGGTTGTTAAGTTGCAACTTATTCTCTAAATATGGACTAGCAGTATACCCAAATAGATTAGCTATTCGTTTGAGAACCTTTAATCTTATATCTTTAATAAAACTTTCAATGATGGGTCGAAGAGAATTTTCATCAGCAGGTTTTGGTAAGTGGCTGTTAAAGAGATGGTAGGCTCGACTTAATGCTTGTTCCTTTATGTCTGAAGTCCTAAATCCTTTGATTTTTTCTAGCCCAGCCTTGAACTGTTCATCATCAATGAGTTTTTCTCTTGTTGGAATCAAAACACCATCTATAGGTTGTCCATTCTTAATGTTTGTTGCTCTTTCAGCTTTATTCAACGGTCTTAGTCCAGTTCCTGTGTAATTAACGAGAGCCCTAAGAAATTTTTTATCTAGTCCTTTTAATACTAGAGCAATAATGGTGTCTAGCTCTGTTTCAATTTTTGATTTATCATGGCAAAGGACCTGCTGTGGCTTTGGTGCTTCATTTTGTTTGATTGTTGCTGCCGTAGCCTCCTCTCTTATAGGTTCAGTAACTTCATCCAGAGCTTTAGTAAGTGTGTAAGCGATAATATCTTCGGTATGAACAGGGATTGTTTTTTTGCCACTTCTAAGCCTTATAGTGTCAGGCTTAAATTGAGTTTCCTGATTCTTTTGAACTCCTCTTGATTCTCCCGCTTTGAGAGTAATTGGTAGAGATTTGGCTCTTTGAAAATTTCTTCCGGCATTGCCATCTGTAAGTCTTTGAGCTAAGTCTCGAGTTGCTCTATCGTAGATAATCAAATTTCCGTTTGATTTTGTGATGGTGCGTAAATTGCGAATTAGTTGTAATAAAATTTCACTACTTAAGTCTTCTTTTTTGAAAGGAGCAGGTATGTCCTCTTCTCTACTTAATCTATTCATCTCAGCAATGATTTCTTTTTTTAAGATTCCTAGAACTCTATTTCTATCATTTAGAGTCTCTTTAAGTGTTTCATAGCGCTTTACTATATGAACTCTATCTAGTGGATTTACTGCACCTGTGTCAAGCAGCCTTAGATTTGCTATGTATGGTATATGATCTCGAATATCGGAACTTAATTGAAGAGGTAACAATTCAGTTAGTTCGGCTCTTACTTGCCTATTCTTTCTTGTTGGGGTTGTTGACAGCCTTTCGTCATAACGATCTAAATGGAGATTATTAGAGTCTAAATCTACTGGAACAGTAGAGGAACTTAGTGCGGCTTCAGTGAGACCTCTGAATTGACGTCTGTTTAAGGCAAGAGGACCAGCTAAATTTTTGATTGGTATTGTCAAGGTCGTAATGCTTCTCTACTTTGGCAAAGATAGTAAACATCTGTGAACATAATCTTCGCATTCCTCCCCTCTCATGTAAAGGGCATAACACCTAGCTGGGTGAAGTTTTCTAACCACAAATAGTTAAGCCCTTAACTATTAAGCTGCAAGCACTGTAATAAGCTGGTTAGGTTTGATTATTTCTCTGAGTCGTTTGTTGATAGCCTCTTCACTTAGAGAAACTATCTTATTCCTTATGGTTTCAAAGCCGCCCTTAAAATATTCTTTTGGTATTTCGTAATCTAGGATTTGCTTTCTTCCAGCGTTAATTAAATATAATTTGGACAAATAAATCTCTTCTTGAGTAAAACCTTCTTTTACCACCTTGCTAAGAAATTTTTTAATTATGCTTGCCATTTTTTCGCCGTTACTTTTTTGATTAAGGGTAATGGAATAATAGCCATGATTAGAATAGCTTGGATATCCTAATCTGAAATCTGCACCATATGCTAGTCCTTGATCTTCTCTGAGTAATTTACGTAATTTCAATGTAATCAATATATCAATAAGCTTCATTGTATATTTTTCATTGATATCAGCATGTGGATTTATGATGAAAGTGTTTCCAATTGACACTGCTGATGATTGAGTGGCTTGATAGCTTTTAGAATGAATAATTGGACGATTTATTTCTGTTGCAGCTAATGTTGTAACAACGTTTTGAGAGCGAGGATCATTACTGTGAAAAGATTCTAATAATGGTATAAAGGAACGCTCGTATTCAGCTTGATTAATATCACCCAGGATTTCCACTGTAGCATTATCGAGCTTGAAATTGCTCCTTGCATGTTTCCTGATATCTTCAAGACTAATAGTGTCTAGTTCTGCTCTTAGCTCTCTTCTGCTTAATGGTCTTAAAGGATGACCGTCTGGAAATGCTTTGCGTTTGGAAATATAAGCTGCCTTATATTCTGGCTGTTGAAATTTTTCTTCTAAATCAAATAGCATTTCTTGCTTAACTCTTTCTAGTATTCTATTTAAGTTAGTATCGTCGCTATTATTAAACAAATTATTTTTGCTTAAGAAGCATTTTAGTAAGTCTAAAGCTCGTTTGCTTTTCTCTTTTTTCATGCTGAAGGATAGCTTTAAGTGTTCATCATCACCTTCTGCTGTGGAACCTAAGCTTAGACCAGCTCCTTGTGCCTTTAATGCTTTGGTGAACTCTTTTGCTGGCATGATTTTCTTGCTTCTGGCAGGCAAATCAATAACCCCAGATTCTTCGAGCATTTTCTCAGTTAATGTTGTTATAGTGCTTGGAGTAAGTTGTGGTTGTGTTATTGCGAAATGCACTGTGCGAGAGTTATTTCTTATAATATGTACTTTGCTACTATGAGGTCCATTTATTTCTATCGTCGATGGAGCTTCTACTATGAGATTTTTTAATTCATATTTATCTCTCAATATATTTGGAATAACTAATTTAGGATTGATTTCTTGAGGTTCAATTATTGGAGCTATAGTTGTCTCATCTGTTGAAGTATTTGATTCTCCTGGTGTTAATAATATAACTCTGGCATTATCCTTGTTTAGAACAGATTGTATCGTTGATTGTAATATTCTAGAATTCAGATCAATTTCTAACGCTAATTCTAGTCCTTCGTGCCAATTGAGCCCAGATTCTTCAATATCAGTTATAAAGGTAGGTCGCTCTCCATAGGTGTCTTGTTTGCCATGTTTGAATTTCTCGTTTAATTCATATTGTTCTTGTAAAGGTTCTCTCAGGGCGCGTTCGCTAATAGTGGTAAATTTTTTAATTTCCCTATGAATGTAATTAATTATTTGATGAGCTTCATCTTCATCTAAATATTCTGGACTAGTGATTTTGATACCAATGCAATCCTGGCTTAGAGCTTCTGATAATTCGATTTGATCAATAATGTTACTTAAGTTAGGGTCTTTTTTAAATTTATTATTCAAATGTTCTGCTAATGGATCTAATATACTTTCTAGCCTTACTTTCTTCGCTTGATCAAGACTTGTTGATCCTTTCTTCGTAGGGAAAGGATATATAATCTCTAGTCCAGCGCTGTAAGGAGACTCTATTTTGATCAGATCTTTTGGAGCGGCTTTTACAGCAAATAACTCTGGTTTGTTAGGTTGTGATCCAGCTTTAATTGAGCCAAATGTATTGGCTACAGATTGTAATACCGCAGCTTCATTGTCGACTATTGGTTGACCACTTAAAATTAATACTGCATTGTTTGGAATGTAATGTTGTTTGTGAAATTTATTTCCTTTCGCTGAGTTTAAATTTTGTAAGTCTTCGTTAGTTCCATCTATTGTGTAACGGCGCGGATCATTCTCGCAAAAAATTGAAGCAAAGATTTGTGCTTGAGTTGGATTATAATGTTCTTCACCATCTTTACCAGTTTCTTCCATTTCTTCATGGATGACGTTTTTCTCTAGGTCAGATTCTCTATCAATAAAATCTCGTGGCTTAAGAATACTAGCCAGCATTGTTAGCGTGAGATCTACAGTATCTGGTAAAGTTTCAGCTTCATAAAATGTTGCTTCATTAGCAGTCCAGGCGTTGAAGTAATCACCTATAAGTTCGACGATCATATCTCTTTCCCATGCCTTAAACTCATCAGAGCTTTGCACTCCACACATATGTTCAACGAAATGAGCTATACCTTTTTCTCCTGGAGGATCAGAGTTAGAACCAGACTTAATTACTAATGAAGCCTTAAAATTTAGAGTACCATGGGGAATCATTACCACTCTTAAGCCATTATCTAAAACATATTCATTAATGCCATAAGCAGTTTTAGATGGTTTTTGAATTGGACTTAGTGCTGCTACTCTATTAACTGTGCCCTTTGCTGATTGATTTAGACCATTTACTTCTATAGGTTTATGATTGTTAATAGCAGGAGAAGTTGTTATCTCAGTACTTGCACCAGTCCCGCTAACTGTCGAATCTTCATGATGTGCACGATATACATTTAGAGGATTTAGTAAACTATTGATTATCATTGATTCGGAATTGTGATGTAAAAAGAGTGTACCTAATTAACTATTAGGGCTTCCTGATTTTAATTTTTCTAGTTCTTCATTAGAAATTGATTGCATTCTGATAAATGGCTTAAGTGCTAAAGTAACAAGGCTTTTATTATTAAGATCTTTACGTACAATGTAGCCGGATAATTGTTGACTGCCATTTTTTGTAGTATCAAAAAGATAGATTCTTTCATTTATCCCAACTCCTACTAGGTAATTAGCTAATTGATTTCCTTTGGGTGGATTCTGAATTTCCAAGTCTAATTCATTTAAAAATCGTGCCCTTACTGGTCTTATATTAGCTGGAATTTTCAACAGTAATTTAAGTTCGGCGGAATCATCTCGTTGTTTCTCTGATTTAGCTATAGCAAATTGTGTAGTTCCATCAATAATCTTTAAGGGTGAGGTGGAGAGATCATGTTTAGTCTCTTGAAGTGGGTTTCGATGAAGAGACTTCAGTAGAATCTCAGCATTCAAATTTTTATTAGGAGGGAGTTTTACTCTTGTGGCTGGCTCAGCAAGAGTTAAAGTAGCTTGAGATCCCTCATCTCTTGTAATGTAACCTATTGGTTTTGCTTCATGATTTACAATACGGAAAAGAAAAAACTTTTGATTGCAACTTAATGTAACTGGTACAGTAGAGTTACCCTCTCTGCGAGGTAGCTGAAATACAACTTGACCCTCAGAGGTAAAGCTCTTCTCTCTTTTCACCGCTATATCACGAGGTAGTATAAATAATAAGGCTCTAGAGCCACCATGGTCTTGTTTGTTTATAGCTATCTTATTAGCCCCTATCTCAATAACTACTTCTGGATCATCAATATTATTTCCAGGCTTCATATTAGTTAAGTCCCAAGTATATTGATGGCTAAAACTAGTACATTGCTGTTGTAGATCTGAGTAGAAAATTGTTATGGGGCTTAAATTATCGCCCTCATTTTGAGGTGTTGAAGAAGTATGAATTGTAGTTGAGGAAATCATAAAAGATTTTGGTTTTATTTTGACATAGTCCTGGGATTTTTGTCAAACAGAATGATTAGGGTATTTCGCTTGGAATGTTAATTTTCAAGTGCTATAATACTAAATATGAACAACCTAAACTATGACCCTACTAATGCTGGATCTGGCTTTACAGGTTCGGGGCAAGGTGGCTGGCAAGCCGCCGAGCAGAGCTTTGTGACTAGAGTTTTCAACTGGATGTTTTTAGGTTTGGCAGCAACAGCAGCTGTGAGTTTGCTCGTAGTTAGTAATCCAGTAATATTACAAGCCGTCTATAGCAGTATGTGGATTATGATTGCACTCGCTATAGGGTTGTTTGCCTTGGTTATTAATATCAGTGCCAATATTACTAAAATGTCTCCGCAGGCGGCGGCACTGAACTTCTTTATTTATTCAGCACTTAACGGTGTTTTACTTAGTTCTATCTTTCTTGTATATACATCAGCTTCGATATTCTCCACATTTTGTGTGGCTTCCGCGACTTTTGGTGTGATGGCACTTTATGGTTCTACTACTAAGAAAGATTTAACTGGAATGGGGTCTTTGTGTTTTATGGCTTTGATAGGCTTAGTTATAGCTCAAGTGGTTAATATGTTCTTACATAATCAGGGCTTTGATACCATCCTCGCTTACGCTGGTGTCTTGATATTTGTAGGTCTCACTGCTTACGATGTGCAGAAGATTAAGGAGATAGGGCGTTCTGTGGGTTATCACCCGAACATGGCTATTTCTGGAGCGCTTGCACTTTACCTTGATTTCATAAATCTATTCTTGAGTCTATTAAGAATCATGGGAAATCGTAGGGACTAATTTATCTTTCAGCTTTGAGCCTTGAGCTTTGAGCTTCCTTTAGGGTATAATATTTAACGTATAATCTTAGTCCTTTTAGATAAGCGGGCCTATGCCTGCTTTTTGCTTAGAAGGGACTGACGGAGAATAAAAATGTATAAGATAGGAACTCAATTAGTAGAAGCGGCCGAAGAAATGGAAAAGCTTAAGAATATCCCTAAGGATACTTTTATCAGGGCTATTTGTGACGCTATTGCAGGTGCTTACCGTAAGAAGATGAAATTACTTTCAACTGACTCTATTAATGTTCAGTTTGATGAAGAAGCTGGTGAGATAGGGGTGTTTATACCTAAGACTGTCGTTGCTGAGCTAACAGATCCACTAAGAGAGATCTCGCTTGTAGAAGCGCAAGAGTATATTGGTGACGTGGTTGAGGGTGAGATCCTTGAATTAGATGTGACTCCAGATGATTTTGCTGAATTTGGTAGGATTGCTGCATCAACAGCTAAACAAATTATCACTCAGAGAATACGTGAAGCAGAGAAGCTAAATCTTAGAGAAGAGTTTGAATCTAAGAAGCACTCTACTATGGCTGGAACAATTAAGCGTATTGAATACACTATTCGTGGACAACCTAGTGTAGTAGTGGATCTTGGTAGTTTCGATGTTCATATCCCTCTTAAGTTCCAATTACCAAGAGAGAATTATAGAGTTGCTAACCGTATCCGTGTTTATATCCTTGAATATAGAGAAGATCGTAGAGTACCAATGATTATTGGTTCTCATACACACGAAGATCTCGTTAGAGAACTTTTTGAAATCGAAGTACCAGAGATCGAAGATGGTACTGTTGAAATCCGTTCTATTGCAAGGGAAGCTGGACAAAGAACCAAGGTGGCTGTCATCTCTACTAGTGATGATATAGATCCTGTGGGTGCTTGTATCGGTGCTAGAGGTTCTCGTATTCAGAATGTTCTTGCGGAACTAAGAAACGAGAAGATAGATATAGTTCGCTATTCAGAAGATCCTGTGGACTATATTTCTAATGCTCTTAGCCCTGCTGAAATTCTTACTGTGGCGCTCTTTAATGATGAGCATGGTAAGCGTGCGGAAGTGGCTGTAGCTCCTGATCAACTCTCTCTAGCAATAGGGCGTGGTGGTCAGAACGTAAGGCTTGCTGCTAAGCTCACTGGATGGAAGATTGACATCAAGGGAGCAAATGGTGGCAATAATAATTCTGCTGAGTCTCCGGCGGCAGATGTAGAAGCTTCAGCAACTGAAGCAGAGACGGCGGCTTAGGGGTGGCTACTAGGGAGATAGTTCGTAAGTGTGTTGCTTGTAGTACTAAACAAGATAGAAATAATCTTATTCGAGTGCTTCAAGACTACAGGACTAGCGAATTTATTGTTGAACCTAGTAATCAGCAATTTGGGAGATCTATATATCTCTGTAACAATGCAGAATGTATAGCAAAGATCAGGAAACACAAAAAATACAAGGACAAAATTAATTTTGATTTGCTAACGCGAATCAGTCCTGAAGAAAGAAAATATGACGGTAGGTGGAAAAATTAGAATTTATGATTTGGCAAGAGCCAATGTTCCTGATAACCTTGATGAAAAAGATAAAAAGAAAGTTCAAGCTGAGTTAACAAGAAGAATTTTACAGTTTGCGAATGATTATGGGCAGAACGCTAAGACGGCTTCAAGCTCAATAGATGTTGGTGCTTCAGAAGCCATTATGGTTAAAGTTAACCTGGCTGAAATATTGCGTGACTTCACTTCATCTTCTAAGAACTCTTCTGATAATGGCAAGGTCATAAGAAGAGCTCCGGCTACATCAGCTTCATCTGCAGCTACTAGTAGTGATGCTGATAAGAAAGACGATAAGCCTAGATTAAAGATTGTTCGTAGAATTACTAAGGTAGAGCAAGAAGAAGAGAAAGAAAGAGAAGAGGGTAAACTACAAGAAAGCTTAGCTCCACAAGAAGTACAAGTCGCTCAACCAGAACTAGAAGAAGAGGAAGAAGAGGAGGTCTCTGACGGTATCCAGGAAAATATCCAGGAGATGATCGAAGCGACTAAGAAACCTACTGTAAGACGTAGTACTGGAGCCTTGAAGGATATGACCAATGTTAGGTCTATTCCACTCAAGCCAGTATCTGGACCTTTACCAGCTCCTGATGCAGGACAACCTTACAGAGTAGCTAGACCGACTATAGTCTCTCAAGGTATTGGGCGCAAGAAGAAACGTTCTCAGAGTAATGATAGACCTCAAGTTTCTAGACCACGCAGAGAAGAGGTCGTAGATCAAGGACCTAAAGAGATTACCGTAACTAAGCCAATGACAGTCAGAGAGCTGTCTCAGACTATTGCTGTTCCAGAAACACAAATTATCACTTACTTCTTTATGAAGAGAATTCTTAAGACTGTAAATGATTTGCTTGAGAAGGATCTCATTATCGAGTATATGGAATCACTAGGTTACATCGTTCATACTGAGGAATTAGATGAAGGACATGTAGAGTTAGTTTCAACCTTAAAGCAGGATCAGTCTGAAGGTAACTTAGAGAAGCGTCCGCCTGTAGTAACTATTATGGGTCACGTTGACCATGGTAAAACTACACTCGTGGATACTATTCGTAAGACTAAGTCTAAGGTAGTAGACCAAGAGTCTGGTGGTATCACTCAGCACATCAGCACTTATAGAATAGAAGCTGAAGATTTTGATGGTAATATGCGTAAGATTACTATTCTGGATACGCCTGGTCATGAGGCTTTTACAGCAATGCGTAAACGTGGTGCTAATGTAACGGATATTATAGTTTTAATTGTTGCTGCTGATGATGGTGTCATGCCACAAACTAAGGAATGTATTAAGCACATTAAGGATAGTAATATTCCTTTCTTGGTAGCTATTAATAAGATAGATAAGCCAGGAGCTAATCCTGATAAGGTTTTGGGGCAGCTATCTGAGTATGACATCGTTACTGAAGAGTATGGCGGTAAGGTTGAGTGTGCGCGTATCAGTGCCCTCAATAATATAGGCATTGATGATCTACTGATGAAGATCATGCTAGTTGCTGATGCTGAGCTTGCTGACAAGATTCAATCTAACCCTAATCGTTTAGCGGTAGGTACTGTGATCGAAGCGGAGATGTCTCGTAGTAAGGGTCCTATGGCTACTATACTGATACAGAACGGAACCATGAAGATAGGTGACTATGTTGCTGCTGGTGCTGTCTGGGGACGAGTTAAGGCGATGATAGATGAGACTGGTGCGAGTGTTAAGGAAGCAGCTCCATCTACAGCTGTGACGGTTTTAGGTTTATCATCTGTACCAAAGGCTGGAGACACTTGTAAGTCATATAGCACTATTAAGGAAGCTAGAGGAGAAGCTGAAGAGCTTGCTAGTAAAGAACTTGAACTGAAGAGATATAAGGGTATATCAAGTTTCGCTTCTGATATAAGAGAGGGACAGAAGACTGAATTAAGAATTATTATTAAGGCTGATGTTCAAGGTTCTGCGGAAGCTATCTCTCACGAGTTAAATAAACTTTCAAGTGATGAAGTATTGGTTAAACCTATTCATATAGAATCTGGTTCGATCACTGCTCATGATGTGAGTTTAGCTGAGCGTACAGGTGCTGTGATCGTGGGCTTCCACGTTGGTGCTGATACTGCAGCTACAGCTAAATTAGCTGAAAAACATGGCGTTAAGATTAAGACTTATGAAGTTATTTATAAACTGACAGAAGACTTAGAGAGAGCGGTTCTTGGTATGCATGAACCTGATCTAGAAGAACAGAAACTTGGTGAGATCGAGATACGTAAGATTTTTGCTATTGACGGACGTAGCGTAGCTGGTTGTCAAGTAACTCGCGGTAAGATTGTTCGTAATGAGATAGCTCGAGTGATGCGTGAAGGCGTGAAGATTTACGAAGGTAAGGTAGATTACCTCAAGAGATTTAAGGATGACGCTAAAGAGGTTAGAGAAGGCTTTGAGTGTGGACTAAGCTTCGAGAAGTATAATGACCTCCAAGAAGGCGATATCGTTGAATGTTGGACTATTAAAGAGGTAGCGCGAGTTAAGCTCTAAGTCATTAATTTAAGTCATTAAAAATATCAATTAAAAACCTTGATTTAATCAATTCATAACCTGACATTGTTACTTTACTAGAAGAGCATGGGGGAAATTATGAAAAACTATATAAGCTTTACATCGTTAATTATGACTTTATTTATTTGCTTGCTAAACACTGATTTAGTTTCAGCTAAGCTTTCACCTGTATATTATGGTCCTTTAGCTGGTCATTATGATAATTCTAATGATTCTGATAATGTGGGAATTGGATCATCTGCATTGTTGAATAACACTTATGGTGGTGTTAATAATACGGCTGTTGGTTCTATGTCTATGTATTCTAGTGAAAACGGAGATAACAATACGGCGGTTGGTAGTCAATCTTTATTCAATATTACGACAGGGTCTAGTAATACTGTGGTTGGTGTGGGAGCTGGTGGCAATATTACTAGTGGTTCCTCTAATATAATGATTGGATATAATGTGAATGCTCCACTTGCAGCAAGTTCAAATCAGCTTAACATCGGTAACACTATTTATGGAGACCTCTCTGTTGGTAATATTAATATCCGCAATAATGTAACGGCTAAAAAGTTTATTGGTGATGGTTCTGGATTAACTAATATCACTGCAAACAATGCAATTAATGCAGTAAATGCAACTAACGCTATTAATGCAACCAACTCTATTAACGCAAGCAAGGCTGTTTATGCTTCAAGTCTAGTTGCAGCAAACAATATAGAAGTAGTCAAAGCAGAAAATTCTAATCTCTTGAGATTTTCAAATACAGACTATCTAAAGATGTTTTTATTAGGTTCAAGTAGCCCAACCACCACTAGAAATACTGGTTTTGCATTTGTGCAAAGTAATGATAACGGTGCATCAAGTTTTTCAGCTCCAATTTATGTTGGAGGTATTCATTTAGGTGGAAGCTATAACGCTACGACCGTTGCGCCGCCAGTAGATGGAGAGATCAGAACTTCAGATGGGACTTCGATCCATCTTAGACCAAACAACATTAGTCAAGGGACTATATTTGATCAATTTGGAAATGTTGGTATTGGTATAAATCCAACAGAAAAATTAACTGTAAATGGAAACATCAAAGCAAGTAAAACTATGACTGATGTTTTATCCTTGGCGCCAAGGACGACTCCTCCTGTTACGGCTGTTGCTGGTGATATTTATGCATATCAAAGTGGCACGAATATCGCTCTATGTATGTATTCTGGAGCAGATTGGGTGAAGATCGGTGGTACGGCAGTTTCATGTCCTCGAGTCAACTATATATGTACACCCTAATCGGGTATCCTTGAGTTAGTTAAGCCCTAATCTTATTTACTAAATATAATGGTAAGCCATAGAATCCTTCTTTTGGGTTAATATGAGCTTCTTTGGCGCTAAGTATAAATCTTTGCTCTGGATGATACTTGTCAACAAAGGCTTTCATGCTTTTGGACTTGGTTTGCCTACCTGACTTAACTTCTATCGGAGTAATTGATCCCTCTATGTCAAGGACAAATTCTATTTCAGATTGTTTACCTTCCCAATTATAAAGCTCTGATATGCCATTGGCGGTAAGCTCCTGAGCCGTATAATTTTCTGCAAAAAATCCCTTATAAGTACCATAATCATATTCCATAATAGCCTTGGGGTTGAGCTTAGTCATTGCGCCTAAAATACCAATATCAAAAATAAATAACTTGAATTTATTGTGCTCAGCATATGCTGCTAATGGTGTTTGAGCTTGTTTGATAATAGGACATTTGATGAGTAGTTTTGTTTTAATAAGCCAATCTAGGGCAGATTCTATTCGAGCATATTCTTTAATTCCTGGAATAGCTTCTTTGAATTTGAATTTATTAGCGCTTTCATCTTGACTGGAACCTAGTTGAATTGCGGCATTGCGCCAAAGGCTTTCAATGTGCATCGAATTGATTTTACCTGAGTGTTTTGCGATATCAGCTAAGTAAGATTTAATAAGATCGTTTTGCCTATCGCGGACTAAGCTAAATGCTAAGGATAAATCTTTACGATGCTTCACAAACAACTCTACTATTTCTGGAAGTCCTCCTACGATAAAATATAGTTTTAATAATTCCCATAGATGCTTATGAGTAGTGCTGTCTATGACAGAGAATGATTGTTTATTATTCAATTTAATAGTATTGAGTACTTCGTATATTTTGGTATGTCCTAGTGCAAGGATAAATTCTTGGAAGTTCATGGGTTGCATTTCTATGAAATTCACTTTCCCTACTGGGAATGAAGCCTTGCCAAGTTTGATGCCTAGAAGAGATCCAGCTGCTACGACTTTTAATTCAGGCATATCTTCACAAAAATATTTAAGACTCGTAAGGGCACGCGGACAAACTTGAATTTCATCTAAGATCAGTAAATCAGTTTTAGTATTAATTTGAAAAGAAAAATTCATCTCCAATTTTTCTAATATCATTTGAGGTTTTAGAGTTGATTCAAAAAGTTTAGCGAGCTCATCATCGTTTTCAAAATTAAGATAGTGATAGTTCTTAAAATATTTAGACCCCAGCTGCTTGAGAATATAAGTTTTGCCAATTTGACGAGCACCTTCTACTATCAAAGGCTTAGACTTCGCAGTTTTGCTCCATAGTTTAAGCTCTTCTAAAATCAATCTATGCATATCAACTATATTCCTAAATATGCGACTATTATACCATATAAAAGTCACATATTTGTGATTTTCACACCATATAAAAGTCACGGATATTAAATTAGCTATGCGCTATAATGAATCCTTGTGCTTCTCTGTAAGGCATTTTTTTAGAGCAGCATCACTAACAAAACTTTGTTTTGTAGGATGCTTGACTTCACAGAAAGTATTAGGTATATATAGTGAAAAGTTACGAACGAAGAACTAAGGTAGCTAAAGCTCTCCAGCGAGAGATTGCTAGTTTTATCCAACAAGGTGGAGTTAAGGATGATAGGCTCGATAAATTTATATCGATTGTAGAAGTGGATATTAATCCTGCTTTAAGTAGTGCGAAGGTTTTGTATTCAGTGATGAATGAGATCGCTAATGATGGTATGGATCATGCTGGTACGAAAGCTGCATTGAATGAGCATTCTGGCTATATCAGAGGTATAGTAGCAAGGAAGCTTAATCTGAAATACGCACCTAAATTAATTTTTATTGAGAGTACTGCTTTGTCTGAGGCAGTTGATATGGTTGATTTAATTAATAGAACTGTTGCTGCAGATCAGTCTAGCCACGAGGATGCTGGAGAATAATTTAGATCAAGATGATCACGGCTGAGTTGAGTGGATTTATTAATATTGACAAACCAGTAGACTGGACTTCTCATGATGTTGTCGCTAAATTGAGAAGGGTCTTAGGTATGAAGCGTATTGGGCATACTGGAACCCTAGATCCCTTTGCTACAGGGGTTTTGCCGATAGCTGTTGGTTCGGCTACTAGACTGATTAGGTTCTTAAATAAATCTAAGCGTTATTTGGCGGAGATAGATTTGAGAAATACTACCGACACTGATGATCTGACCGGAGAAGCTTTAAGACAGAGATCTGGTACCATCAATGAAGAAGAATTTCGCACTAAACTTTTCACCTTGAAAGGTACTTACGAGCAAATCCCACCTCTTTATAGTGCTAAGAAAATCAATGGTAAAAAATTATATGAGTTGATGAGAGCTGGTGAAACTATCGATTTGACTGAACTTAAACCAAAGACCATTACGGTAAGTGAAATAAATATTCTTGATTTTAATTATCCTCTTGCTAAGTTTGAAGTGGCTTGTTCGGAAGGAACCTATATTAGATCTATTGCTAGAGATTTGGGCGGACATCTTATCGCTCTAAGACGTACTGAGTCTAATGGCTTTGATATTAAATCAGCTATTAGGTTTGAGGATTTGCAAGATACTGAAATAAGGGCGGAAGACTTAATACTGAAAGCGGGGGATTATTTGGATCTGCCTGAGTTAGAGTTTGATCGCAAGGATATTATTGCGCTACAGCAAGGACGCAGGGTAGCTATTGCAAACAAAAGTGGGGATAATTTTGCATCATATCTGACTAAACCCAGTGAAGATAGATATCTTAAGTGCGTAGATTCAGACAAAAGCCTAGTAGGGCTGGCTAGTATTTTAATGGAGCACGGAGATCTACTGACAGCTCAACCTTTGGTTATACTGTAATAGGATATTTAATTCATAATGCCAAAGCAAGAACCCTTAAAAAGAATAGGATTGATAATTAAAACTGCTCGCGAAGAGCATGGCTTAAGTCAAGAAGAACTGGCTTATGAGTCAAGAGTTTCTGTGACTCATCTTAAGAATATTGAGGAAGCTAATCGTAAAGAATTACCGGAAGAGGCTTATTTACTAGGTTTCATAACTAAGGTTTTAAGAGCATTGAATTTCACAGATCCGAATAGCATCATAGAGCAGTATAAAAAAGAAGAAGGTTCTTATATTGTTCAAGCAATTGTTAATTCTCATGAAGTTAAGGATAGTAAGCTGGGATTCGCTTTCACTGATTTTAAGATTTATCATCTCTATACGATTTTCATTATTTGCTTAGTGGCTCTGGCGTGGTTGACTATTGCTAATTACGGTAAGAATAATATTAATTTGGATCAATTGAAACTTGGTGTGCCAGAAACTAATACTCTCGCTAATGGTCAGCAAGTGCCTGCTGTGAATGGAGCCGTTAACGGACTGGAGCTGGAAGCCAATACTAGTCTTTTAGACAATACTCCTAATGCAATTAAGCAAGTAGTGAGTAGTGGAGTCGGTTCTAAATTACTCTCAGTGGAAGCTGTGAATAATGCTTGGTATCAAATTATTGGAGTGGCACAGCAGAAGATTCTATATGAAGGAGATGTCGGTCCTAATAGTAATGTTGATCATTTTAGATTCTACGATGATCAGGGTTTTGTTTTAGCGACTGGTGATGCTGGTGCTTTTACTGTTGATACTGGTAACGGACCTTTTAAGTTAGGTAAGCCTAATGAAACCATTAAGTGGTACTATCCACAAACCGCTCGCAGAATTTATAAGGCTTGGAATGAAACAACTCAAGTTTCTAAGTTAGAGCCTGCTGCTGTCGATAGCCAGTCATCAAAACTAATCTCTGACACTGATGTGGTGAATGTTAGTCCTTTTGAAACACATGAAGAACCAATAGAAGCTACTACAGCAGCAGAGAATCCGACTAAGTATAATTTGCAAGAACAACAGTTAATTGAGAGTCCTATCGTAAAAAAAACAATTAGCCCAGAGCAGGCTAATGATGAATTGCTGAATCCTTTTATTAAGAAGACTCCTATTGCGCAGCCATCATCTCAAACTACTAAACCTACAGTAAGCACTAAGGAAGAGACAAAGCAAGAGATCAAGAAAAAGAAAAAAGATAAGAAAAAAGATAAGGATAAAAAGAAGAAGGAAATTGAGAAGGAATGAAGATCGACCCTTATTTTAGACCAATATTAATCTCTGCTTTAATCGTTATATTACTTAATACAGTGTTCATATTGCCGATTAATGGAGCACCTTTATTCACTTATTTTATTGGTGGTGTGATTGCGGTTCTGCTTTTTAAGCGTGAATTAAAAGATGAATTTCAAGAAATAACAGCTTGGGATTCAACGGTATTAGGCTTGGGGAGTGGTTCTTTAGTTGGTGCTATTTTGACCTTGATCATTTCTATTAAGCTTCAAGATCTTGATATGCAAAAGTTTGTCATAGATACTATTAACGAAGCCATGAAAATGCACTCTACCATGGAGTTTCAAGCCCTAGAAAATTTAGGTCCAGGATTCTATATGGTGATTGCCATTACCACTATTGTGATATCTTGCTTGATGAGCTTGTTTGGAAGCTTGGCGGCGATACCGTTTGTGAATAAGGGAAAGAAATAAGTGCCAGTTTATGCTACAATTGAGCGATTATGTTTATTGGAAGATCAACAGACCATGATAGATTTGATTTGAAACCTTCAAGAATAATGACGTTTCCTTTGCCAAATAGTTATGTTATATCTGCAAATGATAGAGATTTGTTAATAGCAAATTATAAATATTCACAACTAAGTGCAGAAGAGCAGACTAAAAGACGACGTGCTTATAATGATGCTCTTATTTCTATAGCTTATGGAGGCCGTAGTTCAAACTTAACTCTGGTTGAACAAATAAGCAATGCAAAAAAAGTTGGAGCCGCTGCTAATATTGGAGAGTGGCAAGTTCATGAAGATATTGAAGCTCATTTGAGAACTAGAAGATTGGTTGCCTATGATGACTCTCTAACTTCTTTAGCCTTTGGGCAACATAGATCAGAGGCTGAGGAAACATTAATCGAAAGAGCTAGAGTTGCTGGTCAATTGGCTAAAGTACCTGTTTATGAAATTGAGAGAAATTTAAGTGAGGCTTTAGACAAAAGATGTTATGGCAGATTTTCAAGTAAAACTTAGTAATTCTGAAAAACTTTATTTATTTTGCTTCAACAATTCTAATTAACTCTGATAGACAACTATCCCAATCCAGTCCATGCTTGTCCTTAATTGCTTTAGCAAAAAATCCTTCGTGTCTTAGTTTCAATTCAGTTAAATCATCCTTAGCTTCAAATTCAATGGTTACCAAAGTTTCAGGAAGATTTTTACCTTCCCAAGACCAAGTGAACTGTAGCTTCTTCTCAGGATTAATCTCAGTGTAAGTACCATAGGCTATGCGATCTTGATTGTCTTTTGGAGAATATTCATGTATTTTATAAGCGCCACCCTGTTTAAGATCAACTTCAACGTTTTTACAAACTATATCTCCAGGACCCATCCATTCTTTCATCAAATCAGGTTCAGTCCAAGCGTAATAAACCTGCTTAATAGGGGCTCTTATAGCCTTACGGATTTCTACTTGTTTCTCTTCTTCTGGCATCGTGTATATATTCTAGCCTAAACTTATCAAGAAAGCTAGGATTATCTTTAATCTTGGCGGTGATATAATGAATAAGATATGAATCAAAACACTACTTGGCCAGTATCCCGGTATATACAATCGTCCCTCCCCTGTCCTGTAAGGAATGGTGTCTATTGTGCAACTTTAGCCGGAATGACATTCTTGGGTTCAGCAGCCTATGATAGAAGAGAAGGGGCAGAGAGGATTGCTGCTGCACCTACTAGTTATGCAAATTTAGACCTAAGAGTTGATAAGAAGCAAGATCCTTTGTTGATTAGGCTTTATAAGAGAGTGATTGGTAAGAATGCGGCACTGGCTCATACTCGTCCTAGAGTTACAATGTTCGACACTGATGCTACTGTCAGACCTGATGGCTGGACTCGCTCTCCGGGAAATATTGCCAAGTTTATCAAATCATACAATCAATTAAAAGAGATTCAAGCTGGAAGTATAAAACCCCATTTAGACGATGATGAAATTAAAGCTGTTAAGGACTTTTATGCCAGATACGCAATTGAAGTGCCAGCTGGTTTTAATTTTCAATCAGAGCATGCATTTGAATTGCATCTGCAAATTCAGGCTCATGGATTGTTAGAAGATCACCTTAATGATGCAAAACTGATGACTACAGAAAGTCCGAGTGAAAAAGCTCAGTTACGATCATTTCTATCAACAGTAGTAAAGACAAGAGCTGCTATAGAGGAAGCCATATTAGATCCAAGCGCATTCAAAGTAGAAAATGCACAGTTAGATCCTAAAGCCTTTAAGGAATTTCTTGCAATGAACCCATTTCCTCGTTTTTGAGATGAGCCTACATTGATACATGAGACTTTTAAAGAATCCTTTTAATCACCAACTAAAAAAAGGTCTTGCTCCATCAGCAGCTAGAACTCGGGAGGGACTTTCTCGAAGGAGTTTTTTGCAAGGAAGTGCTAGTGCAGCAGCAGTATTAGCGGCTCCGACATTATTAACAACTCTTTGTTCAGGACAAGAACGTGGTGTAAATGATCCGACAGGTTACACTGTGCTTCCCGAAGATGATGTAAGAAAAATACTCAGATACACTGTTATGATTCGAATGTTACAAGAAGAGAACGATTCTTTGTTGAGGCGTCACCATCCTGAATATTTATTAGACCATAGTCCTAAGCAGCAAGAAATTTTTAAGAACGGTGGACCATATGAGTTTCAAAAAGGCTATCTTTATCATGGTAGGGGTAATTTAGGAGAAGTACTCTTACAGGATTCCTTGCCTAAACAAAGTTTTGTTACAAGAGTCCCGCAAGTTTGGGCTCTTCAGCCTTTTGTAGATTTAGAAACTGATCCAGCAATTTTTATGATTGATGCCTTAGATTTTAATCGTTGGCAAAATCATAGAAAGGCAACATTATTGCTTAATCCAAAAGATGAGAGTGGAAGGAGCATGTATACAGCAGAGCCTTACCCTGTCATTAACGAGAGCTTTCCATTGAATTCTGTTCTGCAAATTCTTGTTACAAAAGAAACCTATGACAAGTATCAAAAGCTAGTAAAGCAACGGGAAGATGAACCATCTAAATTATCAGAGCAAGAAATAAAAATTGCAGCTAACTTTAAATCTCTTCTTGATAATAAGAAGATTGTTAGTTTTGATTCTTCAAATGCTAATAAATTAACACCATTAAGTCAAAGAGATAGATTTGTTAAGCTAAATCAGGAGCTTGAAGACTACTTAGAATCACAAAAACTTCTTACTCAGATACCGGGTTTTAGACAAAGAACAGACACTTCAACTGGTGACAAGGACAGAAGTCTTGATCCGAGTACTGTAAAAGAAGTAAACGAAGAATCCTTAAATTTAGTAAACGAATTTTTCGCAGGTATGGACAGAGATATAAAAACATTAGATCAACAAGAAAGACGATCTAGAGTTAGAAAAAGTACGAAAGAAGGTAATGGATCAGGATGGTTAAGGAATACTCTAACAGCTGCTGCTGCTGCTGCATTAAGTTTTATTGGTGCTGGTGGTGTATTTCATTTAATCGAGCTTCGTAAAGATTCTGATGCACGTAATGCTGAGTCAATAATTGATGAAAAAGCAACTAAAAAGAAAAAAAGAAAGCAATCATCTTGAATTCGCCAGACACTGTCTGATGTTTTTGATAGATAGAGCATAAATCATTTAAAATTCCTCCCTGTCACTGTCAGAAATATAATCTCCTTCCATGGATTCTGTTTTA
>CAYPGT010000015.1:29128-34367 GCA_964410425.1 uncultured Gammaproteobacteria bacterium
AAATTCCTCCCTGTCACTGTCAGAAATATAATCTCCTTCCATGGATTCTGTTTTAAGTTTAAGCTCCTATATATTTCCATAGCAGTAGCTCCAGTAGTGCTGATGTCATCGATGACAATTAAAATATTCTCTTCTTGAGAGCCTATCGAACAAGTCTCATCTAAAGCATTCACAGAGAAGGCTCCACGTAGTATGGCTAATCTCTCTTGCTTGGATTTATCGTAGAGGCTTTCTGTGTTTTTAATGCGAGATATAAGATTGGGAAGGAATTGATACTGGGATACCGAAGTGTAAGCTAAGCCTTCTGAACTTTGGTAGAGATATCTAGGTTTATGTTTTTTAAGATCCTGGTTTAGTAATTTAGTAAACTCTTGTGCGATTAATTCTGCTTGATTATAAGTTCTTGATTTAAGTTTCGTTTCATACATCGGCACATAGCTAATCCAAAACTTAAGCGTGCTATTAGATTGTAGATTAGGGTTGAATTTCTCTGCTTCATCACTGCTTAGATCACTTAGAATCCAATCTGCATGCAGTTTCCAGTAATTAGCTAAAAACTCAGCCCAGAATTCAGATATATAAGGCTTACGATATTTGAAATGTCTGATTAAAGATTTAGTGAGGGGACCATATTCAGTCGCAAAATATATCTTAGGATAGAGTGGAATAGTATCGTCGTAGAACTCAGTGAGCTCTGCATAACTAAAGTCCAAGTGTTTACGGCTGTAGTTTTTATTAAGCCAATTGCTTTGCAGATTATTGAAACAATAATGGCAATAATATTTGTTAGATGGATTCGCGTAAGCTTTCTTACAACCATAACAAAGCCGCACTGAAATCAAATCCAATAAATGATTAAAATGCTTTTCTAATACTTTCCCCCAAGTACCAAACATGAAAGTGATTTTAAATCATCAATATTAAGGAAAAGTGTATGTACTATTGAGCCTTTATCCCGCCCCGCATTATTTGTAGTAGAATAAAGAACGCTATGCTTACCCCTACAGATTTTAAAAATGGATTGACTGTCAGATGGAAAGGACAGATTTGGCAAGTGGCTGAGTTCTTGCACGTTAAGCCTGGTAAAGGAGCGGCATTTGTTAGATCAAAGCTGAGAAACGTTGAGACTGGTGCTTTGCGTGAAGAATGTTTCCGTATGAATGAGCAGTTTGAGCCCGTATTTGTGGAGAGAAAGGAAATGCAATACCTCTATCAAAGTGGTGATAATTATGCCTTCATGGACATGAAAAACTATGAACAAGCTGAGCTAACTAAAGCAGAAGTGGGCCAAGATGTTATTGATTTCTTGAAAGAAGAAACTATTTGCCAAGTGATAGTTTGTGAGGGGAAAATTATAAGTGTAGATTTACCTAATTCGATTGAACTTAAGATAATCGATACCGCGCCTAACGAGAAGGGTAATACATCTTCAGGAGGTGGTGGTAAACCTGCGACACTTGAGACTGGAGCTGTGATACAGATTCCATTCTTTGTAGATGTTGGTGAGACTATTAGAGTTAATCCTAAGACACGCGAGTATCAAGATAGAGTAAAATCGTAAGGCTATGACAAATAAATCAGATATACCAGTGGACAAGATCAACACGCTTGCTGAGATCCTAAAAGAGCAAGGGCTTACAGAAATTGAAGTAGAGCTAGATGGTCTTAAGATTAAGGTACGTAAGGAGCCTGAAGGCATCGCTTATACAGCCCCAGTCGTGAGTTCTTCTGCGGTTCCAGCTGTAACGAGTTCAGCTGCTCCTGCTGCTAAGGATGCAGGCGCTGGTCTCTATGAGCTTAAGTCACCAATGGTAGGTACTTTCTATGCATCATCTTCTCCAGATGCGGATGCTTTTGTGAAGGCTGGAGATAAAGTTAATAAGGGCGATACAGTAGGTATCGTTGAAGCTATGAAGCTTATGAATGAATTACCATCTGATGTCAGTGGTGAGATCATTGAAATCTGTGTGCAGAATGCAGAAGCAGTATCTTACGGTCAAGTGATAATGAAAATTCGTCTAGCTTAAGAACGGACTATGCAAGAGAAGTTCTCAATCAATATCTCAGATCAGGGTCTGCTCAAACTAGCTCTAACTCATAGTTCTTGTACTAAGGATGATCCTACTGAGAATAATAATCAGAGATTGGAATTCTATGGTGATGCAGTACTTAAACTAATTTTTAGTAAGTATCTTTTTAATCGTTTCCCGAGCTCTGATGAAGGTATATTAACGAAGTATAGAGCTAGGTTGATTTCTGATGATCTACTTGGACAAATAGCGGAAGAACTTGGTCTCAGTACCTATATTAAAGTAGGTAGTTCTATGATGAATAAAAAGCCATTACCGAAATCTCTATTAGGAGATTGTTTAGAGGCTATTATCGGAGCTGTATATATCGATCAGGGTTTTCAAGCTGCCGAAGATTTTGTGATGTTGCACTGGCAAAAATATATCAATGAGGCTATCAAAGATGCAATGGAGAAAGATTACAAATCACTATTGCAAGAAGCAATACAAAAGGAATACAAAGAACCTCCTAATTATCAAACTATTGCTACCTATGGATTAGACCACGATAAACAGTTTGAAGTAGGCGTTTATATCGCGGATAAATTATTGGGTAAGGCAATTGGTAATTCTAAGAAAGATGCTGGGCAGAACGCGGCAAAAGTAGCACTAGAGAATTTATAATCGATGCCCTCTAAAAACAAGGAGTAGAGTTATTCACCCTACTCCTTGTTCACTCGTTAGAATAAATTTCAGTCTAGCTTTCTACTGCCATTCTATCTTCAACAGAGACTACTCCATCGATATCTTTAGCCACTCTTATGGCTAGATCTCTTTCTGAAAAGTTATCCATTGTGCCAGATAAAGTTACAACACCATTTGCCACATTGAAATCTAAATCATCATCAAGTTCACGCATGCTATCAATCTTGTTATCAAGATCCTTGCGGATTGAATAATCATTCTTAGATTCTTGCGGAGCTTGAGTCGTAGTGACTTTCGTTTCCTTGTATGTATATGTCGACTTCTCCTGTTCAGCTTGTACACTATGCCCGATACCTATAGTTAAACAAATTAGACTAGTACTTAATAGTAATTTTGAAATTCTCATTTTATTTCTCCTTCTTTAGTTGTTGCTAAAGTTAATTATCAAATTATTTCTATACGAATGATTATAGCACGAGTGATCAGGGCTAATGTTAATTGAAATTAATCTTGGGCTTGATTATTGTAAACCTTTAAGAACTATATTTTCATTCTGATTTAGGTTGCTACCGATAGTAAAGTTCCATAGATAATCATTGGCTACTAAATTACCGGCAGAGCTTTAACTTGAATTAGGCTTGATTATTTCTGCACGAATGATTATAGTACAAATAATTATAGGTAAAATTAATTGGTTTATAGTAAGATCTGCTATATGAGTTCTCAGAAAGTAATAATAGTAGGTGCTGTTGCTTGTGGCGCTAGCGTCGCTTCAAGGCTTCGGCGCTTAGATGAAACAGTAGAAATAATCTTGTTAGATAAAGGTCAGTATATTTCTTTCTCAAATTGTGGACTTCCTTATTATATAGGACAAGAAGTAGATGATATTAAAAAAATTAATGGCAAAGATGCTGAAGTGTTTTCAAAATTAAATAATGTTGATGTTCGATTAAATAATGAAGTTATGGATATTGATGTCGTAAATCGAATCATTAATATTCGCAATCATACTAATAATATCTCTTATAAGGAATCCTATGATGACCTGGTTTTAGCGCTAGGAGCGGTTTTGGATATACCTCAAATACCTGGAATAAATCAAGGAAATCATTTCTCGGTTCTTACTATTCCAGATGTTTTGAAAATAGATCAATATATAAAAGATCATGATGTGAAAACTGTAGTAGTAATTGGTAGTGGTTATATAGGATTAGAAGTTATAGAACAATTAAAAAACAGAGGACTTGATATTTGTTTAGTTACACATGCAGATCAAGTGTTAAGTAATCTTGACGAGGAAATGGCTAGTATTATTCATAAAGAGCTTAATGATCAAGGAATCATCGCTTATTTCAATACAAGTGTCACTCGGTTTGAAAACCATGAGAACAGATCAAAGCTAATACTCAAGGGCAACTCAGAGATCTCTGAGCTTGAAGGAGAGTTAATAATTCTTGCTACAGGAATTAAGCCCAATACAGGTTTAGCTGAATCAGCAGGGGTCAAGTTAGGAGATAAGGGTGGTATTAGAGTAAATAAACGTTTACAAAGTTCTAATAAGCATATTTGGGCAGGAGGAGATAGCATAGAAGTTGAAAATTTTATTACTAAAGAGTATGAATTTATGCCATTAGCAGGACCAGCCAATCGTCACGGACATATTATTGCTGATAATATTTTTGGTGCTCATAGTGAATACAAGGGTACCTTGGGTACAGCTATCCTGAAATTTTTTGATTTGGCTATTGCGATGACGGGAATTAGTGAAAAACAAGCGAGAGCTAAAAATATTCGAGCTGATAGTATAATCATGCACGCCAATTCTCATGTAAGTTATTACCATGGAGCTAAACCATTAACTATTAAGGTAGTATATTCTAGTGAAAATTTTCGTATACTCGGTGCGCAAATTATTGGAGCTGATGGTGTCGATAAGCGTATTGATGTTCTTTCTACAGCGATTCAGAATAATGCTTATGTATATGATTTAGATGCATTGCAACTTGCTTATGCGCCACCTTACGGATCTGCAAGAGATCCTATAAATCAAATTGGCATGATTGGACAAAATATTAAAGAAGGTACGCTGAAACTTATTTATTGGTATGAGATGGAGGACTTAGATGCTGAGTCTATTATTCTAGATGTGAGACCCTCCAAAGAACGAGAAGGTGGATTTATTAAGGAGTCTATTAATATTCCCTTTGAAGATTTGAGAGAAAGTTATTTAAGTTTATATCGTGAGAACGAAATTATAATATACTGCCACACTGGAACTAACGCTTATAATGCTTATCGATTCCTTGAGCTAATGGGCTTTGAGAAACTTAGGATGCTCTCTGGTGGTTATAAAACTTATAAATTAGCTAAAGCTTTAGGCGAAACAAAGGAGACAACTCATGCCTAATAATAAAGAAGTTAAAGAAGGTGCAACAATTCCAGAAGCACAATTTCAAATCATGGAATCTGGTAAGTGGAAGACGGGGTTCTTGCTCTTCGACTCATTTACCTCGTTACAATGAACT
>CAYPGT010000015.1:34467-36346 GCA_964410425.1 uncultured Gammaproteobacteria bacterium
GATGGTAAATATATTGGCACTGCTGATGATTTAGAAAAACACTTTGGTATAAGCTAAACTTCTCTTTTAGTTACAAGCTCCGTTAGGAAAAATTCCAGTACCACTCGGATCAAGAATTTTTACTAATTGTTCAATTGATTCAATTAGGACTTTTTCTTGATTATCAGTTAACTTTACCAATGCATCTACTAACTTCTCTTGAAGAGGAATTGGAGACTTCTCTGCGATTCGTTTACCTTCTTTAGTTACGGATACGTAGACTTCTCTTCTATCACTAACAGATCTTTCACGTTTAAGTAGTTTTTTCTTTTCTAGGCGATCTATGATACCAACCACAGTACTTGAACTTAAATGCACGTCGCTAGCAAGCTGTGCAATAGTCATGGGACCATCGGCATATACTGCTAAGAGAGATAGGATTTGCGGTAAGGTTAAATTTCCTTGGCTTTTGATTTCCTTTGAGCACATATCAACTACTCTATTGATTGTGCGTAAGCTATGTAAAATAAATAAGCTAGCATCTTCTTTTCCGGAATCCCTAATTTTTTTCTTTATTGGCATGATGACTAATTATGCGCGCAATGTTTAATTTGAAAATAAAGATTAAGTCTCTTTTGAAATTGAAAGTCTCGAAATAGCTTCCTTTGAAAAGAGAAAGCGTTGATAACACTCACTTTACAAGTCAAAGATCAACAGCTCATCTTATTTGAAATTATGTTACATTGAAATAATTTGTTCTATAATCATTTGTGCTATAATGATCATAGAACAAATTAAAAAGGAGATAAATATGAATAAAGATACGATAGCTGGAGACATGAAAATGTTTAAGGGACAAGTTAAAAAGCAATGGGCAATGCTCACTGACGATGATTTGAAATATGTAGAAGGTAAGCTTGATTTACTTGCAGGACAAATTCAAAAACGCTATGGAATAGCTAAGGAAGATGCTTCAGAACAAGTACAAAAATGGGCAGACAAAGCCAGAGCAGGTCTAAATGCTTAGGTTGGCGATCACATTCTTTATCATATCGATCATTGCTGCGTTTTTCGGCTTCGGCGGAATTTCGTCTGCAACGGCAAGTATGGCATCAATGTTGTTCTGGCTATTTTTCGTAATATTTCTTGTGACTTTGGTTTTAGGGCTTTTAGGCTTAAAAACTCCAAAGCTCTAGTTCATTAATAATAAAAAGGAGTTAACAATGAAAAAAACAAAAATAACAATGAGCATGCTGGCTATCTTAGCTACTATGGGTACTGCTAACGCAGCTGAGACGACCACGACCACTACTCAGTATACGCAAAAGTTAGATGAGTCAACAACAAGTAGCCAGAGATTGATTCTACCAGAGAAGGGTTCTGATAGAGAGATCATTAAGGCACTTGATGCCAAGATTAACAGTTATGCTGATCTGCGTAACGATGTATCATGCTCTGTTCAGGATGGTGTTGTAAATCTTAAGGGTATAGTTGATAGCCCAAGTCAAAAGGATTTTGCGGCGATGTTGGCCGCAGCTGTACCAGGCGTGATTAGAGTAGATAATTTGATTAGTATAAAGTAACTTTTAGTCTAATTAAAATTAAGTTAAAGAAGAAGTGGAATTAAATAGCTTCTTCTTGAGAAAAGGAAACAAATGAACAAAAATACAATGATTACTATTGTCGTGATTGTGATAGCCGTGGTAGCTGTTTCATATTTCAATCGTGAACATCATGATAAATCACCAAATTCATTAACTGAAGCTGGTCATGAAATTGGACATGAACTAGATGAGATGGGAGATGATCTCAAAAACAAAAGAAACTAAAATTAAGGATGATTTGGAGAACTAGCAGCGTCTTCTATTGTTTGTGATAAAATTCGAGATGTGAATAATAA
>CAYPGT010000016.1:0-2474 GCA_964410425.1 uncultured Gammaproteobacteria bacterium
CCCTAGAAAGGGATGCGACCTGCCTCCGGAGTTGAAGACAGGTCGCTTGGATGTCAACGGCGAGAATTGCACTCTAGTTATTACTCACTAGAGGTAAGAGGTTCAATGCCAGTCTGGCATTCATGTTAGACTGCTGGCTTAAAGCTGCAGTACCACTTCTTAAGATGTAACTCTTAATTGCAGTACTCGCCGCAGCAGCATAGTCTGTGTCCATTATCCGAGAGCTACTAGCTAACGCATCTTCTTTCTTCACACTCAGACTTTCAAGGTCGGCTGTGAATGCGTTCTCCTTAGCACCCAGTGTCGATTGTGCTGCAGAGACATTATCCAGGGCATTGTCGACACCAGTAAGTATATTGTCTAGATTACCACTGACAACATTAATATTGTTCAATGCCACTCCAGCACTACCACCGAGATTACCTTCGTTGATATTGCCGCTGCTAGCACTTGCAGAGCTACTAAAGTTTCCACTTAAATTTATCGCTGAAGTATCACCGGCATCGCTGCCGGTTTGAATATTCAGAGTCCCAGAAGAACCATTGAGGAGGGACTTCCCGTTAAAACTTGTGCCACCAGAAATATCATCAATATTACTGAGCTTTTGCTCAATCTCATCCTGTAGAGCTTGCTTCTCAGCGCCACTCAGCGAGCTGTCTCCAGCTTGAACGACGAGGGCTCTAATACCTTGCAGATTATCACTGATAGAGCTTAACCCAGCTTCTGCAGTTTGCACTAAACTAACACCGTCTCCGATGTTCTTCTCTGCCACAGCGTAACCTCTAATCGAAGATCCCAGAGTCTCGGCAATACTCATAGCAGCTGAATCATCAGCAGCCTTATTAATCTTCAAGCCAGTAGCTAAACTGTCAGTAGCCTGCGTTAAACTCTTATTCTGTTTTGTATAAACTCTACCTATTGCAGTGTCGTAAACACTGAATCCTATCCCCTGTAACATCCCTTAAATCCCCCGATACTGTATATATACACAGTTTAGTGGACAAAATAACACCGGAAGATTAAAAATGATTAATTTTCATTAACTAAATACTAATATCGGCTGATTTTTGCCAAGCTTGAATGAGATTTCTCTCATATTGACCCAAATAGCTAAGCCTGCTATAATATATATACTAATTAGTTTGTCCACTTTGCCCCCGGCCCCAACCGGACAAATAACAATAATAATGTCCATAGCCTCCGTTACAGCGAATACTGTTTCCTCTATTGTTTATAGAGCTGTGTCTTCAGTGACAGGTACGTTTTCATACGCCCTACAAAAAATAGGCTTAAAAAAACCTAACAAAGAAGCTGAGCGAGAACGAACACGAGAGTTACATCGAATCTCTAATGCTGCAACTAAACCACCTCCCGATACTGAGGATGGTCGCTCATGGATAGAACAAGCAATTGGTCTTGAGAAAACTTTTTATGCAGGCTCACCTTACGCTAAAGTGCCACTAAGTCAGGAAGATCTTAAACCAATTAAAGAGAAACACGGAGCAAGAATATCTGAGATCAAGGTAGAGACAGCCCCTGGTAGGAATTTGACCGCATATCAACTCAACCCACAGGGAGGTTCATCACAACAAGCTTACGTCGTACTATCAGGAATTAGGAGTAGTGCTAAGTTTAAGCTTCCTCTGGTGGAACAGCTTATTCAATCACGTATACCAGTGATACTCGGTAACTATACAGGAGTAGGTTCTAGTTATGGTTTAAATATAAGCCACTCAACTATTATCAAAGATGCAAAAGTTCTCATTGAGAAAGGGTTAAATGAACATAGAAAGCTAGGTATCATCGGACACTCACTGGGTAGCGCTGTATCAGCACGAGTAATATCTCAGCTCTCAGAAACTAGACCAGGAGACCTTTTTGGAGATATGGTCATGGTATCACCTTGGAATAAATTCACTGACGTTATTACAACCTACCCTGGTCCCTGGTTGAAACCTCTAGCTCCTATCCTAAGCCTATATAGTAATCGAGTACTCTACAGTAAAGAAACACAAACTAATGTTTGGGATACTGGTACTAATTTGACGATTGCAATCAATAACATTGCAAAATATCTAGAGAAGCATCATGTCCCAGAAAGTCGTAAACTCCGTATTCATTTATTTCATGGCACTGAGGATCCAATCGTACATGTAAGCCAAGCAGAAGCTCTAGAAAAAAGAATACAAACTGAGCTCTCCAAACTTCCACCAAGAATAAGACAACACTTCGAAATTAAACTGCATAAGATTGAAGGTGAGAGGCATTTTAGCGATTATGATAGTTCCAGCTTACCAATTAAGCATATTTTACCTATTATAAAAACCTAATTAACCACATATATAAGTGTAATAATCAAATAACCACAATAAAAATGAGATTAAGATAGATGATTAATTATTGAACTTAGTGAGTTACTTAAAAACTGCTTAATCTTAGTTATTTCCACCTAGTGGCATGGCATATTGTTAAGG
>CAYPGT010000016.1:2574-3674 GCA_964410425.1 uncultured Gammaproteobacteria bacterium
AAAGAAGACAGTGTCACTGAATACATTTATACACAAGCACTTAAGTCACACTTAGATTCTAGTTCGCAAGTTCTAAACAAAGATCATCAAACAGTTTTAGAAGAACTGTTTCATAGCTTCAAACATTTCATCAAAAAGAATAATAAGGAAGTATGGAGTTTATTAATTCAATCATGCTACAACGACTCTACTCAAGAATTATTTACTGGTTTAATTGTTAATATGGTAGTCAACCCCGAAGAAAGCTTTCATGAGAATCAACTCTTAGATATACTTAATTCAGAAGAGCCTCTCAAAGACCGTTTCAGAGAAGCATTGGCTGAAAGATTTAAGGTCACGAATGATGAACTAAGTATCTTTAGATTAAAATTAAAACAAGAAGACATAGTTTTCAATCAAGAAACCATCACTCAGGAGAAATCCAAAAAAACCAAAGTCATTACAGCCGAATTATTACCACTCTATTACAAACTAGATGCAATCTTAGGTCAAGAAGCTGCACAAACCAATAAGATGGAACGTAAATCTAAGCAAGCTACGGCAATGATTACAGGCACTGGCACCGACGAAAAAATATATTTATTAAGAGGGCTTGCAGCAAACACCAACAGAAGCTTTATTTACATAGACTTACCTAAAATGATTCTCTGTATTACGGAGTTAAATAAATTAATCAGTACTATTAGCAACAGCAAGCCAGCAGTAGTATATATTGACAACCTGTTTGAGGTTTTTAAAAAAGAACTTGATACTGAAGAAGAGATTGGATTAAAACATTTACTTAAATCAATCAAAGAACTCTCTATTTTAACGTCAGTAAGCTTCTTTGGAGGTCTCTCTTTATCAGAAGCACAGATCGCCGAACACAAGGGACTATCTGGAATAATCAACTCTGGTACTAAAGGAAGTTATAAACCACTAATGAATATTGATAAACCTAGTAGTGAAGCTCGGTTAACAATGATCCAAGAAGTATTCAAAAAAATTAGTCCCGATAAAATTGATGAATCATTTAAGTTAGAGGATTTACTCGAAGAAACTGAAAACTCCTCCCTTCTTAAGTTTTTATCATTCCTTATTAACTTTTTAGAGAAATCATT
>CAYPGT010000016.1:3774-12894 GCA_964410425.1 uncultured Gammaproteobacteria bacterium
TTATGCCATCCAAAAACTAGTAACATAGTTCGTTAATCGCAATATTATAAAAATTACGGCAATAGCCTTATGCTTTGATAGTTTACTTCTATCTTTAATAGCCTTAGCACCAGTGATGCCCAAAGCGATGTAACAAAGAATAACAAGCAAAGAAACACAAGCATGAAAAATCACAAAAGTACTAGGACTTGGTGCTGAGACCTCGCCAATAACCTTCTCAACTGCATGTCTCTGCAATTCAATAATTAGAACCAAGGCTACGTCAATAACAAAAGCACTAACCATAATCGGTATATGCACCTCAAGCTTACGATGAAATGTTATGCCGACAGCAATCAAACAAACTACAAAACTGGAAACAAGAATAAGCATGAGTATCAGTATATAATATTATTGTGCAAAAGCAAGAGTTCATCCACCATCTCTTTAGTCGTATCGCCAGTAAATATGACTTTCTCAATGACCTCATGACGCTATCACTGCATCGTCAGTGGAAACAAATATTAGTCAAGGATGCTTCTGCTGGTATTAAAACTAAGGGTGCAAAAGTTCTTGATCTCTGTACTGGCACCGGAGACATCGCTGAAATCTGGATTAAGAATCCCAATGTAGTAGAAGTTATAGGATTAGATTCATGTGCCCCAATGCTTAAGGTTGGTTACCGAAATCTAGAAAAAAAATATCACGGCACTCCACCCAAACTAAAAATGATAGAAGGGGACGCCCTTGAGATCCCGTTTCCAGCTAATTATTTCGATGCCGTAACAGTTGGATTTGGCTTGAGAAATGTAAGTGACCTAGCCAAAGTAATTCAAGAAATACATCGAGTGCTTAAGCCTGGTGGCATAGTCGCAAGCTTAGATTTAGGACACCCTAACATCCCCTTAATAGACGCTATCTATAAAAGAATCTTCCTGAAGATCATTCCTGCACTGGGATCTGGGTTTGCTAGTGATAAAGAAGCCTATCAATATTTAGTTAAGTCCTTAAATAATTGGCCACGTCAAAAAGACCTAGCTCAAGGATTTTACGATTTAGGGTTCAAGCGTAGTTACTACCGAGACCTGATGCTTGGGACTATAGCGATAGTGGCAGCAGAGAAGTAATCTACAAAGAACTCAACCTAACTTTCTCATCAACAGCAACCTTACTTAGGGTCGACTCAGTAACGTAAGATCCAACAAACTCACCATTAAGATACTGTTTAACCACACCCTTACCAGTGACGTGACCATCATTATCAAGCTTAAAATCATTAATAGCTCTGACGAACCAATAATCTCCATCCTTCTCTAACTTAGTTTCTATCTCCCAGTGGAGAGAATCATCATAACCAAAATCTATCGCTTTATTTCTAACAAGTTCCCAGTCATAAGCTTCCCATTGAGGAAACAGCTTACCGCCAATGCTATGAATCACAATCTTAGACTGAGATTCAAGACCCTTGCTAACATACTCACAGTCAGACCAAATAACCTTAGTTGCTACTTGCCACTCACCAACAAGCTCTGAGCGAGCTGCAGACTTAGCAGCAATAAGCTGAAACGCAGTAGCATATGATTTATTACTATTAAGAGGTAGTAATAAATTGATAGCTAATATAAAGGCTAGTAAAAATCTACGCACCTGTATTGGTGTATCGGTGACTCTCTCCTGAAACTGAATAGTACGCTTGCCCTATTCAGAGTTTTCTAGCAATTCCTTGAATTCACGCGGAGATTCCGCCATAAGCCTTAACCGTTTCTTAGTAATCGGATGCTGAAACTCAAGCTTGGCGGCATGTAAGAGATGTCTATCCAGAATCTTCTTAAACTTAAATTTCTCTGCATAAATGCTGTCACCAAGAATTGGATAACCCATATGCGCCATATGTAAGCGCAACTGATGAGTGCGCCCAGTTAAAGGTTCAAGTTGCATATGAGAATATTTATCATAGGCCTTGATTAGTTTATAGTCAGTTATAGCAAGTTTGGCTCCATATTTTGGACTGTCAACTACTTGCCATATTTGCATAGTATTTATTTTCTGTTTCAGTCTGAGATAATTTTCTATCTTGCCTTGTTTCGGATGCTGCCACTTAGCATCAACAATTGCTTCATAAGTTTTCTTGATTTCTTTATCCTTGAACATACGCGTAAGTTCTTTCAGTGCTTCTTGTTCTTTAGCAAAAATACAGAGCCCACTAGTTTGCCTATCCAATCTATGAACAGGGTTGAGAGACTTATACCCAGTAAACTTCTTCAGTTCGTGATGTAAATTAGTTTCTGCCTTAGCCTCAGTAGCCATAATCGGATGTCCTGCTTCTTTGTCGTAGACTAATATATAATCATCTTCATAAACAATTCTGGACTTCTTGATTTCTAATTTAGCTTGAGCTTCTGTTTTAATATAAGTGAACTCCACTTTATCCTTATTAGGATCAATCTTACGAGAAGCATATCTTTCAATCTTGCCATTTACCAAGCAAGCGCCACGTTCCAGAGCACGCTTGATTTCACGATTGGTGAGATCGGTGTATTTTTCTTTTATATAGAGAAGCAAACGCATTGATAAAACATTAAACCTTTATTGAGTCATCTTTTCTGCCCCTATTCTAGTTTTTTAGAAGCTGCTATCATTATATATGTAAGCTTAACAAAGGCGTTGAGCTGTCATCGAAAACTTGGTTTTCATGATGACTGGATAAAAGGGAATTGAAAATGAATACAGAAACATTATCTCCAGATAAGGGAATAAAGAGTATAAAGAACGATGTTATGAATACTAGCTCAGACTGGCCTGAATATACCTTGGAAGGACAAACCTGCTATAACGCAGCGAGTTGCTTTACGCTCAATAGAAAACAGGGTCTACATAGCAACGAGAAAATAGATGATACTTTACTCTCTTACCTCAATACCTGTAAACGAGAAATCATTATGGAGATTCCGTTGCGTCGCGACGATGGATCATTGATGCCAGTTAAGGCTTACCGAGTACAACACAACAACGCCCGCGGACCTTTTAAGGGTGGTATTCGTTATCACCAAGATGTGGACTTGGCTGAAGTACGTAACATGGCTAACCTGATGACTTGGAAGACAGCACTAGTGGATATTCCGTTTGGAGGGGCTAAGGGTGGTATCGCAGTGAATCCCAAAGAACTTTCTGAACATGAATTGCGTCGATTGACTCAGGCTCTAGTGTCGCATCTCGGCGCTAACATCGGTCCTCATGTAGATATCCCGGCTCCAGACGTCAACACTAATCCACAGATCATGTCGTGGATCTACGATGAATACTCTAAAGCACATCCAGACTCATCTCCACTAGCAGTAGTGACGGGTAAACCCGTTGAGCTTGGCGGTTGTTCTGCCAGACTAGAAGCTACAGGACGTGGTGTCGCTATCATGCTTCGCGAATATTGCAAGTTAAAGAAAGTTGACCCTAAAACTTTGCGAGTTGCCATTCAGGGATTCGGTAACGTAGGTTACTATGCAGCTAAAATTATTAGTCTTGAACTTGGCTCTAAGATAGTCGGCATCAGTAATGCCATCAGTGCCACCGTGAATCCTAATGGATTAGACGTAGAGGCTCTTAAAGCTTACGAAGATAAACAGAAGGGTGATCTCACTAACTTTGGTGGTGGCAAGGACATCGCTCGTGATGGTTTATTGACTATAGACTGCGACGTACTTATACCTGCAGCTCTCTCCCACGCTATCACCAAGGAAGTTGCAACTCAGACTAACGCTAAGCTACTTATCGAAGCAGCTAATGCTCCGACTACCGCAGAAGCTAATGCTATCCTGCATGCCAAGGGCGTCTATATAGTCCCAAGTATTCTTGCTAACGCTGGTGGAGTAGTGGCAAGCTATTTCGAATGGACACAAAACCTACAGCAGTTTTATTGGGAGTACGATCACACTGTCGCTGAGCTTGACAAGCGCATGGTGAAAGCTTTCTGGGAAGTAGCAGATATGGCAGAAGCTAAGCATATCTGTCCAAGACAAGCTGCTTATTTCATAGCGCTCGAGAGGGTCGCTGCAGCAGCCTTGCTCAGAGGGTTCTAGGGCTTTGGATGTGCTTCAAAGAAATCCCACATAATGTCATTTGCAGAAATCTCGGTTGTTGGTACGTCGCCATTTTTCTCAGATGGGTTACCACCCGGCCACGCATGACCACCACCAACTATTGTATATAAAACTACATCTGCATTATTTTTGCACTTACCATAAGAATCTCTTTTAACGGTGCATCCTGCAGCAGCAACTGGTGTACTTGAGCATTGGTTAATATTAACCCAGGTGGATATTGCAAATGAAACAGGCTTCATTACTGGCGCTAAACCTTTGTCCACTTGACGACCTTTTGTAGGAACCCCACCGTTATAAGGTATATTTTGATCAGCAGTACCATGAAAGACAAGCACCGGAACTGGTTCGCTTGGCTTGCATGAATTAGTATTTAATTCCCCTGATACAACTGCTATAGCAGCAATCTTACTTGCAAGCTCACAAGCAAGTCTATACGCAAGCAATGCACCATTTGAAAGTCCTGTTACATAGACTTTTTTCTTATCAATATTTAAGGTCCTGACTAGTTCATCTATAAGGGCACTTATAAATCCAACATCATCAATATTATTAGTATGAGCATATCCACAACAATCATATCCATTCCACGTCAAGGTCCATGGGTTTTGACGTGGATCATGTGTACCACTTGGATGGACAACAATAAAGCCTACTTGATCTGCTTTCACATTTAATTGTGAAGTAGAGATTGAGTTGTTCGCGTTGCCGCCACCGCCATGTAAAGCAATTACAAGTGAGAGTGAAGGAGAGTCTGCATGTCTACAGACAGGTGGGATGTGTAACTTGTAAGTTCGTTTTAAACCTTTGAATGTTAACTCACGATCATAATCACCAGGAGGTAAACTGGTCGCTTGAGCAGCGCGAGAAGGCGAACTACTTATCCAAAAACAAGTAGTAAAAAAAAGAACGATACAGGACCTAATTAATTTTGTACTCAGAAGGCTCATAATATTACTTAACCACGTAGCCATTAAGGCAATGCTAATTGGAAGATAATAACTACTATTTTGTTTCCCAAGATGTAATTCTTAAAACTATTTTATTTTCAAGCCCTTGCATACCCATACATTTATGCTAGTATATATGTATGAGGCATAAATTAGTAAGAGTGAAAGCTTAAAAACGTATATTACTCATTATATATAGGATCAGGGGTTAGAATTTAAGGAGAATAAGACAATGGCAGCAGAGAAAAACATAGTAATAAAGGATAACAAAGAAATGAATAAAGAATTGAATCGTAAAAACGAAAAACTCAAAACATTAGGTAATACACTTGCGCAAATCGAAAAGAATTTTGGCAAGGGGGCAATCATGAGACTTGGAGATAAACCAGCCGTAAATCTTGAAGTGATACCGACTGGTGCACTTAGTCTTGATATAGCTCTAGGTATCGGTGGCATTCCACGTGGAAGAATTATTGAGATCTATGGACCTGAGTCATCAGGTAAAACTACCCTAGCGATGACCATCTGCGCGCAAGCACAGAAGAAGGGTGGCATAGCAGCGATAGTAGATGCTGAGCATGCTTTAGATCCTACTTACGCTAAAGCGATAGGAGTCAACACTGATGACTTATTAGTTTCACAACCAGATACTGGTGAACAAGCTTTAGAGATAGTAGAACAACTAGTACGTTCTGCTGCAGTAGACCTTATAGTAGTAGACTCCGTAGCTGCCTTAGTTCCTAAAGCAGAGATAGATGGTGAGATGGGTGATCAGTTACCTGGTCTGCAAGCGAGACTCATGTCACAAGCATTGCGTAAGCTTACAGCTATTACCGCTAAGACTAATACTACGATTATATTCATCAACCAAATTCGTCACAAGATTGGTGTAATGTTTGGATCTCCAGAAACTACTAGCGGTGGTAATTCACTGAAGTTTTACTCTAGTGTGAGAATGGATATTCGCCGCGTTGAGACCATTAAGAAGGATGGAGAAGGTATCGGTAACAGAGTGAAGGTCAAGATCGTGAAGAATAAGATTTCTCCTCCGTTTAAGCTTGCTGAATTTGACATCATGTTTGGTTCAGGAATTAATACTGATGGTTGTATATTCGATGCTGCTGTAGATATGGATATAATCCAGAAAGCAGGTGCATGGTACAGCTACAACGGCGAGAAGATCGGTCAAGGCAGAGAGAACACTATTGCTGCTCTTAAACCTCAACCTAAAATACTTGAAGAGATAGAGGTTAAGGTGAAAGCTGAACTAGAAGCACGCAATATAGCTCAAGCTGGAATTAATCCTAAAGACTTCGCAGGTATGGATGAAGAGATTGATGCTGAATCACCAGACGCTCTAGAAGTAGACGAAGAAGTAGTGGCATAAACTTACAATACTGCTTTAATTTTCTTAGCTAAATTTTCGTTAACACCCGATAAAGAAGTCAGTTCCTCCAAGCTGGCTTCTTTTATTTTTGCTAGGCTAGGGAAGGCTGCAAGTATAGTTTTCTTTTTCTTAGGACCCAATCCTGGAACAGAGTCTAGAATACTCGCCAGTGATCGCTTAGATCTAAGTTGACGATGATAAGTTATCGCGAAGCGATGTGCCTCATTACGGATACGCTGTACAAAGAATAATTCTGGAGACTTGCGATCAAGAATAATAGGCTTAGATTCACCAGGTAGGTATATCTCTTCTTCTTTCTTAGCCAAACCGACTATTTTAATATGATCCAACTCGTACTCTTTAAGCACTTGGTAAGCAGCATTAAGCTGACCCTTCCCTCCATCGATAATAATTAGATTTGGCAAGTCACCTGCTTCATCTAAGTGTTCTTGAGAATCAGTTTGCAAGGAGGGCTTATAACGTCGAGTAATAACCTCGCGCATTGAATCAAAATCATTATTCTGATCGCGAGAAATTTTATAGCGACGATATTGTGAATTAACCGGCATACCATCAATAAAGCAAACCATAGAAGCCACAGTACTAGAGCCCTGCATATGTGATATATCAAAGCACTCTATATGCTGGAGTTCAGTTCTCATGTCTAACTCTTTTTGCAAATTAGTTAGTGCCACATTAATATTACGAGAAGCTTCTTCCATCTGCTCCAACTTAATCTTCTCAATAATCACCTTACCATTACGCTCAGCCAACTTAAGTTGAGCATATTTATCTCCGCGCTGTGGCTTAAACATCTTCACGCGAGAGCCTTTACGCTCAGAAAGCCAGTCAGAGAAAGCTTCCATAGAATATAATTCGTTGCTCAGAAGTACTTCTTTAGGCAATTCAGAATCAGGTACTTGAGAATAATATTGCATTAGAGCTGCTTCATAAACCTCTTCATCAAGGTCCACTTCATTTAACTCCAGCTCTATAGTCTCACGGTTAATCAATCTACCAGCACGTGTCTTAAACACTTGCACGCAGGCGACGTCACGATCCTCAGTATAAATCAAGGCAAATACATCTTGATCTAAATTGATATCATCAGACATAACGTTCTGTACTTCATTAAAAGTCTCCAATGCTCTAATGCGATCTCTAGCCTTAGCAGCTTTCTCGTACTCCAGATCTTCACTATATCTCTGCATCTCAGTTGTAAGCATGGATTTAAGATCACCATAATTACCCTTAAGTAAAAGTTCCACTTGAGCCAGCATCAAGGCGTAATCCTCCTCAGTGACTAGCTTTTGGCAAGGTCCTAAACACTTACCGAGATCATAATTAAGACAAGGTCTATCCTTAAATGGTGGTACTCGCTTCTTACGCAGCGGGAATAATTCATTCACCAAATTTAAGTTCTCATACATGGCAGAGATATTGGTATAGGGACCAAAGAATTTATTTCTAGATTCTCGTCCTCTAGTCTTAGCCTTAAACTTCTCTGGATTACGCACTGGAATCAAGCGCGGATAAGGCTCGTCATAAGTAATAACTAACCAAGGGAAATTTTTATTATTGGCTTTAAGTAAGACATTGTACTTAGGTTGATGCTTAAACACTAAATTAGATTCCAGTATTAAAGCTTCCTTCTCTGACTTAGTGACAATGGTTTCAATGTTATGAATCTTAGGAACTAAGACACGGAGCTTAGGACGATCTGGCCAGCTAGATTCATTCCAATAAGAGCGGACACGAGACTTAAGGTTAATAGCCTTACCAATATAAATAATCTTGTTACTCTGATCCTTGAAGAGATAAACTCCAGGACTAGATGATAATTGGCTTATTTGTTTTTCAACACTCACTAATGAAAATTATACTGCTAAAGTTTTCACTTTTTGAGCTGCGTCATTATCACGTTTAGAACTTTGTGCCCAATAAGTCAGACCAAAGTCATCAGCCGCTATAGAAATATGATTCAGGGCTCTAGCTAATTTAGGATCAACCCATCTCATCAATATATTTAGAATAGAAGCTATAGTACAAGTACCACCGACAATCTTTTGATCTCTAGCCCTAGCTGGCTCTTCAACTGTATTAAACACCAATTTATAATCAGCAATCAAACCACCAATGTTACGCATATTTCCAAAGAACCTTGCCAGACCAGAGTCTCTACTATCTTTAGCCAAAGCAAGCCCACCCAAACTACCTAGTAATAAGAATATAGTGGAAAGCTGTTTCCCTAAATCTTCCTTGCTTTGATCTCCTTTAATAATATCCTTAAATATATTCTTGGAAGTTTTCAAAACCTCTTGAGTATTTTTCCACAGATCACCTTCACCTGGATTCTTACCACCATGTCTATCCTTAACATGCTCGAAGAGACAATTCAACCCTGAACTAATACCAGTAGCTAGATTTAGATTATAGAATGGAAGTACACAAAACAAACTAGCAGGAATTAGCCGAGAAATAGCTTCTGGCAAACGCTTACCCATAAGAGCTTCGATGCCATTCCAACCAAAAGTAAAAGGAATAATATACTTAGCAAACCACTCGGATTTCTCATCAAGAAACTTAGCTGTCTTGTCGCTAAAAAATGAAGAGTTAGTAGCCACCACCGCAACAGTATTAAATGCAATACCAAAAGAATTAAGTGCTAAACAAAAATTATTTCTAAACCACTGGAACCAAGGTGGACCAT
>CAYPGT010000016.1:12994-34252 GCA_964410425.1 uncultured Gammaproteobacteria bacterium
GAATTAAGTGCTAAACAAAAATTATTTCTAAACCACTGGAACCAAGGTGGACCATGATAGAAGAAGTGATTAAACTTATCTGCAAAAGATTCGTCCAAAACTTTTTTAGATTCACCAACCGTTGGAACATCAGCTAAAGCTCTTAATATAGCTTCAGCAATCTCCCTATCAGGTATACCAGGAAGAACCAGGCGTTCCTCTGGCTTTGCCTGGGGCAATGCAATGCTCGAACCACTCGACTGAGCAAGAGTCTGCGGAATTGGGGCCTGTACGGTCTCCATATTATTTACCTATACATAAACAAGCCAGAACAAGTCTAGCGTATTTACGCATACTAATAATAGCAAATATCTATGACATCAATTCGCTAATAAGCTGGGTAAATCTACCTAAATTGTCGATTTTCGAGCCTTCTAGAAGCAATCCTTGTCCATAAATCAGGTCTGCGTAATCCTTAAGCTTAGGACTGGCAGGATCAGCCTTAAATATCTCATCAAGCTTAGTAATTACTTTGTGCTTACTATTAAGCTCTAAGGTACGCTTAGACTCTGGTAATTTCTGATTGGCATTTCTATAAATACGTTCCATATGAGCGCTGATATCGTGCTCACCAGCAACAAGACAACATAAAGTATTCACCAAACGGTCAGAGAACTTCACCGCTGCAACCTTACCATCAAGTAAAGATTCTAACTTAGCAAGCAAGTCCTTATGCTCTTCTTGCTTAGCTGTAGTTTCTTCTTTCGCTTTATCGCTTGTATCTATTTCACCCTTGCTAACAGACTTAAAATGCTTAGATTGAAACTCAGCACCAGACATCACCACCCATTCATCAATAGCATCAGTCATGAATATGACTTCTATATCCTTCTCCCTGAGCGACTCTAAGTATGGAGAGTTCTCCAAATCACTTCTAGATTCACCGGTAATGTAATAAATATTCTTAGTTTCTGTACCAGCTCTATCACAGTACTCTTGCAAACTAATATACTCACCTTCCTTGGTCTTAGTAGTTTGGAACAGTAATAAGTCTAATATTTTCTCTTTATTAGCATAGTCAGTATGCACACCTTCTTTAATCACCTTACCAAACTCTTGATAGAAGTTTAGATAGTCTTCTTTCTTGGTTTTCTTGAGACTCTCTAGTTCACTAAGAATCTTCTTAGTAATGTTCTTCTTAATCGCTGAGACACGCGGGTTCTGCTGCAATAGTTCACGAGAGACATTCAGCGGTAGATCCTTAGCATCTACTAGACCCTTAACGAAGCGCAGATATTGAGGCGCAAGTAACTCAGGCTCGGAACTAATAAACACCTTATTAATATAGAGCTGTAAACCCTTCTGGTTATCAGGCATAAACATATCAAAGGGAGCTTTCTTAGGTAAATATAGTAGAGCCGTAAACTCATTAGTGCCTTCCGCTTGATAGTGAATATGGGTTAAAGGATCATTATAATCATGACTTAAGTGTTTATAAAACTCCGTATACTCTTCTTCCTTAATCTCTGACCTGTTTCTAGTCCAGATAGCTTTCTGTGAATTAAGAACTTCCCAAAGCACCTCTTTAGTTTCAGCATCCTTAGTCTCAAGCTTAATCGGGTACTCTATGAAGTCAGAATATTTCTTTACTATCGATCTAATCTTCCAATCAGAGAGATAATCATTACACTCTTCATCATCCTTCAGTGTCAAGATGATCGTTGTACCTTGTTTAGTCCCTTGAAGTTTATACTTCTCAATATCAGTCTCTGTAACTGTTTCAATCTCATATTGTCCCTTACCTTGAGACTGCCACATATAACATTTCTCTTCGCCAGCCTTGCGCGATATCACAGTCACATCACTCGCTACTATAAACGCCGAATAGAATCCGACACCAAACTGTCCGATGAGATCAGAATTAAAACCCGCATTAGGATTGTTCTTAATCGCTTGAATAAACTCCTTAGTACCAGACTTAGCAATAGTCCCCAGATGACTAATGAGATCCTGCTCGTTCATACCGATACCATTATCTCTGATAGTAATAGTTCTCGCTTCTTGATCAAGCGAGATAGCAATCTTCAGTTCTTCGTTATCAGCAATTAATGCAGGGTTAGTTAGCGACTCGAATCTTAGCTTGGCTAAAGCATCAGCAGAGTTAGAGACTAGCTCCCTCAGAAATATATCCTTATTAGAATAAAGCGAATTAATTACCAGATCGAGAACCTGGCTTACCTCAGCCTCAAAATTACGAGCTGTACCTTTAGTTTCAGTAGTCATAAGGCTGATTTTAGATAAAACAGCAGCTAAATGTCAAGCTTAGGTGTTTACAGCTATAAAATAATACTATTATCCGCTTTATATTAGGGCAAGGCTTGCGGGGCAAGTCAAATAGTAAGAAGGGGAAAATAATTATGGCAGAAGCAACTTTAGGAACACCAGTACCAATCGGTTATATGGGAATTAGCCCAGATCAAATGGCAGCAAAAAAACAGAGGGTTATAGAATCTCTAAACAGAAATCTAGTTCAGCCGTTTCAAAGAATATTTACAGGCGGAGCAGGGGAAGATAGTTTTCAAGCTAAGCCAGAAATCAGTCCAGAGATGAGAACTCCTGGTGAACCTGGACATATTAAAGTTCAACATGGTATACCAGATCATCCAGCAGATGCAACTGAGCCCGAGAACAAAAAAGAAAAACCTCTGAATCAATTAGGTGAACCATTAAATAAACCAGTACCAATACCAGACGACCTACCACACGAAGGTGGACCTATAGCAGGTAGAGAATTTAACATCAAAAGTTAAACTTTTAACGAGAAGCTCTAGCAGTAAGCTGCGGAGCAACAGGATTATTTAAATTAGCAACATTCTGTCGCCCAAGCGGAGTAGATCTTGGAGTGTGGTTGCGTGGCAGTGCAGCACCTGGAACTCTGAAGGTAGCTTTAGGAATAGCAGGTTTAGAAGGAATTGTTTGCCATTCACCATCAGGTGTAGGTGCTGGAGGAATCGCTAATGAATCTGCAGAGTATCTTTGTTTCGCTACATCAATAATCTTCTGTATTTCTGCATGAGCACCCCATAATCCCTCTGCTCTTAGAGTTGCATAGCTTACTGGCGTAGCATCAGCAGGAATTACATCTATTCTCGTAGTTGGACTCTGGAAACCAAGCATAGACTGCATTCCATAAATAGCAGCAAGTAAAGCTCCATCATCATTAATACCACTATGGTCTAATTGAGGAACCATCCTCTGATCAGATCCTGTTAGTTCACGAACTTTACCAAGTGTCTTAGCTAAACCAACAGACGCTGGTGTTCCACGTGGGATATCAACGCCCAAAATATTAGCTAATTCTTTTAACTTAGACATGACTGCATTCTGAGCAGACTCAAGCATTTGAACATCAGTCAGTGCTACAGGAGCAGCTAGAGGAGCTACTTGAGGAACAGAGACTTGAGCTCTAGCTGAAGGAGGCATAATGGCTCCGCCCATATCTCTTTTAAGCGCATCAGGAGCAAGAGTTTCATCTTTGGCTGGAGCTGGTGGTTGTGCTGAAGCGCCACCAAAACCTCTCGGTCCAAAATCAGGAGCTACTGGTAGTTGATCTGCTGGCAGAGGAGCTGGGAGTAAGTCTGGTGCTGGTGCTTGTATCTTTGTTGGTGTTGGAGCTGGTGGTTGCGCAGCGCTTGGATTAGCAGCAGCATTAACCATTGCTGCCATAGTACCTGCAGTTCCCAAAACATTCCTTACTCCACTAACAAAATTCATAATTATTCTCCTCAATCTCCAATAAAACATTTAGATAATAGCACGCTCAGTAATACAGAATATTGCCATTTCATTATTTCTTTAGTTTTCTGATGATAGATTACATACATGTTAGAATCAGCCGAGCATGCAGACTGAGCCTAATCATCAAGCTATAGACATCCAGCGTTACCAGAAGAATATTGCTTTCTGGGAGCAAGCTTGGTTACGCGTGAAAAAAGCCAGTACTAAGATCCCCGACGTCTTAGACTATATCCCTCAAATCCCTGAAGTCTTCAAGAAATATAACTGCACTAATATTTTAGATATAGCCTGCGGTTCTGGTTGGTTAAGCTTCTATCTTAATGAGCATGGTTTTAGCGTTACTGGCATCGATATATCTGAGTCAGCAATTAGGCTTGCCAATGAATTATTAGCTGAGAGAAGAATGCATCCAGAGCAGAAACTTTTTGAAACTGGCGTGCAGCCAAACTTAAGTAATATACACTTCCAAGTCTCCGATATGTTTGCGATGAATTTTCCAGAGAATCATTTTGATGGAATACTCATCAATGCTTGCTTTGAACACTTAGACTACGCTAGAGGCAAGGAGTTCTTACAAAAGATCAAGTCTTGTGTCAAACCTCAAGGCATAATGTTTGGAGTCTTTGATAAAGTAGCTAGTGGCGAGCGCGGGACTTTTGAGATACTGGAAGATGGCAGTCATCAATATACGGATCAATACAGAGACGGCATGCTCTTGCGTAACTATCCAGATGAAGAATTAAATGGGCTGCTTAATCAAGCTCAATGGCAAGTGGAGTCTATTACTAAAAACAGTTATGAGAGTCGCATCGTAGTAGCAAAAAACATCAAATGAACACAGAATTAAAAAATAACTCCAAGCTATTTATACTAAGTCATAGTTTTATAACTATAACGATTTCTTTGGCTCTGTATTTCTATAAACCAGAACTTGCTAAAGCTGTGTTTTGGGGTAGTTTGGCGTTTAATATTTATCTACGCATGCTCTGCCATGGTTTCGCTACAACTGCTGCTGGTCAAGAGTCGAAGCTGAACACTAGTGTTTTCTCTGCTCTCAGAGCCTTGATCATCGCAGCCATCTTAGCTGTACTAATTATGAAATTTAAGCTTAATCTTATAGGATTAGGGATCGCTTTCATGCTTTATCAGGTTATATTTATAAGTGTAGGAATTTACATCAATGCATCACATAACAGGACAGCTTCTAGGTAAAACAGTTAACATTGATACTTTGTTTTTTGCTTGGGCGTGCATGGGCTTGATACTAGTGTTTAGTTTGTTTTTTACGACGGGTGTCTCTGCAGATACTTCTCGTTATGGAATGAGACAGCATTTCGCTGAGTCACTCTACGATTTCATTAGAGGCATAGTCAGAGGACAGATTGGCAAGCGTGCTGACCACTATATATTTTTTATCGGTTCTATTTTTATTTTCATACTTGTTAATTACTATGCTGGTCTTATGCCTTGGAAGATTGGTTCTCTATTAACATGGTGGCCTCAAGCACACGGTCAGCATTGGCACGGAGCTAGTCCCTGTGCGGATCTTAATATTCCTGCAGGAATGGCAATCCTAGTAATCATTACTTACTTTCTCTCTGGCGCTTATGTCGGCGGTTTCAAATACATTCAAAGTTTCCTACCTATTAATTTCAGTTCTAAAGGTATCTCACTAAATCCAATGTGCTTAATTGAAATAATGGATTTAGCCGTCAGACCACTGACGCTGTCTTTGCGACTTTTCGCTAATACTACAGCTGGTGAAATATTATTGGCGACCTTTGTATCCTTAGTAGCTCTTGTGTTGCCTGTCGGTATTCTAGGATTCGAACTAGCAGTTGGTTTATTGCAAGCATTCTTGTTTACAATCCTCTCTACGGTTTATATCGGCACTGCTATACAGCATGCTGAGCACTTGGTACACGACGAGCATCACTAACTATTTACATTAAATTAGCTTGCAAGAATAGCAGTAGCTTCTTTAGACATTTTAGCGACGACATCAAGCGCTGTTGGATCAATGACTTTAATAAGTTTACTTGCTGTTTGTATTTTATTAGTACCAACAATTGTAAGTATTTCCTGTGTATCAGAATCACCTTTATGTCTATATCTGAAACTAATAGACTCAGGTCCCCTTGAACTTGATGACCAAACATCTTTATCATCAAAGCTAAGAGCTTTTTCTGTACATTTAACCAAAAACTCAACAGGATCTCTTTGAAGCAAAGCCATCTCTTGTGCATCAAGAGAAACACGGTCTAGCCCCCCTGCTTCAGCATGCAACAAGCCGAGATCGTTTTTACTCGGTCTCTTTTCCATTGCTTCTTCTGCTTTACGCAAATGATACGCCGCTCCAGGTGCAACTGAACGAAGAGCCCATATTGGAAAACTTCCTTTCTCAGAATTAAAGAGACTAGCTATATTACTGAAACATACCATCCGACACATAATAACAGAATGGGTTTATTTTTACAATAGTTGTTTATACTCAAAATGGTATATTTTGGCTAGTCCTATATGTTCAATCATGCCCTACACTTATTACAAGAAATACTTCCTGTGTTCTTCATAGCAGTCGTAGCTTCTTCACTACTTGATAGATTTATACCTGATAGTTATATCGACAAGGTGTTTAATCAGGGTAATGAGTTTACTAATATACTTAGTGCTAGTTTCATAGGTTCACTACTCCCTATCTGCACCTGCGGCATGATACCACTTGCAATAAAGCTCCACGAGAAGGGTCTACACTGGAAGACGCTCTGCGCCTTCTTAGTAGCTGGAAATGCTTGTAGCGTGACAGCTCTAATGCTCACGGGTGTCATGGGTTATCAGATCATTTGGATAAGATTAGTTAGCTCTATATTATTCGGAATCTTGGTTACTTATATTATTGCTATCTTCGCTCCTAAAGATTTCAAGCTCAAACTCAATGTAGAAGATAATCATAAGCATGACACGGAACACGATCAAGTAGCACACGGTACTTGCTGTGAACACAAGAAACCCATATGGAAGGAAGTCCTAGAAGATATTCGTTCTATGTCTGCAAGCTTCTTGCCTTGGATTATCCTAGCAATCGTAATTGCCAGCTTAGTTTCAGCTCAAAGCTCTGACACTAGCTTAATCAATATTATTCTACAATCAGACAATATGATTATTTCTCCATTCATTGCTTCAGTGATAGCGTTTCCTTTCTACTTCTGTGCTGGAGCGGATATCCCTATTAGTCAAGAACTCTTAAAGATGGGAGTACCTCTCGGAACCATTGTTAGTTTTATGCTTGCAAGTCCAGGAGTGAATCTCACCAGTCTTATGGTTTATAAGCAAGCCATAGGCTGGAAGCAAGCCTGGGTCTTAATAGCAGTATCGATCCTGAGTGCTGCGGGGATAGGAATTATAGTAACTTCAAGTGGTTTTTGAAGAAAATCGTTGTAAATACAGCAAAAGTGGTATAATAATCTGAGATACCACTGCGGATTATTCGGATAATATGAAACATTACTTTAGAAAATAATGAGTAATAATCAAATAATTAGAGCTCTTAAGCTTCCTCCAAAACCCAATGAGAGTTTTTTTCTTTGGGGTCCAAGACAAACAGGTAAAAGTTCATTACTTAAAATAAGCTATCCATCAAGCCTATATATTAATTTATTAGACACACAAATATACCTTAAATATCTTAAAGAGCCATGGCTGCTTAGAGAAGAAATTTTACAAGCCCTGGAGAGCAAAAGCTTAGATCCAAAACAACCAATCATTATTGATGAAATTCAAAAAATACCACTTCTACTCAATGAAGTACATCTTATGATTGAAGATCATCATTTAAAGTTCGCTCTCTGCGGCTCATCAGCTCGAAAAGTTAAACAAGGGCAAGCTAATCTTTTAGGTGGCAGAGCAATCAAACATGAACTATTTGGATTCACTGCCTATGAACTAAAAGATAAATTCAATCTCATTAAAATCCTCAATCAAGGCTATCTTCCAAAACATTATTTAAGTTCAGAAAAGCAAGCACGTGAATTACAAAATTTCTATCTCAGCGACTACCTTAAGGAAGAGATTGCAGCAGAAGCACTAGTAAGAGATTTACCAGTATTTAGTGACTTCTTGAGAATAGCAGCATTTAGCGACGCAGAGATGGTTAATTATAGTAACATCGCAAGGGAATGTGGGATTGCGGCAAATACAGTAAAAGAATATTTCCATATATTAGAAGATACTCTTATGGCAAGGTTTTTACCTGCCTATACTTTTAGGGCTAAGCGTAAAGTTATCCAAAGTCCCAAATTCTATTATTCTGATTTGGGAGTGGTCAATATTTTACTTAAAAGGGAAAATATACAACCTAAAACTGAACTCTTTGGTAAAGCATTTGAGAATTGGGTTCACCATGAACTGAGAGCCTATAATTCATATCATAAAAAATTCTGGGATTTAAGCTACTGGAGGCTCGCTAGTGGTGCTGCTGAAGTGGATTTTATAATCAATGATATGGAATGCGCTATAGAAGCAAAGGGCACTGATAAAATCAAGAGAGATGAGCTACATGGTCTACGAGAATTAGTAAAAGATCAAGAATGCGTTAAAAAGCGCATATTAGTAAGTTTGGTCGATACTAGTAGATTAACAGATGATGGGATAGAAATCCTGAGTTATCAAGACTTTATTGAAAAACTTTGGAATGGAAAAATTCTATAATGCAAGCAACAACCATAGAAAAAAAATACCACGATCTCATAACCAAGCTTAAAGCTTGGAACGATGCTTACTATATCAATGATGCCCCAGAGGTAGATGATGCTGTCTATGATGCGCATATGCAAGAATTGCTTGCTATAGAAAAAAAACATCCGGAAATCATTAGCAGTGAAAGCCCCTCACAATACGCTGGCACTAACGTAGCCAGCACTAAATTCTCCAAGGTGGAACACTTGATCCCCATGATTAGCCTAGCCAATGCTTTTGGAGAGAAGGATATACGAGACTGGGAAGAGCGCATTAATAGAATCATTGGAGCAGAAACTCCGCGTGAATATGTGTTTGAACTTAAGATAGATGGGTTAAGCATTGCTATCGATTACAAGGATGGTAAATTAGCTAAAGCTGCTACGAGGGGTGACGGTAAGATGGGAGAAGACGTCACCACTAATGTATGCACGATTAAAACCCTACCGCAAACAATTAAACATAAGGGTGATATTTCTATACGTGGTGAAGTTTTCATTAATAAAGATGATTTCCATAAGATTAACGAAGAACAAGCTAAACTAGGCAAACAAATTTATGCCAATCCACGTAATACTGCAGCTGGCTCTCTGAGACAACTTGATGCAAGAATTACAGCAACAAGAAAGCTTGATGCAATTTTCTATAGCTTATTTATGGAGAATGCTTTGGGCTCAGCTCAAGCAGGACAACTTCTATTACTAGAAACTCCTAATAGTGATGAACTCTCTTTTAAGACACACTACGAAAGTTTGCTCAAGCTTGAGCAAATGGGTTTCAAGACTAATAGTAAGTTTAATAAGCTTTGTCACAATATCGAAGAAGTTATAGAACTATACAACGAGTGGGAGAAGAAGAAAGATAGTCTGGACTTCCAAATAGATGGCGCTGTCGTGAAGATCAATCAAATCGCCTTACAGAATACTCTAGGCTCCACAGCCAAGACTCCGCGCTGGGCTATCGCCCTAAAATTCACAGCAGAAGTCGCCGAAACCCAGATAGAATCAGTATCCTATGAAGTTGGGCGCCTAGGTACTATCACACCTGTCGCCAATCTTAGCCCAGTACAGCTTGCCGGCAGCACAGTGAAACGTGCAACCCTACACAATTTTGATCAAATAGATAGACTTGGTGTGAGAGTAAGTGACTGGGTGCAAGTACGTAAGGCTGGAGAAATCATCCCAGAAATCATCAGCGCTAATCTTGAAAAGCGCCCAGCTAATGCACAAATCATCAAAGTACCAGATGCCTGTCCTGTCTGCGGCTCTGAGATAGAGAGAGATGATGTAAGTTATCGTTGCATCAATATCGCTGCTTGCCCAGCTCAAGTATTGAGAAGAATACAACACTGGTGCAGTAAAGCTGCCATGGATATAAGTGGCGTAGGACCTGCTCTAGTAGCGACCTTGCTTGAAGATAAACTAATCAAAACCCCTTTAGATTTATATCAACTTAAAACTGAACAGCTTATAGAACTTGAGCGCATGGCAGAGAAGTCATCACAGAACGCTATCAATTCTATTAAAGCTAGTCGCAGTAGGGATTTCTCAAGATTACTTTATGCTTTGGGTATTAGACATATCGGCGTCAATGTCGCTGAATTAATCGCAAGTTACTATCCCAATCTTGTAGCCCTAGAGCATGAACTACAAAGCAATCAAGGAGCCAATTTAGTTAAGGTAGATGGACTTGGTCCTAAAATTATTGAATCACTTCAGGAATTTTTCTCTGGTAAACAATACCAAGAATTCAAGGCTCAACTTGCTAGCAATCCAGATCTACTTGATATCCAAGATACAATCAGTAAGCAGATAGGGACTAAGTTTACAGGCTTAAGTTTCGTTATCACAGGTACTTTGACTGAGAGCCGCTCTCATTACGAGAAGATTATTAAAGAGAATGGTGGCAAGGTAGGTTCCTCTATCTCTACTAAGACCTCTTACTTACTTTGCGGTGATAGTCCTGGATCTAAATTAGATAAAGCAGAAGAACTAGGCGTGAAGGTTATCGGGGAGAAGGAGCTTTATGAATTGTTGGGGTAAATATGCCGCAATAACATCTACGTTATTGCTAACAGTGAATGCAAGCTCAGCCCAAAACATTTCTATTGGTCTCTATGACAACATCAACACTCTATATTTAACTGCCAATCAAGACTACAGTGTCGTCGAAGACCTCTCAGAGAAACCACTTCCAAAAGAGACTCATAGTTATCAACGCTCAGGTAAGATGATAGATCTAGCACTCTCTGGCTTTGGTCCCAACAAACTGAAATGTAGCCAGTCTAAGAAATGGGATAGATACAAGCCCGTAATCCAAGATATCCCACTGGATAACGAATTCAGCGACTCCCGTACTTTACTTGAGAAGTATAGTGCAGACTGGTCTCTGGTACGATCATCGCCAGCCACCGCAAATCCTTTACTGATTGCTGCTGAACCAGATCTAGTAACCAGTAGCAGGAAGCTTAAGTTTCAATGTACAAGCAAGCAAACTAATGAGCTTCCATGCTTGTTTAGAATTAAAGTACCTGACCAAGAAAGCAGAGTATATAGAGGCTCAATTATCATCAAGCCTTTTAAGGATCATTTCACTGTTATTAATTACCTAGATTTAGAGGACTATCTGAAAGGAGTCGTACCCTCTGAGATGCCGCCAAGCTGGCAGATAGAAGCTCTTAAAACACAAGCCGTAGCAGCTCGCACTTATAGCATGGCAATGCTCGGCAGAAGAAAATCCCTTGGCTATGATCTCAAATCTACGGTAGAAGATCAAATGTACTTAGGTTATAACAAAGAAGATCCTCAAAGCAATGCTGCCATCAAAGCCACTCAGGGTGAATTACTCATAGATAATCTAGGATTCTATGTGGATGCTTATTTCTCTAGCAACGCAGGCTCCTACACCAACAGCCCAGAAGCAGCATGGGGACTGAATTCCAAGGAATATTTAATTCCAGTAAAAGAGCCTCAGGGCAATCACTGGGAAATAAAACTTAATCAAGCAGAGCTTGAAGAAAAATTGAAGGACTTAAACCTTAGTTCCATTCAAGCTATAACCATTCTCAATCGATCTCTAGAAGGCAGAGTAGCCCAAGTACTTATATCCGGAACAGGGAAACATAGTATACTCACCGGCGAAGAATTTCGTCATAAGCTAGGTCTACGCAGCACTAATTTCGATATCTACTATCTACCAAACTCAATCATCATCAGCGGCATAGGTTACGGACATGGCATTGGCATGTCACAACACGGAGCTAAGTACCTAGCAGAGCATGGTAGAACTTATGAAGAAATTCTTGGGCATTATTACAGAGGAGCAAGATTACTAAAACTCTAAGCACCCATAACAGGTATGGCACCAACATCAGTCTTTTCTGCAGTAGGTAGAGTGGAGCTGGCTCTAGCAGTGTTATTCATTGCCATTCTCATCAATGCCGCTTTCAGCATTGCATTACCACCCATAACCTGATTAAAACTTTCTTTCACCATGTGCAAGACTTCAGTCACAAAATTCAAGACGCCTGGCTTATCTTTCGCATAGAGCGCTGCGACTTGCTCTCCAGCACCTTTAAGAACATCTGCTGCTGTTACAAGTATTCCAGTAACATTTGCTACTAAAGTATCTAAAACTCCACCTTCAAGAGACTTGCGAGTTTTTGCCAGCTCAGCTTCATGCTGCGCTAATAAGTCACCTTGAACTTGATCGGTTAATGTCTTACCTAAACTCTCAGCTTGACTAGTAAGAGCTGCCAGACTTGGTGCAAGTCTTTCCATAAACATGGTTTTAATTTGAGCCTCTGTCAAACCAGAGCTGCTAGCTGTCTGCGCCGTAGCAGATGCTGAATTTATTTTGGCAAATATATTCTTAAGTGCAGGAGGTATGGCCGCATCTGAAACTGATGTTGAATTAGCTACATTTGTTCTTGGAGCTGCTTGAGTCATAAAAACCTCCTAATAAGTATAGTATTATAGCATATTAAATATTAAGGAATTTAATAAAAAGTGTCCAGTTTGCCCCCGCCCCCAGGTGGACAATAATATGGGTATAATGAGGCTAAATATGGTGAAAAAGAGTACAAAGACCAATAAAATTGACTACTCTCACCTCCTTAATCTTCGAACTGAGATCAAATCTGCATTGAAGAAATCTCGCACCAATATGGTTAGAGCAGCTCTTATTAAGTTTTTCGAACTAGCATTTGAGCAAAGCTGGAAAATCCTCAAAAAAGTTCTAATGAAAGATTATTCGATAGAAACCCTTGGATCTAAAGATACATTTAGAGAGGCAGCGAAATTAGGATTAATTCAAAATCCCGAGAACTGGTTTAAGTTTATTGAAGACCGAAATGAAACTGTCCATAGTTATGACAAAGATGTTGCAGATGGAATTATTGGTGATATGGATAACTTTGTTGAAGAGTTAAATTATTTAATAGACAAATTACAGAAATTAAAATGATAGATATAGAAAAACATCATCTTGATATAGTAAGAAAAATACTTAGACAAGCTAATTCAGGATCATTTTATGTCTTTGGCTCACGAGCAAGTAATAATGCTAAACCTTTTTCTGACCTCGATATTTGCTATAGGGGTAAAATTTCACGTGATCTCTTATTAAAGATGAAAAGTGACTTTTATGAATCTAATTTACCTTACAAGGTTGACTTAGTCGCTTACAACAAGCTTCCAGACGGCTTCTTAGAACAAGTAAATCAAGCGATGCAAGAGATTAAGTTATAAACAGCTTGGTAAACGGGTTAAATCTGCCCATATTTTCTGCAAAAAGCTCCACACCCTGAAAGCGCCTTGCAAAACTAACACGATCTACTCGCTTAAACACCTGCTCTCTAATATAGTGCTCAGCTGCTAAACGCACTATCTGACTACGATTAAACATAGCCTCCTGGCTATCTTCATAGAGCTCACGGTAAAGTCCTTTAATAATATCCTCAGAATCAAGTCTATGAGTATTAAAGTATTCGTCAGCGACATCGGCAAAATCCCTAATCGCATGGACTATCTTAGCCCTAATCAGTGGCAGCTTTTGGCGACTGCTGTTCAGATCAACAGCTCCAATAAATGCTTCACGAATGATTTGCCTATCTTCAAGAACCTGGTACAAGTAAGTTCTCACTAATTCACTATAATCCTTATAAGCTTCAGCTGCAGACCTCAACCTTCTTAGGGCATCTATATTAGCTCTGACTTTGATGAAATCATAAACAGCCAAGGGTAAGAATAGATACAAGAACGAACGAGGAAACTGTCCCTTCACTTCCTGCATCAAGAGTTGAGTAAACCTAGTATCTCTAGGTTCCAGTTCTGATACGCTTTTCACCAGCTGATTGATAACTTCTGATTCAGCCTGGCTCTCTTCAAAAACCTCCTTCACCAATTCACCCATAGACTGCTGAGCCAGATCGTTTTCTCTTTCATAAGCCAAAACATCCTCTATAAGAGTTTTAAGCAGGGAATTCTTAGCTCTAAGTTTAGAAAACTTACGTTTCCTTATTCTATTCGTTTGCGCTCCTGGAACTATAGTGAAATCATCACTCCACAGAGCCACATCTAACTGACCTAAGAAATCAAAGACCGGCCAAGTATAGCCGGTCTTTGATTTATGTTTAACTTTATTAATTCGAGAACTAGCAGTTCTCCCAAGATCAGCATCTGGCAAGCTTGCGCTTGTCTTCATCTCTCTATTCATCATCGCCTCCCGTAAGTTCCTTAAACTAAAAGCTCCATTGCTCTCAGCGTAGTCAAAGCATAGCACAGTTGAGAATGGTTCTCAATAAAATTTTTCTCATATTTAGCGGATTTTACTGATGTGACCGTCAGCATGGACTAGAGAGCGATTTAGTGTTTAAGTGATAAGAGTGGACTATCAATGCACAGCTATTGTCCTTAGAACTTATAGATTGAATGAATCAGACAAGATTCTACATCTATATAGTAGAGAACATGGACCGGTACAATGTATCGCCAAAGGCGCCTATCGAGTTAATAGTAAATTTGCTGCCAAGGCTCAAGTATTAAACTGCTTAGACTTACTATTAGCAGGTGGCAGGAATTTAGACATAGTCAAAGAAGCTCGTCTCGTACAAGCCTTCCCGCATATCAACTCTAACTATGAAGCGCTGACTCTAGCTTGTTTTGCAATTGAAGTGCTGGCTCAAGTTGCTATCAATGATGACAACTATGAAACTCTATTTAATCTGATCTGCACTTACTTAAATGAATTAGAGAATATGGGTAAGAAGGCAAACAACGAATTAGTTTTCTCATCTACTTGCAAATATTTATGGCAATTGATCTGTATCCTTGGTTACAAGCCTGATCTAGACACTTGTAGCTTAACTAACACTAGACGTAATACGAAGCAGATTCCACAGTACTTTGACATGGAGAATGGTGGCGTTACTAGCAGTAAAGCTTACAGAGAATTAGTACGCAAGAACCCTTATCAAGACAGCATTAGAGAACTCAAGCCAGGAGTATTCAATACTTTACTAAATCTAGAACAAAACTTAGATCCAATTGAACATTCAAGATTTGGCATTGAACATACTCTAAAATTCCTACATAAGCATCTAGAATACAGAATACATAAGGAATTCAAGTCCTGGAAATTAGTGGAACAGATATTGAACCCGAGTTTATCAGTGCAAGCAGCGTAATTCCTAGCTCACTTATCATTCACAAAGAGAGACAACTCTCGTCTATTGCTCAGCTTATACAGATGTCAAATTATTTCCCCGAAACAGTATCATACTTCTGGACTAGTCCTACTACATCACCCAACCGATCTTGAACTAGATACAAAGCTCTACTGATTTTTGCCAAAGCCGTTCTGGGACTAACTTAGAGCATGAGGATTCTTGTGAGTCTAGGTTTGGTACTAGCATTAAGCTCATTTATAGCAGCTAAGGCTCTATTCTTAATGCAACAGGACCAGGCTAAACTAAACAACGAGGTATCAGCTCTGCATTCTGAGCATATTGCAGAGCTGGATTCCGGTAAATCGGAAGTCAGTAAGTTAATGTCAAGCCTTGAAGAAGAAATCAAAGCAATGGATCAAGAATTAGATTCCATCAATAATAATCTTTCTGGTGTCCAAAATAAGATAGCAATAGCACAATCTAACATGGATCATGCTGTAGACGAGGCTGGTATTGAAGCATCTAAAGCAGATCAAGCTACGCTTGATAAATATGCAAGCGAAAAAGTAGATGTGGCTATCACCGAAATGAAGAACAACATCCCTTATGAGAAAGACATTTTTACTCACTCTAAAGAGTTAAACAAGGAAGTAGAAGTTACTGCAAACACAGAAGTGATATCGTTATAGAAGATAGAGGCGAAGTACAAATAATTTTTCGTACTGCTTTGAGTTGATTAGACTGTCTTAAAGCCACCAGATACACCCCTAGTTAATGCAGCCGAAAATAAGTTTACATCATTGTTTGCCTGAAGACCAAGCCAGTAACCTCTGGAAACAGCAAGAGCATTTTTATGACTATTAGCCAGTACAGCTTGACCTCGTAATGATTCATTAATCTGTGCTTGTAAGCTCTTGTTAAAGTAGGGTTCAATTAAATTCTGATCAACCCGAGCGTCAACGTAATTCATACCTAAAACTTGGGGTAGATTTACAGACTCAGCTGGTCCTCTGTTATAAAAAAGAGAATTAACAAGATTTTGTAGCGTTGCTTCAAATACTCCACCACCAATGCCACTAAAAGCTAAATGTGGTTCACCATTTTTTGTCACTATTCCTGGACATGCGCCTAAAAGAGCTACTCTAGTTCCTGGCTTGATATCTTTTAATAGATCTTTATTAGTTACAGCAGCGTCTGGAATCGAAACACCATCAACAAATATTCCCGATTCTCCCCAACGATCTGTATTGATTGTGTGAAGAATAGCTGCCATATTACCTTCGGAATCAATACTCACAATTCCATCTGAATGATTATTAGAAGCATTTGAGTTATTCAGATCTAGGCTTTTTTCCCAGTCTGGATTACCTTGTAAAAGCTTAAAGACTCTTTGAGAGTAGTCCTTGGCTGAACGATCGCTCGCATCAAAGCCAAGAGTCTTTTTAACTTCCTCTGGATAAAAATTAGACAGTTGACTGAATCGCATAAAACGAACTAAAGTTGCAAATAATTCTGGAGACTTTGTATAGTCTGAAATACCTCCAGGTGTGCCTGCAACTAATTGTTCAAATAGATTGAGCGATTCAAGTAAAGCTGGACCACTTTGTATAGAGTCTCCGAATGTATGAACCTGGTAGTCACCATATTGAGATGAACTAGGTTGAAGGACTTTAGCTTCATAAGCAGCCATATCATCTAAAGTTATTTGACTACCTTCAGAACGTAATTTATCTACGAATCTTTGTGCCCATTCTCCTTTATAAAAATAGCTCGAACCAAGACGCGCAATCTTATCCAAGGTATCAGCCAGTTCAGGTTGAAGAAGTCTATCACCTTCAGTTAAAGGTTGATCTCCTTTGAAAAAGATTTGTTTTGTTTCAGGTCTTTGAGCTAAAAGAGCTTTTTTCGTATTGATTTTAGATGCTAAACTTCGATCAATCTGAAAGCCATTTCTTGCTAATTCAATTGCATCTTCTAGAATTTGACGAAAAGGTATCTTACCAAATTTTTGGTGGGCTTTTTCTATACCAGCAATAAATCCTGGAACGAGTGCTGTTTTGCCACCAGTGTCTGGAATGCTCATGCTGTTTGGATGCCCTTGTATAGAATTAAATCCGCCATCAATCCATGACACTTGTTTGGTCTTGGCATCATAGAAAAAAATATGTGCTACCCCAGCAAAACTATTCCAAGAACCACCTGACTCGACAATTTGATTTACAGCTGTAGTTAAAGCTGCATCTAAAGCATTACCTTCATTAGCAAGTATCTTACTTCCAGCCTCAATAGCATTTAGACCAGTCGTGCCACCAACAATACCCTTAGCTTCCTGTAGAGGTGTTGAATGGCTTAAAACTCTATTTAACTGCATAATTATTACCCGGACCACGACTCCAGATAAAGATAAAAAGTGCAATTCTATGGTTTTTGATAGGCAGCTTCACCTATAGGCGCCAGATTGACTAATGACAGTGCAAGTAGTGGTCCAATTCCCACTTCGAAACATGTGCTCTATAGTCTTGATACTCTTTATACTTAGTCTCAATATAGTGCTTATAGATATGATCTCCTAAAGCCCTACGAACTAAGCCTGAGGTTTCCATATTCTTAAGAGCCTCATCTAAATCTCCTGGAAGAGCATGAATATCTCTTTCTTCCATAGTATGCATTTCTAAGTGATAAATATTCTCGTTCACTTCTTCTGGAGGCGTAAGCTTATTCTTAATACCATCTAGACCAGCTTCTAGTAATACAGCAAACGCTAAGTAAGGATTAGTAGCTGGATCAGGACATCTAAGCTCTACTCTTGTACCAGGTCCTCTAGACGCAGGGATACGAATCAAAGCAGAACGATTAAGTTGTGACCAAGCAATATACACAGGTGCTTCATATCCTGGCACGAGACGCTTATAACTATTCACGAGAGGATTAGTTACTGCGCTGAAGTCCTTCACATGCTTCAAGATTCCGGCAATGAAATGTCTCATCAAATCAGAAATACCATCAGGCTTAGAAGCATCATAGAAAAGATTCTTACCATCAGGATCGCTTAGCGACATATTACAGTGCATACCACTACCATTAACTCCTTGAAGCGGCTTAGGCATGAACGTGGCATAGAGACCATAGTCATTAGCAACAGTTTTAGATGCCCACTTAAGCGTTATCACGCTATCAGCAGTAACCAGAGCATCATCATACTTAAAATCAATCTCATGCTGTGACGGTGCCACTTCATGGTGAGAAGCTTCTATCTCAAATCCAAGCTCTTCGAGTGTCATGATGATAGATCTACGCACATCAGCACCAAGGTCAGTAGGCTCTACATCGTAGTAACCACCCTTATCACTAAGATTAGTACTCGGGAAGCCCTCGTCATCTAAATCAAAGAGGAAGAACTCACACTCAGGACCTACATTAAACTTATATCCTTGCTTCTCAGCGTCCTTAAGAACACGCTTAAGGTTATTACGCGGACAACCGTCAAACGGCGTGCCATCTGGGTTGTAGATATCACAGATGATCCTAGCGACAGCACCTTCACGCGGTCTCCATGGCAGCACTCTAAAGGTACTTATATCAGGAGCGAAGAACATATCAGAGGTCTCGATAGTCCTGAAACCTCGTATAGATGAGCCATCTAGCATTACTTTATTGTCTAAAGCTTTCTCTAACTGTCCAATCGGCACAGAAAGGTTCTTCACTAATCCGTGAATATCGCAGAACTGCAAACGTATAAACTTCACGTCATTAGCGTTACATAACTTAATTACATCTTCCCTGGTCTTAATTTGTTTCATACTCATAGTGATTAATCATACTAGGCATGAAGCTTTGGCTCAAGAGATGCCTTGAAGATTCTAGATTAAAGATTACTTAGTTAGTAAGTTAGGTTATAATAAATTTGATGTCCGTCGCAAGCTCAGCATGCCAATATGGAAACTTAGAGTTTATCGTTCGCAAGATAAATTCACCGGATAATGGTAATGGTAACGTTGCTCCCTTCAAAGAAGCTCTGGCAACGGTACGGGATCCTAATTTTGCAAACTTAAGGCAATCATTAGGTAAAGACAGGGCGAAGAATATGTTGTTTGTTCCAAATGAACGATTCCCTATTCTCCCTGATTTAAGCCACTACAACGATCCAAATGGATATCAATTAGCAAATAGCCCTAAATCATATTCTTCTAGAGAATTCTTCGACAATGTTGTAAGAATTCTCAAAGCCTCTGGAACACTGGCGACAAGCCTAATAGACTATCTTCGTGAACATACAGGCTATAAACCTGGCTTTGTAACTAGCGGAGATGGTAAACAAACTTTTACAACTGATGACAGCTATGCATTAACATTCAAAGACAGTGAATATTCTATAAGTAAGTCTGTTGAAGAACCTCATAGTCATTATAATTTAGAATTACATATTATCAAGCCGAAGGACGGATCTCCTGATGATGTCATTAGACTTAGTAAGAACACCAGCAAACCAGCAACCACAATCTCAACCGTTACTCTTCACAATGCTGAAACCGAGCCTAATTTAGATTTACGATATACAGACTCTCTGGGCAAAACCAGAACACTAACAGTGGCTAGACCAAAAGAAACTGCTCAGCCTGAGCGAAAGGCAGCGTAGAAATAATACCATCAGCAGTCTATTATAATTGTCTTCGTGCCCATAACTAAAAGCTTAAGAGAGATTGTTACATACATAGGACAAAGTACTAGTCCTGAGGTACAAGCTTTCAAAAAAACTCTAGAGAAGGCACAAGCTCAAGATTTTACTGAGCTTGGCAGAAAAAAATCAGGATGTGCATTTCATGGAGAGATGCGGAGATTATCGTTCTATCCTGATGAAAGTCTGCCATTCATTCCAAATCTAAATATGACGCACGCCAACATCAATTTAGCGAAAAAAGACGCTTATAGTAATCCTCACACTGCGGCTAATTTACTCAGGATCTTAAAAGTAGTTAAAGACTTAGTTGTCAATCTTATCGACTTTCTCCGTAAATATTCTAACTTGAAATGGGAACAAGGTTCTGACAATGCAGCAAGTTTAACTACAAGTGATGACTACACCTTAGCTTTCAAACAAGATGAGAGCAACCTTACACATTATGCTATCTCCAAAACCAATTCGGCTAATGGTTTTCAATCATCCTATGAGCTTCGTGTTGCAGTGCCTCAACTGAATCCCAGCGACGCAGTATTGCAAGTCAAGAGAGAAGATAGCAAGAAAGGAATACGTCTCAATAATTCTAGTGTCACTCTTAGTAATCTTGATACGAATCCTGAACTTCATCTTAGCTACCAATATGCTGACAGAGAACCTGAAATAGCAACAATAACTCCAACAGTAATTACACCAGCACCAAGAAATATTAAACCAAGCCCACCACTAGAGTCCATCCTTGAGATAGTACTGTCAGGCGATAGTTCAGATATTGTTTCTTTAAAGAGATCCCTAAGTGTCGCACAGCATGAACAATTCAATGATCTTGATGGAATACGAAGAATGTCATTCTATCCAAAATCACAGTTACCAATCTTACCTCGAATGAAAAGTTCCATAGAAAGAAAGAGAGACGCTTTAGACAAACTAGATCGCATTATGGGATACAACCTTGCCCGCAAACCAGAAGAATACAAGAATCCTCTCTTTTTTAGTAATGTACACAGAATTTTTAATGGAGTCAAAACACTGCTCATCAACCTAATAAACTCACTACGTAATCATCATCATTTTAGTCACGCATTTTCCTTAAATCAAAATGATGGGATGCAGACCTTAACAACAAATGACGATTATAAATTAGCGTTTAGCGATAATGAAAACAGTACTGAATATAAAATATCTAAATCCAAACCTAATTCAAATATATACAACTATATGAATTCAACATTCCATATTAAAACACCGAAGTTAGGTCAAGATGAAACAGTAACTCTCACTTATGATAACAACTTCAGTGAAAGAAAGAATGTTCGCAGATCCATTGTTACTCTTCACAATTCTAAAACTCCTAAGTTTGATATAAGTTACACAAACACTGCTGGTCAAACTAAGACAGCAAGCA
>CAYPGT010000017.1:0-33549 GCA_964410425.1 uncultured Gammaproteobacteria bacterium
ATAAGATGCCAAGAAAAGACGGAAGATTTAAAAGAAGAGTAGCTAAGCCAGACGCAAAGTTCAATGACAGACACGTAGGTTCTTTCATTAACAGAATGATGATGGCCGGCAAGAAATCTACAGCAGAAAGATTATTCTATGAAACTGTTGAAATGCTAGAGGGCAAGATTGATGGCAAAGCTGCAGTTGATGTTTTCAGACAAGCAGTGAAGAATGCTATGCCTGTGGTAAAAGTTAAAGCTCGTCGTATTGGTGGAGCAACTTACCAAGTACCTGTCGAAGTAGAACCTAGGACTAGTGAAGCATTAGCTCACAGATGGATTATCGGAGCTGCTCGTAAACGCGCAGGCAAGAGCTTCCCTATTAAACTAAGTAACGAATTACTAGATGCTTATAACAGCAAAGGTAAAGCGGTAGAGACTAAAGAAGCTACTCACAAGATGGCAGATGCTAATAAAGCTTATGCTCACTTTAAGTAAGTTCATCGCTAGAACTTTCGGTAGAATATAACTATGGTTCTTATCGCCCCATCAATACTCTCTGCAGACTTTGCAAACTTAGCTGCTGAGATCCAGAAGGTGGAGTCCGCTGGAGCAGATTGGTTACATGTAGATGTCATGGATGGTGGATTTGTGCCGAATATTACTATCGGTGCACCTGTAGTTCAGGCTATCAAACCTATTACTAAACTTTTTATCGACGTTCATCTAATGATCTTTCACCCCGAAAAGCACATGCTAGATTTCATTAAGGCTGGAGCAGATCTTATCACCTTTCACATGGAAGCTTACAGACTCGATGACAATGATCCTAAATTATTAACACATGAACTAGCACATCAACCACATTGGTGGGGTCAAGAAACTCAGGAAGCATGGGAAGCAAGAGGCACAGATTCTAAACACTATGACATCGCTGCTATTAAAAGCACTATCAAACTAATTAAAGATCAAGGTGTTAAAGTTGGCATCTCAATTAATCCTGCTACTCCAGTATCCGCTCTAGAGGGGGTTCTTAAAGATATTGATTTAGTGCTAGTAATGTCTGTTAATCCAGGATTCGGCGGGCAAAAATTCAAGCCAATTGTCTTAGAAAAAATCCAAGAATTAAAAGCCATGGCAAGTAAACAAAACTTAAACTTCTTTATAGAAGTCGATGGTGGAGTGACTCCTGGAGAGATCGCCAATAGTCTTAAAGCAGCAGGAGCTAATGTGCTAGTCGCAGGTTCTGCAATATATCGTTCTAATAATATTCCACAGACTATTAGCGAGTTGAAGAGTTAGAGTAGTAGTAGAAAACAATTCGACATCTGTCCAAGCTGAGCAATAGACGAGAGTCGTCTCTCTTTGTAAACGTAAGTGAGCAAAGAGAGACCTTGAGTCCCGCGAAGCTTGCTTGTCGAATTGTTTTCTATCATAAATCGAAGTCAGTTATAATTATCCTAGTGCCCACCAAACATCTACTAAAAATCAAATCTAATAAAGAAATCGCTGACAAGATTTATCAATTAGAACTAGTTGGTGACTATGATTTAGCTAAATTCTTGCCTGGTAAATTTCTTCATATTAAGTGCAGTGATAGCATAGACCCTCTGCTGCGCAGACCAATGAGCATCTGTAATATAGATGACACCGGTAGCTTAATGACAGTACTCTATCGCGCTGATGGCAAGGGTACTAAAATACTTAGTCAGAAGAACATTGGTGATAGCCTAGATATACTCGCTCCATTAGGAGTAGAATTCCCCATAGATGCTATAGAAGCCGGTCAACAAGCATTATTAATCGGTGGTGGTATCGGCGTACCTCCGCTCTACTACTTAGGACGTAAGCTTAAACAACGTGGAGTAAAGCTCAAATCTATTTTAGGGTTTAATTCTGCCAAAGATGTTTTCTACGAAGATGATTTTAAGACTTTAGGTGAGACGCAAATCAGCACCATGGACGGAACTTACGGTCATCATGGCTTAGTAACAGACTTAGTAGATCAGAACTGGGATGTATTATATTCTTGCGGTCCTACTGCGATGCTCAGAGCTATCCAAAAAATCATCCCAACAAATAAACAGGCATATATGTCTCTAGAGGAGCGCATGGGCTGCGGAGTTGGTGCCTGCCTAGCTTGTGTCTGTAAATCTAATGATCCGAATAATACTTCTTATAATAGAGCTTGTACCGAGGGACCAGTGTTTCCGCTACATGCGATTAATTTAGATTCATGATAAGATAAGCTTAGTATTATTTGACATGAACAATATAAATTCAACTAAACTTTTCGATACCAGTCCTATAAGCTTCGATGCATTTGGAGTCGTGGGAAAATTAAATCGTTTTTTAGAAACTGTAAAGTTAGATGGAAAACATTATTCAAATAATCAATTTCAATTCTTTTTCAAAGCTGGACAACTTAATGATTCCAGACTTGGCGTTGAAGTAGTAGCACCAAAACATTTAAGTACAACAGCAAATGAAATTCATTGGGGTGATTACCGTATTGTTGTTGAACTTAATAATGAGCCAGTAGCAGAAGCTTATTTCTCTGAGTTCCATGACACTAGCTCTGATATAAAATCACAAACGAAACTTGTAGCTCGTGCTGTCTTCCCTGAAACCATTACACTAGAACCAGGTCTAGACTATACCCTCAAAATCATACCTAGAATTGACCCAGCCATCTTGGTTCAACCAGCCTCTGATGCAGATGGTAACTCTAATCCTCGGGCTCGAACTAGTCTCCAGCAGACTTTACATCAACCTGTTCTCATTCAAGTATCTTAGGAAAACTGCCCCAAGCAACGACTGCTATAATATAAAACTGAGCTATGAACGATACTATCAATACGGATATAGGTAATTTACACCAACCTGAAAGCAGTCCTGCAGATACTAAAAAAGCAGCAGATGAGGCCTGGACTCAAGCTAATCCAACCAAAGTAAACGGGGAATCGGTTAATACTGATCTAACTGCACAACTCGCTGAATTAGAAGCAAAGCACCAAGAACTAGATGACCAGCATAAAAGACTCTGGGCTGACCAGCAAAATATTATTAAAAGAAATCAACGCGAGAGACAAGACTTACTCAAGTACGCTGCAGCAAGCACTATAGAAGCGATACTTCCAGCCTTGGATAATTTTGAATTTGCTAAAAAAAGTATCAATGAGAACACTAGTCACGAAGAAGTAATTAAAAGTATTAATATGCTTCAAGAACAATTATTGATGAGTCTTAAATCTGTTGGCATGACAGAGATTGATACGAGTAAGGGCTTCAATGCTGAACTACACGAAGCTATCAGTAAAATTAAAGATCCAAGTAAAGAAGAAGGCACTATCGTAGAAGTCCTCAAGAAAGGATTTAAGCTTAACGACAAGGTTCTGCGAGTAGCAACTGTAGTCGTAACAACCAAAGAATAATTTTAACTTGGTACATAATTACAAACTTAAACTTGAATATAATGGCTCTCAATTCTCTGGGTCACAAATTCAAGATGATCTAAGAACGGTACAAGGTGAAATTAATAAAGTGCTTAACCAATTTATGGGCATAAATGGCTCCTGGTTCAAGAACTCCAATGCCATTGAAACTCTCTTCTCAAGCCGCACAGACGCAGGTGTCCATGCTATTGGTCAAGTACTTAATTTTAATGTTGATCATCTCATAGCTGAAGCTGCAACTAACCCAGATAAAGTTCTCATTGCACTGAATTCACAATTACCAGACGATGTAGCTCTCACCAAAATTGAAGAAGTACCATTAGAGTTTCACTCTCGCTTCAACGCCCAATCGCGAGAATACTTATATAAGATTTTTGTGCGCAAACATAGACCAGTACTTAGATTAGATAGTCTCATGTGGCAAAAAGAACCACTGGATTATACGCGCATGGCTGAACATGCTAAGACCTTCATCGGAACTCATGATTTCTCAAGCTACTCGGCTATAGATCCAGAATACAATCCAGATACAATTTGTACAGTGATTGAATCTGAATTAATTAAAGAGTCTGAGATTTGTTATAAATATCGCATTAAGGCTAATAGATTCCTGCGCCATATGGTCAGACGCATAGTAGGTGAACTGATACAAGTCGGTAAGGGACTAGACCCAAGCGAAGACACTCGTAAGCATTCAGTTCCAGCAACAGGCTTAACCTTGATGAAGGTAGAGTATTAGCTAGAAATTATAACCCAAAATCGTCATCCCGAGGAATCTGCCGAAGGCAGATGACGTCGGGATCCAGTCATAAATATCAATACTCGACTGGATTGCGACGCCGCTGCGCGGCTCGCAATGACGAATAAACATTAACCCCCGCAGGCACCTCTAGAATATAGCTGAGCACCAGCCTTCTCTGCTTCACAATCATTTGGATAAGTAGTGAAAACATCTTCTAGTCCATTGACACAATTAGTACTACCCCAACGACATTTAACCTTAATCAATCCACAGCTAGGATCATTTCCACTACAGTGTTTCGTACGTATATAGTTACTTGTATCAGAAACTATTTCATAAGAACCCGAGTCAAGTTTTCTAAAACTTTTCAGCTTAAGTTCAATAGGACCTTTGCTAGGTCTACCAGACGGCTCAGGAAGAATTTCTATATTAAAATCAATATAGCTCGACATACCCGAACTATGCTCTACAGTCTTGTTTCGTTTACCAAGTATGTTCGCCCTGGGACTACTTATTCCATCTTGAACGATTTGTGCTTGAATGATATCCACATCATTAGGAATGCCTTTAAGCCTTACTGTACCTTTAGCACCTGCATACATATAGAAGGTTTGATTCTCCTTGAAATCCAAATCATAAACCTTACCTAATTCAGCTTGAACTCTTAGTCCAACACTAATAATAATTAATAGCAAAAATAACTTAATTAAGCTTCTCACTCTCTCAGTCCCTAAGGCAATTATACCAATTCAAAGGTTATAATTCGATTAAGGCGACTCATCCCACTGGCTGAAATTGAATCCCAAGCATAGTATCTTCTAAATTCTTCATTTCATCTATGAACTCACCTATAGAGTTAATCTTCTTAAATATAGAAGCATAGCGGATATAAGCCATAGGATCTTGAATCTTTAACTCGTTCATCACCATAGAACCCAAGGCTGCACTCGGCACTTCGCGATTATATCTTTGGTACATAGTGGCTTCTACTTGATCCACAATCGAGTCTATGGTCAAAGCTGTGATCTGTGACTTACTACAAGAACGTACTATACTTGAAATCAATTTATCTCTAGAGTAAAGCTCCTTAGAACCACTCTTCTTAGTAACTATCATCGGATTAAACTCTACACGTTCGTAGGTAGTGAATCTTTGCTGGCATTCAATACACTCACGACGTCTTCTGATGCTTCTATCGTCGTCAGCAGAACGACTCTCTAGAACCTTTAGGTTTTCTGATTTACAGAACGGACAACGCAATTACAAGCTCCCTAGTTAGTGGGACGCGATGCATCGAAGTTTGTTCCTGATAATGTTTTATGAAGCTTTCTGAACTGGCCTTGCAAACCACTCTTGCTCTTTCTGTTCCAGCATTATATCTACTTGTTTCTTCAGATCAAAGATCTCACGTTGATGCTTAAGCTCGATCTCTTTCTCTTTCTTCTTGAGTAGGGCTTGTATATCAACAGCTGAACGCTTCTTCATCACAGGATCAGCACTAGTATAGTACTCTAATTCAGCCTTAACCTTGTCAAGCTCGTCGTTCTTCTCATTATTCATGTAATGTAGCTCTTCTAACTCTACTCCAAGCTCACTGATACGCTTCTGCATAGCTTCAAGTATTTCATTACGCTCTTCGACTTCTGATTTATACCTTTCAGCTTCATAATGAATATTCTCAAGCTGATCATGAGCAATACCATTCTTCTCAAGCTCAACTTGCATCTTCTGAATAACATTCTCCATATTAGCGATCTTCGCTTGATAGTGCTGCTCTCTATGTCCTAGCTCATCAATCATCTCGTTATAATATTTAACAAGCTCCTTGAGATGATGATGCGGAGAAAAATCTCTGAAATTTTTAAGCTGAGGTATAACATTATGGTATTGTTCAGCAACAAAGCTTAGCTGTCTAATATCATTCAATGACAGACCGGCTTTGATCATCTCATGCAGCCTTGCTACCAGCTTGGCAACATTAATATCAAAACCTTCATCACTTGGCTCAGGCAACTCAAGAAACTTCTCATACTGAGAAAGAATATAGTCATCTATATCTAGCTCTTTGATTACATCTGCGCGACTAACGTAATTTATCATCGTATTGCTTCCCTTAATGTACCGGCGTCAGGTACTCCACTTGTCCAGAAGGCGCTGCATAGTAACCATCTAAACTATTAATAAACTCCTGAGTTTGTTGCTGCGTTGTCGTTGGTTGAGAATGAGTCTCTTCAACTGGCTTAGCTGAACTCTCTTGAGCAGGTGCAGCCAACTCTGCTTCTACATTAGAAGATGCAGAAGGAGCAGAAGCCTCTGGCACAACCGCAGCAGGCTCTTCAGTATCAACCTTATTAAGATTGTTATGTCTGGTTGTTTTCTTAGCGACGTTAGCGATAGCATGACCCAAATGTTTAGCATCATTGCCCACACCCTTGATCAGCGTATCTACAATTAAACCTTTATCACCAAGCTTATCAATATTCTCTTCAGCGAGAGCGACACGATCCTTAATTGCAGTCAACTGCTCTTGAGTGCTACTACCCGCATTCACACCATTAAGCTCATCAGCCACAGTCACTACAAGCTCATTAAGCTCAGCAATAGTTTTGTTTTGACTTTCTACTTGCTGATTAGCTTCAGCAACTTTAGTCTCCATCTTCTTCATCTCAGTTTGGAAGAGTTCCAAAACTCCGACTACGTTCTCTAAATCCTTACGATCAGTTTCTATCTCGCGATTATAATACTCAATCATATTAGAAAGAGTCTTCGCAAACTCATATCTACTCAAAGCTCTACTGCCGCCGAAATTCCCGTTAGGGTCACCAGCCATAAACTGGTACTCATCCACTACCTTGACAACAGAATTTTTAGCCCAGTGGCCATTCGGTACATCTTTGTAGCCTTTAGCTGCATTAACAGCCAAGCTAAAACTAACCCAGATAAAACCGATTGAAACAAACGTAAACTTAAGCTTATGCAAACCCATATAATATAGTCTAAACTAATTTTAGCGTTTTGACATGTCCACTTCACGCCGGCTAAGCATAGGAACGAATAGCAAGATAATACATTTGTCCCATTTTGCCCCCGACCCTAATTGGGACAATTTTAGCTAACATACTTCTATGCGCATTGGTCACGGCTACGACGCCCACAAATTAATATCACGAATGGAATTCATTCGTCATTATCCAAGTAAGAATAGTGATGCTTTGATTTTGGGTGGTGTCACTGTTCCTCACGATAAATTACTTGCAGGTCACTCTGACGCTGACGTGCTGGTGCATGCCATAGTAGACGCACTATTAGGCGCTGCTGCACTCGGTGACATCGGAATGCACTTCCCTGACAACGATCCAGCCAATGCCGGCGTCTCTAGTTTAGTTTTCTTAGCATACGTAAGAGATTTACTTAAACATCACGGCTACAGTATCTCTAATATTGATTCAACCGTAATTGCCCAGAAGCCCAAGCTTAGATTATATATAGATGCCATGCGCGCCAATATCGCTCAGGCATTAGATCTCGATATTAGCCAAGTCAGCGTCAAGGCTACCACCACTGAGGAACTAGGTTTCACAGGCAGAGAAGAAGGTATCGCAGCAGAAGCGGTGACACTCTTGTTATAATCATCGTCTAATGTACATCGGCACAGATTTATGTAACCCAAAACGTATCGAGAATGTTTATAAGCGTTTCGGGCGTAAATTCCTCAAGCGTATTCTTACTGAAAATGAGATCCAAGAATTAGAAAACAGTACTGGGAAACTTGGGCTCATACATCGCCTTACAGGAAGGTTTGCAGCCAAAGAAGCCATCGCCAAACTATTCGGTACTGGTATTGGCAAGGAACTCAGCTTCCAAGATCTAGAGATATTTAAGGACCCCATTAGTGGTTCTCCCTCAGCTAAACTTTCTGCTAAAGCCCAAAAACTCGCCCAAAGCAAGAATATTAGTGAAATCAAAATCTCTATAAGCCATGAGGATACTATGGTTATGGCAGTAGCTATTGCAGCTTGACTTATTATTACGTAATAACATATAATTTAGCTATTAAAGCTAAATTACTTTATTACCATCTTGGTTAATTCAATAACTAATTCCAATATTAGTACTCCTAGTACTCAACCCGCTCCTAATACACAGGCCAAAGGATCAACGCCTAGTCAAGAAACGCCAACCAATGCCACAGAAAAAACTAATACAGAAAAACATGACTTCGCATCTTTAAGCGAACAAAAATTAGAAACACCAAAATCACAATCTAACCCAGGTCAAAAATTTTACAAAACAACTCTAAATGTTTTTGATAATGAGTTCACCAAACTTATGGATAACCTTTCTCCAGCAATTGGTCTGGGAATTCTTGCGATGACAATGATGTCTGGCGCAGGAATTGTAACTTCCATACTCTATTCACTAATCCCTCCCATACTCACCAAGCTCAACAGCAAAATGGTAGTACCTTGGTTATCAAGGAAGAAGGAAGAAAATCAGGACCATCAAAGTAAAGTAGATCTCAATCGTGATTTGATTTTTGACAGTGAGACTAAACGCAGATTGTTCTATAAAATAAAACAATTCCTTGGCTATAAATCCAGCTTGCAGACTGAGTCTCTAGCTAAATCAGTGGGTACTAGCAGTGGCAATCTACTGATATTACACGGACCACCAGGGACAGGTAAATCTGCCATCGCCGAAGGCATCTCGAGCATTACCAAGAAACCACTTATAAAAGTTAATGTAAATGATATTGAATCTAAATGGATAGGAGAATCTGAAAAACGAATTGCAACTCAGTTCAAGATAGCCAAAAAACTTGGGGCATACTTATTCTTTGATGAAGCAGATGCGCTGCTCATGCCGCGTCCAGAGAACAGCAACAGTGGTGGGCTCATCAGTCAAAACAAAATCACTAATACCTTTATCCAAAATTTCAACGAATATAGAGACTCAGTAAAAGTTATTCTCGCTACTAATACTGCAAACTCAATTGATAACGCTATCAAGAGTCGTGCCATCCTCTGTCATGTACCAGCTCCCAATCTCAATATGCAATTAGCAATTCTTTATCGCAAACTCAAAGATTTTGGATTAAACGAAGAACGCATAACAAAGATCAAAGATCAGGAAACTAAACTAAAAGAATTACTCGAGAAAACTTTCTCCGACTTCACTGGACGTGATATCGAGTCAGGAGTTAAGGCTGCTTTCTTTATTGCAGAGGAAAGATTAGCACCAGGAAGCATAGATCATAAGGATACAGATCTAACTATAGACGACCTAAAACAAGCATTTGAAAATCTACTTAAAGAAAGAGAGGAGAGTGAAGTCTCTCAACTCAAACCTACAAGCAGAGAACAAGCACAAAAAAGCCGAGCCTTAAAAACTCTATTAATGGGAGCCTAGTTATTAGCAGCGCTATCTGACTTAGAGCCCATGAGCCTCAAATCACTAGCAGCTATAACAGGCTTAACTACAAGCTCACCACTAGTCTTATCATTCCATGACTCCCAATCGAGCTGCCCAACTATACCTACAAGTGAACCTTTACGCACATACTCACCAGCTATCTCAGCTTGTCTACCCCAAAGTACAATATCAAACCAATCTGTCTCTTTATTCTTAGTGGGTCTATTAACCGCTATCGAAAAACTTGCCTTACTAGTGCCAGACTCAAAATATCTTAAATCTGGATCTTTTCCAACTCTGCCTATGATCGTTGCTTGATTAATTTCTTTTCTTGACATAATGCAAGTGATCTTAGCATAGCGAGTTTAAGCTAATGAGTAATATACGTTTCGTCCTGCGATAACTAAAATAGTTACATTTAAGCAGATAAGTAGTCAGCATTTTTTAAACTTTAGTATGATACTGTCAGAAACCGCTTCTGCTATAATGAGTCCTAATTATGGCAAGTAAAAAAGGCAAGATATTAGGTATAGACTTAGGTACAACTAACTCCTGTATGGCGATTATGGAGGCTGGACAGCCGACAGTAATACCCAATTCAGAGGGTGCGCGTACTACTCCGTCTGTAGTTTTCCTAGGTAATGACAAATCAGTAGGACAGATTGCAAAGCGTCAAAGGGTTCTTAAGCCTAAGCACACTATTTACAGTGCTAAGCGCCTTATTGGTCACACTTGGGATGAAACTGCTAAGGACAGAGCAAACCTAGCCTACGACACGGTTCAAGGCAAGAACAACTCTACTAATATTAAGATCGACGATAAAGAATATTCGCCGCAAGAGATCTCTGCTCAGGTTTTGCGCAAGTTGAAAGAAGATGCTGAAGCTTACCTCGGACAGAAAATAGAACAAGCAGTTATTACCGTACCTGCTTACTTTAACGATAGTCAGAGACAAGCTACTAAGGATGCTGGCAAAATTGCTGGATTAGAAGTTTTGAGAATTATTAACGAGCCGACAGCAGCAGCTTTGGCTTATGGTTTAGACAAAAAGCACGAGTCTACTATCCTAGTATTCGACCTAGGCGGTGGTACTTTTGACGTATCAATTCTAGAACTTGGGGATGGCGTATTTGAAGTAAAAGCTACTGCTGGTGATTCACGTCTAGGAGGTGATGACTTTGATCATCTTCTCGTAGATTACATCGCAAGTGAGTTCAAGAAAGAGAACGGCATAGATTTAAGAAACGATGCTCAAGCTCTGCAACGTCTCACAGAAGCTGCAGAGAAAGCTAAGGTAGAATTATCAAATCTCACAGAAACCACTGTTAGCTTACCTTTCATCACAGCAGATCAAACTGGTCCTAAGCATTTAGAGATCAAGATTAACCGTGCTAAGTTTGAAGACTTATGCAAGCCTCTATTTGACAAGCTCAAAGGTCCTCTGAATCAAGCGATCAAAGATGCTGGTGTAAGTATTTCTGATATTAACGAAGTAATTTTAGTTGGTGGCTCTACAAGGATTCCTGCTGTAAAAAACATCGTAAAAGATATCACAGGTAAAGAACCTAACCAAAACGTAAACCCAGACGAAGTAGTAGCAGTAGGTGCTGCGATACAGGGTGGCGTACTTGCCGGTGATGTTAAGGATGTAGTACTACTAGACGTCACTCCATTAAGCCTTGGAATTGAGACTCTAGGTGGTGTTATGACTGTGCTCATTGAGCGTAACACTACTATCCCTACTAAGAAGTCTGAAACTTTCTCTACTGCTGAAGACAATCAAACCCGCGTAGACATTAAGATCTATCAAGGTGAGCGTTCTAGAGCTTCTGAGAATAAGTTATTAGGAGATTTCCATCTGGATGATATAGCATCAGCTCCACGTGGTACGCCGAAGGTAGAAGTTACTTTTGACATAGATGCTAACGGTATCCTCAACGTATCAGCGAAAGATCAAGCTACAGGTAAGGAGCAGAAGATATCTATTACTGCTTCTACTAACCTTAGTGACGCTGAGATCGATAAGATGGTTAAAGAAGCTGAAGCTAAGGCTGAAGACGACAAGAAATTCCGTGAACAGCAAGAAGAGCGTAACAAAGCTGACTCTCTAGTTTATGCAGCTGAAAGGTTAATCAGCGAACATAAGGACAAGCCTTATGCCAATGCTATTGGTAATGAAACTGGCAAGTTACATAGCGAAGCAGAAACACTACGTAATCTTATTAAGGATAACGGCTCTACAGAAGATATCAGACAGAAATCTATTGATATCCAGAATGCTATAGCTGAGCTTAATAGAGCTATATCACAACATGGCGGTGCTAACGAAGCGCATGGTTCAGAAGCTAATAACGGTGGTCCTAATGACGATGTTATAGATGCTGATTTCAAGGCAACGTCGGTAGATTAATTTCCTTATTCTGACACTCCATTATGCAATAAGTAAGTAACTGTCTGAGGGTTAAGATCCCAGCCAGATTCATCGAGATCTGCAGTAGAAATTCTCTTTGTCTGTGACAATGCAGAGTCTCTAATGCCACGGATATTATCAACAGGCTCCTTAAATCCTAACCATTCATAATCAACAAGTTTGGCGATTAGCTGTAAAGTAGGCTCATGTATTTCAGCAGAACATTCAAACAAGTCTATAAATTTTAAGTTTATATCACACCACATCTGCGTGATTTTTTTAATCATTAAATCAGCTGCCTGAAAAAATCCACTATGCTCATCAAGGAAAGATTGTTTTAATTTGAACCTACGTCCACCTAAATCACCAAAGTCCAGAAAACAATGAATCATTTTTTCAAATAATTTGCTGGGAGACTCATCATCCTCAAGCTTTGTAGTATATGGTCTTAATAGTTCTTCTAAATCACTATCTATATCAGCCTTAAAATTTACTATTGGTTCCACTTCAACCTCATCATCATCTAAACTTCTTCCAAGCCCAACATCAAACTCAGTTGATTTACCAAGTAGTTTATTAGCAACTGACTCTAGAACTTTTAACATTCCCGCACATGATTCATGATCAAAAGCCTTAGACAATTCAAAAAACTTCAATGCAATATTATTAGCTCTAGTAATAAGAGAAATCACAAGACTATCTAAATTATCAGTACCCCGTTTCTTAGCTTCAGTTATTATTGCTTCTACATGATCTACAATCGACTTAGTACAATTATTTAGTACATTGCTAAACTTGATCAAATCTCCTATCAAATCTAATTCTTCAGCGCATGGCGCTTTGTGCAGCTCTGCTGTAACATCAAACCAAGATTCTAGTTGTTCTTCTTTAAAATCATTAATATATTGAGCAAGTGGACTTAAAGCAAGTCTAAGATTTTCACATGACTCTTTTAACACTTGACTATATCTAGTCGCCCTTTTTTGTATATTTATAGTGCCCATAGATATGCTTCACATAATATCACATCTCTATTGATGCTTAATTTCAGCGAAAAAAGCTAGCCCTAGTATAATGAATTTAGTTCATGCAATTAATCTGGGCTATTGTCAAAAATATACTTTCCAAAATAATCTATTGGGGGATTATTATTGGTTTGATATTCTTTGCTTGGAATACCTTTAAGAAGCAGAGGGAAGGCAGAACTTTTATAGTTAGCTTTAATAGCATTGAGGGGCTCTCTAAAGGTGCTCCTGTTTACGCTAAGGGTATCAAGGTTGGTAAGGTCGTAGATATATTCCCCCTGGGGAACACTAACACTGTCGGTGTCAAAGGTCTAATCACTAACAAGGACTTCCCTACTCCCAAAGGCGCTCTACAAGCCAAAATTATTACCAATATAGAGAGCGGTGGTGGACAAATATTAGAAATAGAAGCAGGGATGGAAACTCTTACGGCTGAATACTTAAACCCCACACTTGAGCGCTTGTCCACAGAGAAAGTTTCCAAAGGGCAAAGCCCTTTCACGGTAAAGCATACTTATAGACTTATGCGTGATTTCTTTCAACTGACTAAAGATTTTGCAGAAGAAGTGCTACACGCCATCAGCTCGCCTAAGAGTCAAGAGTATAGAGAGAAGCTCTCAAACACTGTCAGCAACACTATTACCAGCCTTGAATATGGCACTCTCAAGCAAGATGTACAGAATAATATTGAAGATCTGAATAAAGACATAAAGAACTTTGAACGCAGTCCTAACAAGGAAGCTAAAATGCAAAGAGCCCTAGAAGACAAAGCTAAAGCTCTCAAGAATACTGTCAGTTCATTTGGAACTCTTCAGGGCGTTTACAAAGAAAAAGACAAGTGATTTCAGGACGAATCTAATTTAAGAATTTTGTTCTTGCTTCCGTGTCTCCCACTGAGGCTTTAAGATTGCCCTTGTAACTGTGATTGATGCGGAAAAGATTCTCATCATAAATCAGCTTAAACACTTCTTTAGCATAAGCGAAGTAAGCTATATCACCAGCACTATAAGCATAGTTATCTAATGAAGATGAACTGAATACTTTATTACCACTATTGTTATAAGTCTCCGCACTCACTAAAGATCCATACTTAAAATACTTAGTGAAATTTTGTACTAAACCGCCAAAGTCCTCTTCTTGAAAAGCAACCAAGTTTGATTCTTGATCAAACAAGAAACGATGCTTGATACCCAATGCAGAATATTTAACAATTAACTCTTGATCGTAATTATCAATCTGAGCGGTCCCATAATTGATTTCAGCATTAGCAGGCAATTTACCTCCGTAATAAGATTTAACCTTAGCAATTAAATCATCACCTAGATTCACTGGGCAAGCAGCTAAAGTATCATAAGAGACATCAATATGATCCTTTGAATTCTGGTAACTAAGCATCACTAAATGAGTATTCTTCTCCTTCTTGAATTGAATATTAGTTAGTTTATAAATTTCATTTTCATTTTTCTTAGAGATACCATCTGTAAAAATATTATTGAGCACTAGGTCTTTAATCTTCTTGGATTCAGGAATATGCATAAATATCACTGAATCAAGCAAGCCACCACCAGCTCTCGCTATCACTTGGAATACAACCGAACTAGCGTCCGGTGACACATCATATGTAGGACTAACAGAACTTATTACAGAAGAGTCAACCAACTCAACCACAGCCTTGTCATATTCACCTTGCTCATAGAGCTTAAGATCCATAAGACTAAGTGTCTTATAGTTATCCTCTCCAAGCGAATAATTGTTCTCTAAAAAAGCGTAATCAGGGTTAGATTTAGCTCTAACCCAACCCTTAGGTAGCTCTACTAAAGCACTAGCAGCACTAATGCTTAGTACCAGCAAACAAAGAACTATGATCCCCTGACCCTTACTCATCCCAACAAGACCCTCCCAGACCTATATCCCTAATATCGGTCATTTGGGGGAGAAACTTGAACCAAATTGCCTGAGGATACCTATTAACATAACATTAACAAAATTATTAGAAAATAAGACATGTCTGTCTTAAATAACACATTGAAATTCAAGGATAATATTGATTATTTCATTGCCCCTGGACTTCAGATATTAACCAAATTATTGGAAGAACAGCTAAGAGAATTCGGTCTTGCTAACGAATTAATTACAGAAAAGAATATTATTCAATGGATTAGCAAACAAAGTTTTCTTGATTTTGGTTCTAATAAAGGGCGCTTTCTTTCAGTCTCATTAGAGAACATGGGTAATGATAAAGTTGATGCAATTTATTTCAACGAATCGACGATACATTACCCCAAAAACTTTCAATCAGGACTTAAGACCTGGTCAGAAATTTCTCCAAACAGTAAACGAATAGCCGTAGGAGCTTTAGTTGGAAATTCTAAAACAAAATTACCTGATGATTTAGCACAAATGAATATAGAAAATTATTCTGCACTCATATTAAATCTATCTGAGATCCTTACGGACAATGGCATTGCAGTTATCGATCATAAGACGATTGACGAACCTAAACTCCTAGCTAGCCTTAGAGAAACTAACTCTCATTTCATAAAGAGACATGGGGTTTTTATTATCAGCAAGAAAGATCTCTATTCGACTTGTCAAGAAATAGTACGTGAAGTTATTCCACTGTCACAGACTTGGCAAGATTTCTCGGTTGATCAACATCCTTACCTAAATCTTCAGCAATATAGTAGGCAAGGAATTGCAAGGGAACGGTGGCTATGATAGGGCTATAGAGTTGGCTGATATTAGGAATACGAATCACTTCATCAAAAACCTCTGACACATCATTATTATCATCACAAGCTATCACGATTGAAGGTGACATGCGTGCTCTAGCTTCTTCAGCATTACTAAGTGTCTTCTTGTATACAATCTGTTCTAGCTCAGTTTCTCCATTGATAGCAATACTTAGAACAGGAACATTTTGATCAAGTATAGCGATAGGACCATGCTTCATCTCACCACTAGGGTAACCAGTAGCATGAATATAACTTAGCTCCTTAAGTTTTAGTGCACCTTCTAAAGCAATAGGGTAATTCACTCCTCTACTCAAGAATAAGAAATCTCTATAATTAGAATACTTCAAAAATTGCTTGTGGTAAGTATCAGCCCTCTCTATCACCTGATCAATAATTAATGGCAAAGATCTAAGTTCATGCTTAGCCTGGCTAAGATCCGCTCCCAGCTTATCTTCTGCAATCTTAATTGCCAGCAAATATAATGCTAAGACTTGTGAGGTGAATGCTTTAGTAGAAGCCACAGAGACCTCTATCCCTGCTGGAGTTACATAATTATTAGGCTTACATAAATCATAGATAGCAGAATCAACTTTATTAGTTATAGCCATAACTTTAGCACCAGCAGACTTAGCGTTCTTCACAGCAGCAAGAGTATCCGCAGTTTCACCTGATTGACTAATACCTATAACCAGGTCTCGCTTAGTCACCAACGCCGGCATAGTACAAAACTCACTAGCAATAGTAACTTCCACAGGAGTTTTAGACCATAATTCTATAAGATATTTACCCAGCAAAGCTGCATGGTAAGCGGAACCACAAGCCGTAAACAATATTCTGTCAATGGTCTTAAAATCAATATCAAGATTCTCAAAACCAGCAATCGGTTTAGTTGGATCATGAATACATTGATCTAGCATTAAACTAGTTACTGCAGGCTGCTCATTAATCTCCTTAAGCAAGAAATGTTTATAAGGCCCTTTCTCAAGTATAGATGCCGATTGCACTGATTGATGAATTTCAATCTTCGCTTTAGTGCCATTGCCGTTCTCGATCTTAATATCGAAAGCTGTTACTTCAGCAACTTGCATATCTTGCAATTTAAGTATTTTGTCAGTATATTGCAACACCGTACTACTATCACTAGCTATATAATTCTCAGCATCACCCACGCCAATCACTAACGGTGATTGATTCTTAGCAACAAGAATCTTACGTTCATTACTAATAAGAATCGCCAAAGCATAACTACCATCAAGTCTAGTGATAGTTTTTCTTAAAGCGCTTAGATCATTTTCACTGCTAGATCTGTTCTTTGCAAAAAGCTGTGCAATCACTTCTGTATCTGTATCTGATCTAAACTCTACTCCTTCTGCCTCTAGTTCATGCTTAAGGCTAAGGTAATTTTTAATAATGCCATTATGCACTAAAGCAATACTAAGACTTGAATCTTGATGAGGATGAGCATTGATATCATTTGGTGCTCCATGAGTCGCCCAACGCGTGTGCCCAATACCACATGAACTAGATTCAATTGCTCTGGCTAATCTTTCATTAACCAAAGAACTAAATTTACTTGATGGATTTTCTCTATCAACATTAGAAGCTATCGCTGTTTGCTTGCTTGCAGCCATGATTTTCTCTTCTAAATTACTAATCTTGCCCTGAGACTTAACTATCTCAATAGTACTGTCAGAAAGTAAAGCAATACCGGCAGAATCATAGCCACGATACTCAAGGGATTTGAGCCCATGTATCAATATATCTTTGGCATTTTTATTACCTATGTAAGCAATAATTCCACACATGAGTATCTATATTAGCATATTAGCCAACAAGGGTTACAGAGCCCCTTAGTTAGGGTATTTTACACGTTCATGGTTCTGTGAACGCCAAACATTCATGAAAGCATTAGCAACTTTATCTAAGTCAGACTTGGTTAATCCAGTATTAGAAAGTTCTCCCTCATCAACCCTGGCATTAATAATTTTATAGATCATCTCACTTGCTTGCTTTTCATCAGCGATATCCTTGATACTTCTAAGTGCTGCTTCAGTACTATCTGCAAGCATCGCGACTCCAGTCTCCTTGCTATTCGGTCTGGGACCAGGATAGCGATAATCATCCGGATCAACTTGTTTCTTACCATACTTTTCAATAGCTAAGTAATAAAAATAATTAGTAATAGTAGTACCTTGATGCATTGGAATAAAATCAGCAATCTCTTGAGGTAAATTATATTTCTTGGCAAGCTTAATTCCTTCAGGGACATGCGCCAAAATTATTTCAGCCGACTTCTTCGGATCATCCAGAGTCGTATGTGGATTGGGTTTGCCAAGAGTATTTTCGATAAAATAATCAGGGGCATATACCTTACCTATATCATGATAAAGTAAACCAACCCTAATAAGATCAGTATTCAAACTAAGCATATTGCCAGCTTCCTCAGACAGCCTAGATACACTTATAGAATGAGCATAGGTACCTGGAGCCATCTCTTTAAGCTTTTTGAGCAAAGGTTGGTTAGGATTAGCAAGCTCAGCAAGCTTAAAAGGAGTCAGTAGCTTGAGTCCTGATTCGAAGTAAGGTAAGGCAGCAAGTGAAATGAAACCTGAAGCCACTGCACTAATGGCATAAAAACAAGCAATAATCAGAACCGTAGTTACCTCAAAATCATCTACAGCAAGCATCACTGTTAAGAGAAAAACAACCACTTGTACTATAGCAATCTGAGTGCCAGCATTAGTAAGATCCTCTCTCTGATGTACTCTTCTCACAAGAAATATTGCATATATTGAGCCAACGAAATGCGGCAATACTTGCCAAAAATTCATGTCAACAGTCTTAGCCATAAAGAAACTCATTAACAGAATCACAATCCCTGCCATGCTTGGTGAATAGAATATTGTCATTAATATAGAGACTGCCGCTAAAGGTACCAGCGGTAATTTATTAACACCCCAAATCGCAATCGGGGCGATAATCGCAGATGCTGCGATGGGTATCAAGAACATCATTGTCACTTGTTTAATAGAATAATTTTTATATTTAGTAATAAGATTAAACAGTATTATGAGCAAAACTGCACAAGTGATAAGTACAAAATTGTTATAAATTTCCTTCCAATCAGGTTCAGCATTCAACATATTTAAATCACTTAAATAGTAGAAGCTCTCTAAATTTACAATCCTCCCCTTAGACGCAATCAAAGACCCCTGTTTAAGTTGAATCATGACTGGAGGAACTGCATTCATAGCATCTTTCTCAATCTCACGTAATTTCTTCCAGTCGATTTCCATATTAGGGAAGGTAGACCTATCTATCAATTTCTCGATCAAACTAAGTTCAACATAGTTCAACCCGGGATATAGAATTCGAATGTTTTCATGAATTTTATTTCTTGAAAGCCCTCTGACATAGCCCAAGTCTAATAGTTTCTTTTGAATCGCAAAAGCTTTCACAAAAAGGCTTTCATAGTCTATGCGCTTGATCGTCTCAAAAAACGATCCTCCTAAAGCAGCTTTTTCTTCTTCGATTCTCTTTCTCTTTTCACGCTCTTGAGCCAGAGCCTGAAAAAATAATTTTCTCTCGATTTCAGTCAATGCATAAATCTCTATAACCTTATTAGGATCATCAATCAATTCAGATAAATTGGTGCTCAAGATTACCTGATTAAACTTTCCGTCATCAATTCCAAGAAGATAAAGCTGAGTCTCCAAACTTACCTTAGTATTTAGTGGATCTGGAGAAGGCTTACTAATACTCATTTCATCTCTAATGAAATGAACTATAAATTTTAGATTCTCAAGATTAGTCTTAAATGCCTCTTGATCGACTTCGAGTATATCCTTATCACCGGCGTATTTCAGAGCAGTTAAACGAGCTTTCTCCTTAGCTTCATTAGTAGCAATTCTATCTATAACCTCAACATCCTTATCAAGAATGATCGTTACTGGACTAGGCTCATTAAGCTTAACACTGGGTTGATACCAAGACCTCACACTCAACAAAGTCGTTAGCGTAGTTACACCAACAATCATAATTAATGAAAGCAATGAATAGCGAAGAATTTTAGAATTATTATTCATGCAACTTAAACACAGCGACCGACTTAGCAGCAAGGTCCATCACTAAACTATATGGTCTGTTATGTGCTTGAACATGAGAACTATATAAACCATCATCGTTGCCATAGCCAGAACCACAATATTGAATAGCATCACTATTAAAAATTTGCAGATATAGGCCAGGTCTAGGTACTCCAATAGAGCGATGATTAATATTCTCATTAGCTAAATTAATTACAACCAAAATCACGTCCTTATAATCTCTTGACCAACGTAAATAGCTTATCAATTCTGGGTCAGCATAATCTACCCATTCAAAGCAAGTATCCTTAAAATCAGTCCCAGAAAGGGCTTCTTCTTCTGCATAAATGTCATTTAGATCACGGATATAAGATATTAAATCAATTACATCGCTAGTCCAATCCAATCCCAGAAACCTACACGGACTACTAAAAAAGAACTCTTCTAAAAAATTATTAGAGACTTGAGATGAGGAAATAATATTATCCAATAATTCTATATCGATCATCTTCTTACCAGGATAGGTAAAAAAGTAAGCAAATAATATTTTCAAAGAATTAGTATCTATCTTGGCTAGATCTGGATCTTTAAGACTGAGGATTTGATTCTCAGCAAAACTATAAGAAGCACTGATGGTATCGAGTGAACCCAGTTCAACAAATGAATTGAGGCTATTACTAAAATTATTAGAGATGCTCAGATTAAAGCCCAATCCTGCTATATATGTAGGCTTAGAAATATCTGGCATGCCACTATCGTCATCCACAATAGTAATCACACCCTTAGATCTAGCATGAATTGATTCGTTCAGCACTTTAATAAAATCAATCACATCGTCATTCTTGTAACTAATAACCTTAGTAGCTTCATTGACCCTAGTAGTAAATTGCAGACCATCTATATGAAATTCTTCCAACCAATAGATGGCACTAGATATCAAAAGATTAGTGGTAGTTTTACGATTGTAATCTACTCTTGCATCAAAGAAAGCTAACTCTAAAATTATTCCAATGTTATTCACATGTAAATAATCCACTAAGCACTTCAAATCTTCTGGATCACCCAATACATGTTTGGCAGCGAAATAATAATAATCCTTACTAATATTATTTACAGAGTCTGTTAAATCTATGATCTCTTCAACTAATGAGCTGAATAAGATATGAGTGAAACTTCCATCCCTAGCCCGCTCTACCAGAGCCTTTGCCAAGCCTTGATAAGTTTTGTGAGAACTTTTATCACTGGAGAAATCAAAACTTAAGATCGAAATAGGTTTAATTGAAAGTTCATCAGCTTCTCGCCTATTAATCCAGTCGTGATCAGACCATTGATATTCATTATGCTTAAATATTGATGCTAATCTTTTAGATCTAAACTGCAATTGTTTAGCACAAGGATCATTAATATACTCAACCTTAGTATCATCTAAGTGAACGGCAAACTGATAAGCCAGGTCAGGCTTGAGATTAGCTAGCCATAAGGTCCATAGACCATCACCCATGGTATTGGTGTACCCCTTACTTGCATTATCCTGCCGAGCTCGTTGCATTGGATTAGCATTGATACGCCAGTTATTAAAATCTCCAACAATACTTACTGCCTTAGCCCTAGGAGCCCAAAGCGTAAATAAAACACCGCGCTCTCCTTTAATAGTTTTCTCCGCTACCCCTAAAAGTTTATGGGCATGGTAATAAACCGACTCTGTGAATGAATAAAAATCATACTCAGAGACTAACTGAACTGGTGGTTTTTTATTCTTGTTATGATTAATTAAATTAAGCACCTATGTTAAATGTAAGACGAATTCCTGTTTCTGGCAATGGAATCCTTAACCTAGAAAGGACTTTTGACCCCCTTCAATCACTTGTTATTAAAGTCGGATTTTCAAAACCTTTGTCTTTACTAGCAAATCGGAAAAACTTCAGGGGACTTTTGACCCCTTTCATTCTCGTACTGGGCTTGTCAAAATTTTCATTATAATGAATTATCGAAAATCAGAAATTCATAGAGCAGAAGTATACAGGAGTTTAGGTTATGCCTGCGCTGCATTTAGTGGAGCATTTTTTATGAATATTTATCTAGCAGAATTCATATTGAATAAGGTTTTCTTTATTAGGCTCTTGGCCGCCTTAGCATTCTTAGCCTTTGCTAACTATTTGATTGATGTAAGTTATAATGTTTTATTAGACGAAGAGGAGAGAATTAATGGAAACACTCATAGAGAGCGAAACATTTAAAGATATAGTTCTTTTATGTATCTTACTAGCATTAGGTTTCTATTTAATGTTCTTCTTCGGTCCACGTAAACCAAATGATATAAGTGACAAAAAACCTATACTGAAACGGTTTTATTGCTTTCTACATGGATTCTAGCTACTCTCTCTGCTAGTGATCTAATTTCAAGAATAAATTTTTGTCTTTCATCTTTACTAATAGCACCTCTTGCATCAAGTAAGTTAAAAGTATGTGAACACTTAAGGACATAGTCGTAAGCCGGTATAGATAAACCAGCCTCTAAGCAAGTTTGTGCTTCTTGAAAATAATTACGATATAAATCCTGCAAACGATCAGCACTACTGATCTCAAAGTTATACTTGCTCTGCTCAAACTCATTACGCTTGTATATATCAGTATACTTAACCACTGCACCATCATGCTCATGCCAAATTAGATCAAACACTGAATCAACCTCTTGAAGATACATGGCTATGCGCTCTAAACCATAGGTTAGCTCTGCTGCCACTGGTTTAATCTCGATACCACCTGCCTGTTGAAAGTAAGTAAACTGAGTAATCTCCATACCGTTGAGCCATATTTCCCAACCACATCCCCAAGCTCCCAAAGTAGGACTCTCCCAATTATCCTCAACAAATCTAATATCATGCTCTAAGGGCTTGATACCAAGCGCACGCAAACTATCTAAATATAAGTCTTGAGTATTTGCTGGATTAGGTTGAAGAATCACCTGATATTGAAAGTAATGCTGCAGACGATTAGGGTTCTCACCATATCTACCATCTGTCGGTCTACGACAAGGTTCTATACAAGCCATCTTCCACGGTTTATTACCAAGTACTCGGAGAAAAGTTGCTGGATTCATAGTGCTTGCACCTTTCTCTATATCATAAGGTTGCATAATAATACAGCCTTGATCTGACCAGAACTTGTTTAGAGTGAAAATGATTTGTTGGAAGGTAAGCATCATGAATATTGTAGCCTGGGCAACAGGTTTCACATAGTATTTCAGGAGAGTCGATTTAGAATCTGTAACTATTTACCTGTTTATATAACATTTTCAATGATTACTGCCTTTTTCAAGAACTATTAATTTTTGCATAAAACCACTAAAACACCCTGCGATTTTTACCTAAATTTACTAAAATAACAGGTTATTTTTACATAAAATTACAAAATTGGGTACAATATTTACATGTTTAGATATTTTGAGGCTGATTTAGCTGAATGGAAAAATTCTTCTAGCAGAACTCCTCTACTCATAAGAGGAGCAAGGCAAATTGGGAAAACTTATATCGTAGAAAAATTTGCGAGAAATAATTTCTCCAATTTCATCAAGATCAATTTTGAATTAGATAAAGATTACAAAAATTATTTCAAGAACAACTTAGACCCTCATAAATTTCTTACAGCATTATCCCTAGATAAAAATATAAAAATCGAACCTGGTAAAACTTTGATATTTTTTGATGAAATTCAAGAATGCCCAGAAGCAATTCAAGCACTAAGGTATTTTCATGAAGAAATACCACAGCTGCACATCATCGCAGCTGGATCACTATTAGAGTTCGCTCTGAATTCGGAAGACTTCAAAATGCCAGTGGGTAGAATTACTTTTAAATTTCTGAAACCATTGTCATTCTATGAATTTCTAAAAGCACAAAATAAAAATTCCCTGATTGACTACATTCACAATCTTAATCTAGAAGAAGGTAGTGATGATATTATTCATGCAAGGCTACTTAAAGAATTAGAAGCCTATTACTTAGTAGGGGGCATGCCTAGTGCAGCACAAGCTTACATAAACAATCAAGAAGACCTAGATAGGGGATTCAGTAAAGTACGTGAAGTTCACTACCGACTATTACAAACTTACAAGAAGGATTTTGGAAAATACGCTAAAGCCAGCAGGCATGATGATCTGGAGGCAGTGTTTGATTATGTACCTAAATCAATTTCCAAAAAATTCAAATATGCAAATGTATACCCAGAAGCTAAATCTAGAGATATGAGAATTGCTCTAGAACTTCTAATTAAAGCCGGGGTATGTAATAAAATTCAAAGAGCCAGTAATGATCTGCCCTTAGGAGTCTCTGCTTCCGAGAAACATTTCAAGGCATTGTTTCTTGATATTGGACTTATGAACTCTAGCTCTAATCTTGATCTGGATAAATTCTTACTAGAGGAGAGTGCGCATGATAAATTCGATGGCGCCATCGCAGAGCAGTTTGTAGGACAAGAGTTATTAACTACCTTTCCAAGTTATCAAGAAGCTAAACTTTATTATTGGGAGAGACTTGAAACAGGCACTGCAGAGATAGATTATCTGCTCAGCTCTAAGAATAAAATTTATCCACTGGAAGTGAAAGCAGGTAAGACAGGTAAACTCAAGAGTCTACATGTTTATATGCAAGAGTATAAGCCTAAGTTTGGTGTGAGAATATCTAGCCGCAAGCTTGAATATGAGAATGGGATTCTCTCAATTCCAATATATGCAAGTTGTGAAAGTCACAGATTAATGAAAAGCATTTAGAATCACTGTACTTCCATTGTCAAATATGGCTCTATCTTCTGAAACTTCTTATCGCCTATACCTTTAACTCTATTAATATCTTCGACGCTGTTAAAACGCCCATTAATTTTACGATCCCTAATAATTTCTTGAGCCAATTTTGGACCAATACCAGGTAAATTATCATACTCATGTTCAGTTGCTAAATTGAGATTAATTTTATAAACCTTGACTCTGTCAGATTTAGGCTCTATAGCATAATGTTCGTACTGATAATTCTTACCAAGATACACACCTATACTAGATCCTACGCCTAAAATAGTAAGTATTAAAGCTAACTTTTTCATACTGGACTGAGGTGACCTACGGACATCATGTTTTGGCATTGTTCTAAGTATTTCACTACCTGAGAGCCATTCATGCCGTCACTCATAGGTCTGGCTTTATGTTCTATACAATCTAAGAAATGTTTACACTCTAATCTGAGTGGTTCATCATTAGAATAAACAGGTTTCTCCACAGTAAGTGAACCATCAGCATTACGACAATAGATCTCAAGCTTATTGTCCTTAAAAGTATCGTTCAATACAGCAGTCTTCTTACTACCATTAACAGTTAGTAATGCTTGTTTTTGTGGATCAAGCCAACTGTTGTGAATATGAGCACCAATACTATTAGGGAACACCAAATCAATATGCACCACATCTACAACTTCATCAACACTTGCCCAAGCTCTGACACTAAGTATCTCATCAGGCTCAGACGATATTAAGTAAGACATCACCGATAAATCATGCGGCGCCAAATCCCACATAACGTTAGAATCACGTCGCTGATTACGATTGAAGTTTCTCCTATCAGAATTAATATATTTTATTTCTCCCAGTTCACCTGAACTGATTAGACTCTTAAGTTTGTTTACAGCAGGATGATAAAGAAGTAAGTGCCCTACCATAAGCACCAGATCTCTTTCTTCAGCAAGATGATGCAATTCTTCTGCCTCGTTAAGATTCTGCGCCAGAGGTTTCTCTACGTAGACATTCTTACCAGCAATTAAAGCACGCTTAGCTAATTTATAATGACTACTAGATGGAGTAGCTATAACTAAACCATCAATATCATCCCTATCAATTAAATCATCGAAAGAATCCGTAATCTCTACTCGTGGGTGATGGTTCTTTACATACTCTAAACTACTAGCATTTTGATCACAAACCATAGCAAGCACTCCAAGCTCGTAAAAATTACGAACTAAATTCTTGCCCCAATGGCCGCACCCTACTACTGCTATCTTCATAAGCATCTTAATAATAGCATCAAACTTGTTCCGAAATTGCCCATAACTGTGTTATGCGAGCCCCTCGCCATCCTCATTGACGAGTAAAGTCAACTCCGGTGGCTCGGGACTCACATGCCTTGTTCTGGACAATTTCAAAACAAGTTTGAAAATCTAAATTATTTTAATTGGTACTTTATTACTCTTATGCTCAGCAGACCTAGTTATCCATAAACTATAATCACCTTTAGCATATTGTTTATCAGTGGTCAGAGTCATCTTAGTACCTTTATCAGTCTTAGCAATACTCTGTATCGGTAGCTGAGTTTCAAAATTAGTGCCAGCAGTAGTAGCTTTCAAGGTTACTTGCAAAGCTTCTTCATCACTGCCAATCTTAGCTACATCTATGACCAAAGGATCACCAGCTTTAATACTAATAGCCTCCTTACCAGGAATAATTTCTGGTTTGAAATTCTGAGAAGCTTCGACGTAATAATCATTCTCAGCTGAATCATAGTTGAGATGCAGTCTTCCAACTAGCTTATTCTCAACTTCACTTGCCGTAATCAAACCATCAAACTTAAAATTATTTTGGATATTGGTGTATAAGTTCTGGTCCTTATTAAAAAGTATGTTCCAAGCGTTGGCATTGTTACCATCGTTTCTCCAATAAAATCTCTCGCTGTTATTGTGGAATAACAATACACCGATACCATCTACATTACCGTTTCTAGGTAAAAAAGTGATCTTGATAGTGTCACCTTTGGGCTTAGTTGGAACTGGAGCTGTAGCTTGAGCAGTGGCACCATTAATGGTACTGCCATTCACTTCTAAGACTGCTGGCGGCGTAGGTACTGGTGGCACTTCAGGAACTGATTCTGGCTCAGGCTCTCCAGGTTTAATCTCTCTAGCTATACCAACATACTCTCCTGGCGGGAAATCCTTATTCGGTTCCACAATGCCCATTATTGCCTTAAGATCTGCACAAGAACTTAGTGACAACGAGAGAAATATAAATAATAATAAAAGCTTAAAGCGAGCGAGTTTCATGCTAAATACATTATAGCGAGCTTATTAGTTTTTGACTTGTAGTAATGAAATATCTTGGCAAAATCATTGTTTTCTTTATCTGCCTGGGGCTAATGTTTGGGGCTGCTTTCTTTATCTATGCGGAGCAAAAAAACAAGCTTGAGCTCAAGGAAATCAAAAAAGAAGAGTTTAAAACTATTAACAGACCTCTATCTATTCTCATACTTGGTGTTGACTCTCTAGTGCCAGGTAAATTAGAAGGTTGGAATGGTAGATCAGATTTAATAGTGCTACTTTATGTTAATCCATATAGCAAAGTAGTATCGGTAATAAGTATTCCACGAGATACCTACGTCGAACTAAAAAAACTTAAAACACACAAAATCAATTCTGCAAATCAATTTGGTGGCTATAGATTAACCAAGCGTGCTGTCAAGAAACTCCTAGATATAGATATAGATCATGTCGTGGTTTTCAGTATCAAATCAGTAATAGATCTCATTGATGCTATGGGGGAGATTAAAATTTATGTGCCACAAAAGATGTCATATCACGACTATAGTGCCAACCTTCATATAGAAATCGAACCTGGTTTGCAAACAATGAACGGTAAAAAATTAATGAATTTTCTGAGATACAGATCCAAAACAGATGGTGATATTGGCAGAATACAAAGACAGCATATCTTCTTTAGAGCCGCTGTTAAACAGCTTACTGAACCTCAAACTGTGTTTAGAATGCCCACAATATTGTCAAAAGCGAATAAAACCTTTATTACCGATATGAGCTTTAAACAGATGTTTAAACTGGGAATTTTGCTAAGATCTCTATTGATTCAGAGCAAAAACAATGATGTCAGCATTCAAGGTAAATGGAGTTTTAAAAGTTATATAGTACCTGGAGATTTTGGAGAGAAAGGTTATTGGTTACCAAATTATCCAAAAATCAAAGAAATGGTAGCAGAGATAAAAAATGAGCATCGTAAATAGCAAAAAAAAGAAAAAGCTCCAGTCAAGAAAATTGAAAATTTTCAATTTTTGGAAGGGTAACAATCGTGATAGGTTTTTACTGTTTGGAATTATTGGTGGTATCTGGTTATTCATTAAAGCATTAGAAGAATTCGTACCTAATCAAATTTTAGTCAAATTACCTTCAGATGTATCTCTAACACTTTTAGGTTTGGTAATCCTGATAATGGTGATTCATGCCGTATTTATTTTCTTCGCACAATCACATCGCCGAAGGAATCCAAGAGAATTAAGTGGCACTTACCAACCTTCAATAGATATTTTTATTTCGGCTCATAATGAGCAGAGTGTCATAGGTGCCACTCTAGAATATTTACTCGAGAAAGTTGCTTACCCTAATCTCAAAATTTATATCATTAATGACAGAAGTACTGACAACACTCGTGAAATTATAGAGGCTGTTGCAGCTAAGTCTGACGGTAAAATTATAGTAATCAATAGACATGAAGATGCTTTCCCTGGTAAGGCAGCTGCCTTAAATGACGCTCTGAAAGTATCCAATGGCGAAGTGATATGCGTCCTGGATGCTGATGCCCGAATTGGATCTGAGTTCTTAAGCAATATTGTTAGTTACTTAGATGATCCTCTAGTAGCTGCTGTTCAGGCTCAGAAGGTCATCTCTAATCCTGAATATAACTTCCTTGCTAGACAACAGTTGCATGAATATGCCATGGATACTTACTTGCAGATGGGCAGAGATAGTATTAGAGGTTCAGTTGAATTAAGAGGTAATGGACAATTAATTAAACGTAGTGCATTAGAAGATGTAGATGGATGGAACGAAGAAACTCTCACTGATGATCTAGATTTATCTACTTCGCTACATGTCAATGGTTGGGATATCCGTTTCAGCCCAGAGAACCAAGTCTACGAAGAGGCTGTAACAAGCATTCAGGGATTTATCAAACAAAGACGACGTTGGGCTGAAGGTAGCATGAGAAGATACTTGAATTATTTCTTGCAGTTAATGGAACCAGGTAATCTAACTTTGAACCAAATTTTTGATAGTTTTGTTTTTCTTGGTGAGTTTAGCATTCCGCTCTGGTTATCTCTGGATGTAATATATGAGGTGATTCGCTTCTGTAGTGGCAGAGAAACTTATATAAGCTTCCTCATGTTACTTTCTATAGGTATGTCTTTTATTCTTGGCAATTCTCTATTCAACGGACTTCGGATTTACAAGGGACAGAAAATCCCAGAAGCACTAGTCAATTCCTTCATTGGCATAGCTTATATAACATTTACTTGGACTTTTATTATTATGATTACCTATCGTAAAATACTCTTTAGCCGTACCGTAGGGACCTGGACTAGAAGCATCAAAGGGCATAAACCTATAGGAATCTAGAGGGTTTTTACCTTTCAGGGTAATTTTTGCTATTATGTACAATACGTATAGCTATATACGTATTAAATGATCGAATCAATAGCTAAAGAGAGTCTCCCCGAGACTCCTATACGGCCATTTGGGCCAAGTGCTGGCGTGCCACAGAGCAAGCCAGATATTGCATTGGAGCAAGAGCTAAACGCACCTAGTTCTATTGAACGCAGAACAAATGAACTCGAAAACTTGCATAGCACCAAGAAGACACTAAACAATAACGACGAAGAAGCTCCCGTAGAAAAAAACTTAGGATTATACATTCGGAAAAATTATCCAACTTGGTTTAACTGGGCAACCATTATTCTGCATTCTCTTGGAGCAATGCTACCCTTCGTATCATTAGTACCTCAAAAAATCAGTAGCAAAATTAAAGAGTCAGCTATCAGCTTCTCCCGTTGGGGAGTACCTTTGGTAAAAATTCATACAGCCCTAGAAGCATTAAAAGGTAAAAGGTTGTTTGAAGCTGTAGCGAGAGTGATGCCAACTTTATTCTTACCTTTTCTACCTTTCTGTAACTTCCAATTAGCCTATGGTCTATCATCAGGTGTCAATGTAGTGCTGGAACACATGAGTAAGCGTACTGGTGTGCTTCTTGCAGAAGATGGTTTTGCTGTAAACAATCGTAAAGTGATTGATGGCTTTAAATCCATGATGAAAGATTTGGTGCAAGGGGTTCATATTAGAGAGCGTACAGAATTGACCATTACTTTACTTGGTGCTGCTGGTATGATTCTTGGAGCAATTCCTGCATTATTATTTGCTCGCAATAGCCTAGATTCACCTATGGCGAAGCTATTTGGTTCAACACGCTCTGCAGGTGGATTATTGGGTGATTTGAGCATCATATTCTTCTCATCTAAAACTGATCCGGCAGAAAGACGTAAAGAAAAATTAGTCGGTTCATTCTATCTCATCCCTAGCATGATGGATTTCATGCAGCGTTGGATGAACCAAAGTTCAGATGCTAATGAGATCTTCAATCATGCTAAGACTGCTCTAAACACTGTCGCTGAGGTGCTTTGGTCAAGCATGTCTACGGACAGAAATGCTAGACAGGAAGAGAAGCAAGATCATGAAATAGAAACACCACGAAAAGCTAATGCGAGTTTACATATGGCAATTTAATTGACAACTAAAGCCATGATAAACTAATCTTAGAGATTCACAAAATGCATAAGCTCGGATTTATAAATTTCCCCGAAGTCGCTATTAAAGAAATTATTCCTGGGTACTTTGCTCAGATCATACATGGTGAACATATGACAATAGTCTATTGGACTGTTAAAGCAGATTCACCACTCCCCGAGCATAGTCATATTCACGAGCAAATTAGCAATCTTATCGAAGGAGAGTTTGAGCTAACTATTGATGGAGAGACCAAAATTTTAGGGGCTGGTGATCTAGCCGTAATCAAATCGCAGTCTATACATGCTGGCAAAGCAATTACTGATTGTAAAATCATAGATATTTTTTATCCAAGGAGAGAGGATTATTAACCTTATCTAAATTAGTGCTATTGCCTCTCTAACCTGCTCTCTGTCATCGAAGTGTATGGTTCTATCCTTCAATATCTGGTAATCCTCATGTCCCTTACCTGCCACCACCAATACATCATCAGCACTAGCATTGTGCACCGCTTCCTGAATAGCCTGTCTACGATCAGCGATGACCTTTACTTTATTTAGATCAGGCATACCCGTCAATATATCAGCAATAATTTGATCTGGGTCTTCGCTTCTAGGATTATCAGAAGTGACATAAACAAAATCTGCAAGTTCATAGGCTATCTTAGCCATCTTTGGACGTTTAGTTATATCCCTGTCACCACCACAACCAAATAAACAAATCAAACGTGCCTTACCCTTAGTTAACTCACGTGCACCCTTGAGCACATTTAGTATCCCATCAGGACTATGAGCATAATCTACTATACAGAAGGGACTATGCTCAGTCTTAATGACCTCAAATCTTCCGGTCACAGGTGGAATCTCAGCTAGAGTCTTCTGAATTAATGAAAACTCCATGCCCTCCAAACTTGCAGCAGCTATCGCAGCTAATGAATTATAGACATTGAACTGTCCATTAAGCCTCATCTTAATAGAACCCAATGGTTGAGCGCTCTTGAATAGATCATAGCTTAAGCCAGCATTGGTATATTGAATATTTTGTGCCCTATAGTCAGCATTATTATAAACACCAATAGTCACTAATTTATGATCAGCTGCAGCAGACTTAAATCTAGAATAATATTCATCATCAACATTTAAAATTACAGAACCACTTACTTGCTTAAAAATTCTAGCCTTCGCTTGAAAATAATTATCCATAGTAACGTGATAATCCAAATGATCCTGAGTAAGATTAGTAACGATAGCTGTCTGAAACTGGATTCCTGCTACTCGCTGTTGTTCAAGCGCATGAGAACTAACCTCCATAGTCAGATACTCATAATTCTTATCCACTAAGTCAGCTAGTATCTTCTGTACCTCTTTAGACTGAGGAGTAGTGTTACCCATATCTTGGTATTCAGCCTCTGGACTAAGTTTCAAACCCATGGTACCAAGCAGTGCCGTTTTATTAGCATGGGCTGTAAGTAAAGCTTGAACTAAATGCGTTACCGTAGTCTTACCGTTAGTACCAGTAACTCCTATAATCTTTAACTTAGAAGAAGGATTAGCATAAAACTCAGAACTCAATCTAGCCAGCTCCAATCTAGAATCTTGTACTTGAATTAATTTCACACCTTCAGGGACTGAAACTTGCTTCTCTGCAACTATAAGCGTGGCACCGTTCTTAATAGCAGTATCTATGTACTCATGACCATCAAACTTCTCACCTCTAATCGCAACAAAAATTGAGCCAGGACTTACTTTACGTGAGTCGTAGTGGATATCAGTATAATTAGAAATAGAGAACATACTTTAAGTATAACTGTTACTTTCCAACATCTGTATAAAGCGCACCAACTCATAAGGATCAGTCGGTCTATGTTTTGGACCTCTAAGTACTTGTAACCAATTATATTTCTCAGCCAGGTGATATAAGGCAAGAATAGGAATAGCTACTTTATGATCTTCAGTAGAACCAAGCTGCTTCTCTACTAACTTAAAATCAAAACTCAATAAATCTTCATCAGAGCTTCCATCCTTAACCACATGCCATTCCAGCCATAACTTACTTAAATTTTCTAATGGCGGATCATTATGAAGTTTAGATTTTCTAGGTTTTACCTTTGGTTTAAGTTGCATAGAACTCCTGTTTATTGTACATACGTACTAGCTTCTTTTTAAACCCCACGAATTCGAGGGGTTTAAAATTAGGATTGTGAAGGACTTGATTAAATTTGCATATAATTCCTCAGTGTCACCAATTTGAATTAATTCTGTAACTTCTTAGATCCTTCTAGAAGCTTCTTGTCCTGAGATTTAAGTTTTCTTCCAAGCTTCTTAATATCTTCCGCAGGCGGAAGTGTTTCTGGTTGAATACCACTCTTAGCAAGCATCTCACGCATATGCTGATTATTTTTCACATGCTCAGAACCTATAAGCACTTCTCCTTCCAATGATTTATTTTTCTTAACATTAAAATTAGTGATTTCATTAGCGAGGTCTTTAGCTTTAATGGTTACTGTTGGTAAGAAGTCAGCAAGTGGTCTTTTAACTGGAACATTGAGCTTCTCTTTCATAGCCTGAGTATTGTGACCACCAAACAACGCTTCATCACCTCTACTGCGAATTCTGGCAAACCCTTGTGCGTCTACTCCACGTTCAAACACAAGTCCTGAAAGTTCTTTCTCTGATAAAGATAGTTTCTCCCTAGCTTGTAAACGTTCCCACTCTTTAATACGCTGCTCTAAAACTTCCTGCTTACGCGTTTGCACCGCGAAGTAAGTCATAGCAAAAGCTATCTCGTCTTTCTGCGGATCACCATTCTGAGCAATCAGGTAACAGGCATAACGAGTGAGCATATAATCTGATACTTCGCGCTCAGCTCCACTACCGACTTTGACCATTTTCCTGATGTCGGGAAAATGGTCAGAAACCTCTTGCTTAGAGGTTCTACAAGCTTGCTTAGCTTTGGCAATAATCTTGTCAAAATTCTCCCATTTCTCGTAACCAAGCAGTGATTGAAGCTCTCTTGCATACCAGAACTCAACCCCGTCCTGCATATGTGCATTATCTTCAAAATCTCCATGAAGCTTAGTAATTAACTGTGTTTCCATGACAAATCCTCCTTAAAT
>CAYPGT010000018.1:0-33436 GCA_964410425.1 uncultured Gammaproteobacteria bacterium
CTGTTTGCGCTGCCATTTTATTCTAGGCAAATTTTATTGCCAGAGAAAGATGCAAAAAAGCCCGCAAAATGCGGGCTTTTTATTTTATAAAAACACCAGAGAGCTGGGACTTTTGCTAAGGATTGGGCCTAATACGGCAATGCTCTCTTTCGGAGAAAAGTCGGCAGTTAATCCAGCCTTTTATTCAATTGATAACTTTGAGTGAGATATAAAATTTATTTATTGAAAATATAAAACTACAAGAATAGGTATTCACCGATTGTCTCTTCTTGTTTAGACCAATCATCATGACAAGATGCTCTTTCTAGAGCAGCGACTGTTAAACCTTCTTTGTAATCACCTTTGATTACAGTTTCAATGATTTTAGGACTTAAGTAGCCCAATCTTGCAATTCTGATGATGAAGCTATTCTGTTTATTTTCCTTTGCTGAAATAGTAAGGATGGTGTCTCCTGCTTCCATCCATTGTTTGTACTGATAACCTTTAGCAATATTCCATAGCAAACTATTGTTGATAAACCTAGTTTTGATTTTTAGGCTTTCAAAACTATCAATGATATTTATTGTCTTTGTATCTGAGGAAATATAAACATTGTCTAAGCTTTTAGTTTCTGTTTTGATTGACTTATTAGTTTGCCAAGCTTGTAAATGTTTAATCCTCTCTCTTTCAATCTCTATACGGATTTGATCACCATCTAGAACTACTTTGTCAATGAGATATTTGACTAATTCTTTACGCTTTTCAAAAGTCAATTTATCCCAAGTGATTTTAGAAAATTCATCAAGCTCTTCTCGATCTAGTACATTATTTATTTCAGTAAATGACTTGATATTTTCAATAACTAGATCTTCTATTTTATTAGTTCTAAACCTACGATTGCTTGAGATGTAATATTCATATCTAACTTTGTTACGTTTGTTGTTTTTGATGCAGGCATCACATCTGAACATTTCACCATCGGTATCGTGAAGCTTTTTGAAAAGTAGATATCTGCCTACTTCCAAGCTGTCAGTATTTCTGTTGTTTTGTTTTTCTAGTTTCTCTTGAACTTGCTCCCATATAGTTTCTTCTATGATTGCATCCTGCATTCCATCATAGATATTTTTCTTGTGTTTAACTTTACCTATATAAGTCGGATTGCTTAATATTAGTCCTAAAGCTCCATGTCCCCATAACTTTCCACGGTTGGTTCTATAACCCTCACTGTTGAGTTTGTTTTTCAATTCGATTATTGATGAAGTACTTAAATAACTACTGAAGAAATATTTAATGTCTTTTGCTTGTTTAGGGTTAATTAGCAGCTTTTTGTCTTCAAGTTTATATCCATAAGGTATGTTACCTCCCATCCACATGCCTTTCTTTCTTGATGCTGCTACTTTATCTCTAACTCTTTCGGCCGTAACTTCTCTTTCAAACTGTGCAAATGAAAGCAACACATTCAAAGTAAGCTTGCCCATAGAATTAGAAGTATTAAAATGCTGAGTGATTGATACAAAACCAACTTGATACTTCTCAAATAACTCCATCATTTTAGTAAAGTCACTGAGCGATCTTGAGAGCCGATCTACTTTATAAACTACAACACATTGTACGTAGCCTTTATTTATATCCTCAAGTAATTCTGTTAAGCCAGGACGCTTAGTATTAGCTCCAGTATAGCCACCATCGTCATATCGTTTGTAAAATCCCCAACCTTCATGTTTCTGACTTTCAATATATGCTCGTGCGGATTCATATTGATTATCAAGACTATTGAAATCTTGTTCAAGACCCTCTTCGGTAGATTTACGTGTATATATTGCACAGTTAATTTTAGGCATGTTTTCTTTTCCTTAAATTAAAAAATAATGGTCCTGATAAATGCTTACCAGTAATTAGTTTGGCAATTTTACTTAAACTATTAAATTGCTCACCGTTGTAGATGTAAGTTTTCTCGGAAACAAAAACCTCATATCTTTTACCTCGATATTCTTTCGTAATTTTTTGACCTTGATCTAGATCATATTTAACTTTTTGTTTTTTAATCTTATTGGTTGATTCTTCCAAAGCCTTTCTATATCTAGCTTGTAGCTTGCCATATTTGCGTTCTTGAAGTTTATAAGCAATCATCTTCTCCAAAAACACTCTAGAATTAGGGAAGTTTTCTGGAATTAAGTCACTAAATTCTTGCCTTAATTCTGCTGTAGTTTTGCCTTTTAGCGCTGTTTCTAACATGGTGATGCTCTCTCCTTGGAGTATCACCATTAACGCTTGCTTGCGGCAACTAATCAAGTACTCTTTAGCAAGCTTAAGCAAAGTTCACTTAATTATTGACTTATTGCAGCAAGGAAGCTAATCTTCCTGCTGATGTTTAAAAATATAGATGAACAGTGGCTTAGCTGGTTAGTCGAACAAGAGGAAGATTCTTTAATATGTTCAGAATTTAAGCTAATAAAGCAACCGCCCGTAAATAGAATTTATGTACCGAGCTTATGGATAGAAAACTTAGCTGAAAAATATAGTTGGCTTCATGTACTGAGAACGCCACAACATAGACCGAAAGATCCATTTGAATTAGTAGCTTTCATAGAAAAATTAAAACTTTAAGGGCGATTCAATTCACGCATTATAAAAGCATCTTTAGGTGATAGATGATTATATTTGTCATTATCTCTTGTACTATATATTCTTTTTGGATTTTCTCTTACAAAGCTTGTCCTTACTAGATTTTGTTTCCGAATATTTATAGTGTAAGCATTAATGCATGGAGACTGTACTTGGTTGAAGAAGCTCTCACTTATACGATAATCCCATAATAAAGCTTGGGTAGTACTGTCAACTTGATCATCATATTTTGTTTGTGGAAATCTAAGCAATTCGTTTATGTATTCAGTTTTCCAGGGACAATCTTTTTTTGGTAGAAATATTCTGCCTTGCTCAAATATTGAAGAGGTTTCTATAAATCTACTTTCTTTATCTCCCTTAGGCTGGACTGCTTTAATAATTATTTGTTCTTGTTTAAGATCTTGTATAAGCGGTGTTCCAGAAACAGTATCTTCAACTAATACAAATACTGGACATTTGTATTTTTCTATACATTGATTGTAAAAACTCTTAACTTGACTTCTCAATTTTGGGAATTCAATTTTTTTACGGTAAACATGGAGTAAGTAGTATTCTCTATATGAACCTCCTACAACTCCCCAAATCGTGCAAACAGTATAATCATTATTTTTGCCTGTTTTGCAAGCTATATCCCAGCTTATAAGGATACGAGAAAAATTAGGCAATGTTGTGTAATAGTTGAGCCATCCTCGTTGTATTATCGAACCATGAATGGGTACTGGATCTTGTTGAAACTGAGATTCAAAAGTAATAGTCCCTAACTTATTTTTTATTTCTTTGAGTATATCTAATGGCAGTCTTTCAGGGTGTATTGATTCACCCTTTTTTCTTGTATAAGGCTCGCCATTACCTAGATCCCATATTTCATCTTCAACTGCAATAGCAGGAATTTTTATTACTGTCCATCCATTATTTTTCATTTATTAAGCTCCCTGTTAAATCATTTTCATGTAAGCGTTGCATAACAACTACAATTCGACCAGTTACTTGATCATTCAGTCTGGTTAAAATTTTTCGTGCGAATTTATCATTAATTGCCTCAAGATTTGCTGACGAAAGATCATCTGAGCTATTTGGATCATCTACTATGATGAAATCACCACCATGCCCTAGGATACCACCATCAAGACCAATAGCCATACGTCTACCACCCTTAGTAGTTTGTACATCACTTTTACTAGCTGATCTTTTTGAAATTTTCATTCCTGGAAACAGCTGTTTGAACCAAGTGCTCTCAACAACAGTTAAAAAATCAAGTCCATGCTTGTCTGCCAACGCTTGGTTATGGCTTATGCAGACAAAAGTAGCATTTGGATTATGACCTAGTATAAATGCAGGCATAGCTACTGAAAAGCATATTGATTTTAGACTTCTCGGCGGGACGTTAATAATCATCCTACTTTCAGTGCCATCCATTATATCCATAACACATTTGCTAAAGAGATCTAAATGCCAATTGTGGTGATATTCATTACTACCAGTTACTTGATAAAAACTCCTTTCAAGAAATAAGCTAAAATTCTGTCTCAAGGCTGCATTGAGAACCTCTTTTTCATTTATTTTTCTTTTTGTCATTGTTCGTATTCTCCTTTAAAAACCGTATAAGAATCTTGCTATCTTCTTCTGAAATATTTTTAACTACTTCCTCTTTCTCTGAATCACTGATATCAGTACTTACCATTTGTTGGTAGACGAAGAACATAGCCCTAGTATCTCCTTGGACAGCTTTATTTATAAGATGCCTAAGCATTGCTTGTCTTTTAGTTATAACTAACTGTTTATCACCCTCACGTAAAGAGATTCGCTCATCTAATTCCTTTTTTAGAATGCTAATAGTATTTTTGCTTTCTTTAGGTCTACCTCTGGGATTACCTGATTGACCTGGTTTGAACCTAGTTTTTTTAGGTGGTTTGCCATAACCGATGTCATATTTATCCTTAGCCATTAATCTCCTCCTTTAGCTCATTAAAAGTCTTACCAGAGGCTTGATGAATGGCATCTAAGCCTGTTAGATTTTGGAAACGTTCGATAGCGGTATCGATATAGATTGGATCAATTTCAATGCCATAGCACACTCTGCCAACCTTGTTTGCAGCGATTAAAGTTGAACCGCTGCCAAGAAAACAATCTAAAACAATATCATTGCGCTTAGTAACATCGAGAATAGCATCAGCAATCATCATCACAGGCTTAACAGTGGGATGCATCTCAAGGTCATCACGATTTCTGCCAAAGCCATTAACGCCAGCATAGTTCCAGACGTTTGTGCGGTATCTACCAGTAGAACCGAGTTGAACATTATTAATATGAGGTTCTGAGCCATTTTTAAATACACAAACGAATTCATGCTGACTGCGATATAAACTTCCCATGCCACCATTGTCTTTGACCCAGACACAAACATTTTTCAGTTCAGGGAAGTGCCTTAATCCAACTTCTAATAGCTCCTGAATGTGTCTCCAGTCCATGCAAATATAATGGAGTGAGCCATCCTTACTATATTGGATCGCGAGTTCAATATGTTTTGATAAAAATTCCTTAAAATCCTCTGAACTCATTTCTCCACTAGCCATAGTAAACTCTCGGTGTTTGATGGAGCCTAATCCACCAACGTTGCCAGCAATTTTGACGTTATAAGGTGGATCTGTGAAAATCATTTGAGCTTTTTTATTACCCATAAGAAATTCATAAGTCTCTTGGACAGTTGAATCACCACAAATAATTTTGTTTTTCCCTAAACACCAAATATCACTTAGCTTAGTAACTGGTTTTTGTTCAGGAGTTATTGGAGGAATTTCATCTTCCAAACAAGAGTTACTATCAGAAATTCCTTCTATGAATAAATCTATTTCTGTAGTTGAGAAGCCAGTTAACTCTAACTCACTAAGTTCTAAGTCGAGAGATAACTCTTTAAATTCACTGGAAAGTAAATCTATATCCCATTTGCCATTTTCAGTAAGTTTATTGTCGGCTATCCTATATAACTTTTTCTGCTTATTGGTAAGATGACTTAAAATTACAACTGGAACTTCTTTCAAACCAAGATATTTAGCAGCACGTAATCTTGTATGACCTGCCAGAATCACTTTGTTTTCATCAGCAATTATAGGAGTAATATTGCCGACATCGCCCATACAGGCCGCAACTTCCTGTAAGTGTTTATCCGTCAGTATTCGAGGGTTCTTATCGTAAGGTATTAACTCAGATGTATTGAGGTATTGAATAAATATTTGGGTGTTTTTAAAATTGCTCACAGCAGTCTCCTTTTGAAATAACTAATTCAACGTGAATTAATTTCTAATTTCTAAAGTGAGGCTGCTGCTAATCTGGTTAGATAATGTTAGCTGCTGCCAATATCTTTATGTACATTTGAAAGTTTAACACATAACTTAATTAGAAACAATAGGTTTTGAATAAAAATTATTTTCATATTTTTGCTAAGTAAGATTTCAATGAAAAATATTTGAAGATGTAATTTACTAATTGATTAGTAAATGAATTAACTATTTAAATACTTAATTGCTATAACCCTTATTAAAAGTGAGGTATAGCAATGAATAAATCTAATATGAGTGTAGCGTTCGAAGATCTAATGAGATTAGAAACTTTAGTTTCTGGTTTAGTTCTAAAAATCAAGTACAAAAATTCGACAACAGGATTTGGAAATGAAGTTTTAGAGGCGATGATGATTAATAATTAGGCAGTTTGCTCACCAGTGAGCAAACTCAATAAAATGCCGAAACCTCCTATAACGAGGTGTTATTGCTGTCATGAAGCGATAATAAATTGATGATTTGTAATTTACTATACGTATAGTTAATTCAAAATTATGGGTAAGTCACCCTATTTAACCATTTCTCTCCAACCCTCATAGATCATTACCATAGCTAATGTATCTAATTCACAATATTTGAGTAGGGCTGTTTTAAGTTCTTGTCTCTCAATATCACTCATTTCAGTAAATTGCATTTTTGCATATGCTGCCATTGCAGCAGCACCATTTGCTAATTGAGTGTCGTTAGAGAATAAATCTAAATCTTCTAATTCTTCATGGGAGTATTTTTCAAACAGTGGTGGTAAATTTTGATAAGGGTCTTTAATCATCCCTTGCTCATCAAGTTCAATCCAGGCTTTGTCTGTGAAGTTTAGACTTTTAATGCCCTCGGTTGCACCATAAATTGGCTTAGAGTATTTTTCTTTTAGAAAGTCAGATGAATTTAAAATTGCTGGAAGTACATATTTGATCGAATTAGATCCTTTCATATATGGATGATAGTAATATTGCTTAACAAGCTCAAATAAATCAACCATGTTTCTATTACCTTCTCTAATGATGTTGCTTCTTGCATCTTTTTGATGTGTTATGGATAGAATAAAGTCTATTAGCTCTTGTTTATCCTCTAATAGATCACTAGAATTTTTAATTTGCTCTAGGATTTTATTGAGAACCGTATTCTCATGACTAGAGTATCTAAAAATAGTACCAGTATCTGTGTTCAAATCTTTTCTAAGTGCTCTAACGAATTCAAAGTTAGGGAATACTCCTGATTTATCATGTAAAAATTGACCGAGATGTTCTATACTGCCGTCTTTATGAACCTTATGATGAGAAAATTGAAATGCTATTTGTTCATAAGGTCTCATGCCAGTATTAAAAGGAATGGCTACCATTGAAGTCTCAAAATCTATAAAGTGCAATGGATACTTCCAGCTACTCATCTCAGTCTGCATGCTGGCTTTATCAAGATGAGGGCTCGAATCATTATTTTGAGCCTTTTCTATTTGTAGCCATTGTCTTTCTGCCCTATCTAATCCAGGTTTTTTCTTTATAGAGGCTTTTTGTGGCAAGAAATCCTCAGCACAGAAGTCATTAATTTTCAGTTTTCTTTCGGATATAAAAGAGTCTACTTTTCTGTTATCCCAGATATCAAATAAATTCTGGTGAGTAAAGTCTTCTTCAGTCCAATCACAAGCAGATGACCAGCACTCCTTAAAACCACTTTTGAGACCAGCTTGTTCATCTTCCATCTTAGTCTTGAATTCACAAGATTTACAGCTTTTACTAATATGAATATTAGCTTTTTGATTATTCTTATAAATTTCTGCTAAATATTTAATATGATTCTCAAAAGTCCTGGACACTCCACCATATTCAATTGGAGTTTCGTAGATAATGCCTATATAGTCTTTAACAGGAATCTCTTTTAGTAAGTCATTCTCTAAGTCTTTTTCTGTAAACTCACCATTGATATATACTTTTTTACGTTTATTGACATCTAAGCCAAGTTTAAACTTTTGGTTCAAACCATCAGTAACAGCTTCTTTACTTTTATCTACTAAGAGTAATTTAGGAATTATTGTTTTATTAGGAAATGCTTTACTAGTAACGTAATATTGGAAGGCGATATCGTATAAATAAGGAGCCCACTCACTGCTAATACCACCTTTCTGTAATAGGAAAGGATCTTTCTCTAAATCTTTTTGCTCATAGGATTTAGCTTTAACTTCTATGATTTCTATGTGATTCTTAGATTGTTTTAGGACATCTACTCTTATAAACAGATCTTCAAACTTAATTGCTGGTTCATAAATAGTTACTTCTTCCTGTGTAAGAAGTTTATTGGTAGTAGTAAGAGCTTCATCGTAATCTAAAGTTTCTATATTCGTACCATTGGGATATTTGTATTTAGCAAGCTCACCTACCTGGAAACCACCCTCAGCAAGTGCTTCCATAAACGGATCATCTTTTTTTGCATCTTTATATTCATCTTTGCCAGTATAAAAAAGTTTGACTGGGCACTCTAGTCCAAGCTTAAAGCGGGATTTGGTGAGGTAACGGAGTTTAGTGATCATTTCAGTTATCTTCCTAAAATTTGTTTTGCTATATATTGAGTAACCATTGTACCTTTAGTTCAAGGAGGAATTGTCAGAATATTAGACGATTTTACGGGTTAAATCTCCATTACTTTGAAATATAAACATTTACAAGTAAATACTTGTAATCTTCCCCATAGAAAGCTAACCTTATAACGGAGCTAGGAATAGCTCTGGGGTTTTATCGCCTCACCGATAGCGGTCACAGAGATGTCTGACCGTTTAATACGACGTCTCCCGGTTTTTAACCGGGAGATTGTGGTGTATGTCCAGAGTCTTCGGACTTAAAGACTGCAGTAGTCGTCTATCGGCGATTGATAAACTCCCGGTTACTTTTTATAAGTAACTTAAAAAAATCTCTCCAAATGGAGGGATTTTTGCTTTAAAGGAGTTCATCACAACTGTGCGTAATATTTTTGACCAATATTCTCAACCCGAAAATAAACTGACTCATGCTTTGGTATCTTGCTTAAACGAAGATGATCATTTACTCAATGATTTTATGAAAGTATTTGTAGGTCTAGAATCTACACAAAAGAACAAGCTAATTGTTACTGAACAAGGTTTACCTGATGGTGATTCATATGCTGAATTTGAATCAGAGGCACGAGGTTTGCCAGATGCATTAATTTATCCAACAGATGGGGATTGGATTGTAGTCATAGAGAATAAAATCTCTTCTGATTTAACGTTGGATCAATTGAACCGTCATTATAAAACAATCAAAAGATACAGCTTTAATAAGATTTATGGTCTCACTATAACTACTAAAAAATATGATTTAGAAGATCCAAATTGGAATCATTTTTATTGGACAGATATTTATAGCTTGGTTCAAAAGCATAAATCAAAGTCTAAATGGGCTCACTATTTAGTTGAATATATGGAGGTATTAGAAATGCAATTAACTGATGATCAATATTTAAAGGAGGGCACACTAACTACCTTTACAGGTGTACCTTTCTCTTATAGTCATACTTACAATTACCCAGAAGCCAAAAGAGTTCTAAAGCTATTAATGAGCAATCTTAAGCAGCATACAGAGTTGGAACAAGAATTGAATCTCAATCTTCAGCATTCAGGTAGGGATGCAATAACTAGTGGTCGCAGTGTCTGGGATTATATACCTGTAAAATCTATTGATCTTAATTCACGTTTTAACCAGCTTATTCATTTTTCAGTATCCATAGGTGAGGAGAGGATGTATTGTGGAATGGTTTTGCCAGATAAGTTAAGTTCAATAGTACGTAAGAAAATAAAAAACTTTGGATATGATTACTTCAAAGAACTTATTAAAACTATTGCCAAGAATGCTGATAAAGACTTTAATAATTTAGATGGCTGTATACCTTTTTTACAATTAGTCCAAAGGCGTTGGTATAAAAGTATCAAAGCTCCTTCTATTGATGACGCTAAGCTTGAATTTGATTTAAGAACTGCCTATGACGACTTACATGGTAGCGATAATCAGGCTATTAAAACTCAAGAGGAATGGTTAAAAGCTTGTTATAGTGCCTTTTGTGATAAAGAATCTAATATACAAATATCGTTAGGAGTAAAGTTTCTTTATGATAGATGCTCAACAATCAATACTTCCGAAGCAGAAAATTTGTGTGTGAAAGCTTGGTTAGCTTGTAAGGATTTTTCAAGCAAAATATTGGAGCATGGTAAAGAATGAAAGAAACGGAATGGGTAGAAACAATAGCTGAACAATTAAAGCAAGTATTTAGTAATGAAACAGAATTTTTAATTGAGACTCAACGTAAATTACCTTATGCTTATGAAATTCTTTCTTATAACAAAGATTGGACGGTTAATGCTAGTAAGTCTCATACTTGTTCCTATGTAACAGATCTACTAATCTCAGAATTAGGAGAAGAGATAAAGCCTAGAGTTGTAATTGAAGCTAAAATCATGAGTGTAACAACACACGATGCTATTACATACAGCCAAAAAGCCACTACGCATAAGGCTATTCATCCTTATCTTCGCTATGGAATTATGCTTGGTAATCGAGGGTCTGCTCCTCTACCAGGCAGACTTTTTAGACATGGAAGTGATTTTGATTTTATGATTAATTTTTCTAAATATGAATTGTCTAAAGGTGAACTGAAAGATTTTATTGAACTTATTAAGCGTGAATTTTTGACTTCAAAAAGAATGGAAGAAATGTTATTCAACTCTAGGGCGTCTGATCGTCAAAAATATTGGATTTTCGAAAAAAGATTAAAAGCGTGGGAATCGCCTTCTGGGAAATAAATCTAATAGAAATTTGTATGCAAAATCATACTTCTTTCCATTCAACAGGCACTAATTTACGTCCTTCTCTCCATCGTTCAACAACAGCATCTTGAAACCATTTCTCATTAATATTGGCGTGATCAGTCATTATAATTTGAAAATTCGGAGTAAGTTGCTCTGCGATCTCTAATGCTAAGTGATACATTTTACTAACTTTTTCACGATCTTCTCCTCGACTTTCACTGTTTATCCAATCACTGTCCTCAGGGAAGTAGACTTGAGATGGCTGATCTATGAACAAGAATCTTGGCACGGGTCTTCTTTGTTCTATAAACCATTTATGTAATGCCAAGTGAGTTATAAGATGATATCCTACCCAATTTTCACCACTTCCCATTCTTTCCATTGGAATGGGTCCTTGTCTTCCATCCGCGATGACTGAAAGTTTTCGTAAGTCTAATCGAATAGGGTGTTCAGAATGCTCTAGATCTAATAGTTTTGCCCATTTGCCAATATCTTGCGCTAAAATCGAGAGAATAGATTCTAGCTTCTCTTTAACTGTTTCCTCACTAAGTTCTCTCTCTAGTTTTTCTATCTTGGCTTCTAGTATAGAAATATCTTTCCGTAATTCACTTGTGTCGGAAAGATGAGGAAGACTTTCTAAATAAAGTCCAATTCTCCCTAGAATATGTGCTTTCCTGGAATTTCGATCACGAAAATTTTGAAGATTTCTATGAGATATTTGAATAGCTTCAATAGACTCTCTATTTTTAGTAAGTTCTCTTTTTGTATCTTCAAGTTGGTTTTCAAGATTTCTAATAACTTGTTGCATTTGAGGCGATTTTTCCTCAATGCATCGCATTTCAGCATCTAATTGTTTAAGTGAAACTTCTAACTCACTAATCATGGGGGATACATTATTTTTTTTAAGTGTACTATTACAGAGTGGACATTCATGCTCATTATTTTCACCTTCATTTTTAAAAAGGTGAATACTTTTCAAACGACCAATTTGAGCATTTGTTTCTCGTGAAAATCCAACTCTTTCTGAAGCCAATTCTTTAGCTGCTGATAGCTGTTCTCTAATATTATTTAATTCCACATTTAAGGAGCCTCTTTCTAAATGTAATCGTTCAAATTCTTGTCCACTAATTTCAATCTCATCTTCTTCTAAAGGGGAGGGTTGTTTCGTTATAGATTGTAATGCTTCTACACATTCATCCCAACTGTTAGAATCTTGTTGATTATATATGCCTATATCACGAGCTTCTGATAGTAAGCTATTAGCTTTAGAAATACCCTTTCCTTTTATAGATTCGTATTCGATAAGTTGACGTTCAAGAGTACGCAGATCTTGTTTAAGATTGCGAAGCTGAACTTGCTTTTTGACGTGATCATCGTTAACTGCACCTAAAAAATAAGGAATAGTATCTTTAATTGCTTGTGGGATAAATTGTTCAGACTGTCTATGGAATAGATGTCTTTTACTAATAACTTCATCTTGAGCTTGGAAACAATAAAATAAAGCATGTGAAATATTGGCTGCCAGAGGAAGTCTAGTTTGCCCATGAGGTACTTGATGAAGATTATCCTCAATTCCAGAAAGTTCAGTTAGAATATTTTCCAATGCTTCAACGTTAATAGTTTTTTTTAAGACATCAAATTTTGGTATTTCAACTTTGCGACCAATATTATAAAAAATATCTGTCGAGGTACCTATGCCTGGTTCAGGAAGTTTTCTTGCAATAAAGGCTTCCCCTTCTTTCAATAAAAGACATACGCCAACCCAAGCTACAGTTTCTCGTATAATTCCTTCAGGAATACTACATTCCTTAGAGCTCAAGCAATAATTTACTATTTCGATTAAAGCAGATTTCCCGGTTTTGGATGCTCCCGTAATGATATTCAGATGACCTGGTTTTAAAGAGAGAATCCGAGATTTTTTATTATGTCCATACAAAACAATTTCTTTTATTTGAAAGCTCAAGGTCTTATCCCCCACTGAGTCATAATGGTTTGAACATTTCCTGCATAAGAAAACCATCTGCCTAAAAATAGTGATTTCATAAAACAATCCCGTGTTTCTTCATTTAATTCCTTTTTGATTTTATCGATATTCTTTGTCACTAGAGAATGTTTAATTGTTCCTTGATCATGTATGTCTAACCATCCTTGTCTCCATCCAAAAAGAAGAGCTTCTTGTGTATATGGTTTTAAAGAAATTAATCGTTCAACAAATAAAATTCGTGCATCAATATTCTCATGAAGCCATTCTGCCATTGAAGTACTTATACTTCTAGGTAATCGTTCTCGTGTTTTTCTATGTAAGATGAGAGGCAAAATCATGAATAATAATGGGAAAGGAAGTCCAGTAGAAGAATTTTCCATGTAGCCACTCACTGTGCCTGTAATCAGCGTGCTGCAAAAAGCTGGATTCAGCAGGTGAGCTTCCTCCTTTGGACGTAATTTCCAAGATTTCATAATATGCTCCCTTCTAATTCTAATAATTCTGAAAGTCGTTCTTTGAATTCAACGTGCCAACCAACTTTTTGTTCTTCTGAAAGCATTTGATATGACCCTCTTCCAATTGCTGGTTCGGTTACATTATTTCTAATAGGTCTATGATTATTTGTTTCGACCCATTTGTATAATGCTTGAGCAGCCTTTTTCTTTTCTTCTTCTGTCGGCGACTGACCCAGCTCATCTCTCTTTATTTCAAAATTCAATTCCCACTCCTCTATAAGTTTATTCTCATAACGTTCTAGTTCACCAACAAATAATAAATCTTCACGTAGCCATCTTGATCTATGCTCTACAGCTCTAAAATAATTTACTATTGCATGAAATATACGTTTATTCCCTATTTCAATTAGCTGGAGTTGGTGAACAAAAGCTTTGTTTTGATATCCTGATGCATCAATATTTGCTGACATTAAGTCATCATCTATGGGAAGATTATCTTCCTTGAATTGTTCGCGGAGTCTATCAATCTCTGCAATAATTTCCTTATCCAAGATTAGATCTCTATTCGCATCCGTTAAATGTTTAATAATGCGACCATACCACCAACCTTCAAGGCGTTGAAGAAACTGTTCTAAGAAGTCAGATTGAGTAGCATAATATATAACACTTCTTATTTCAGTTTCAATAGATTTGATTTCTGGAGAGGCGTCTACAATATGGATTATATTTAAGAGAGCTAATTTTTCTTCTGTAGATAGTTGTTTGTAGACTTCATATGCTTTTTTATTGTCTTTATTTGTTGAACTATCAACAGTTGCGTTTAACCGCTCAAATGCTTTCTCTATATTTCGATCATTTCCAACTTTTAGATAGAATGCAGCTGATCCATTTGCTGACTGTGCCGTTGTAATTAAATAACAGGATGATCCTTCTGGTAAATTTCCAGCTAGTAATCTTTCAGCCCAAATTCTAAGAGTTTTCCAGAGTTCCGTAGATGCATCAGTAAGATTGCAAGTATTACGAATACTATGTTTTGTTTGTAATAAATCAACTGCACCAAAATCTTTTGAGAAAACTACGTCATCTAGGGTTTCAATTGAAACAAAGAAATCTTCGGTCTTGCGAATTTTACGAAGCCCTTCAAATAAGGCATATCTACACTGATATAAGTAACCAAGGGTTGATGCACTTGCCGAAAATTTATCCTCATTGTTACTCACCTAATCTCTCTTTTTTCGCTTAGCTCATAAACTTAGTCATAAGTGATCATTTATGAGTTAATACGCATAGGGGTTCTACTTTATTTTCAATAACGCAGTTAATTATATCTCTGATTCGTTGTTTATTTTTCTACTTGTTATGGTTTGTTGGGATTGGAGATGTAGTTGGTTGGCGGCCAGTGCAAAGTTTATTAAGTTCAAATAGCCAAATTTTAGCTGAGACTAAGTTAAAGAAATCAATATCTAATGTATGCGTATTAACAAGCTATCTCTAGTTCAAGTAAATCCTAATTTAGGAACAAGAACCCCTAAAACCAAGTCTAGTAAACTTGGATGCTAAAGTATTAGCTGTATTAAGGAATTTTTTTTTGCTTTGACCCCAAACAACCCAACTAACCTAAAAAAACTTTTACAGATCCTTGTGTTGCTGGTATTTGTAGCGAATTGGTTTAGTTCAGCAAATGCTTCTTTCCTATGTGTTTGCTCAGATGGTCATACTTCTATAGAAAATATTTACTCCAGTGAGTGTCATAAAGCTGAATTTGAAGATTATGATAATACCTCAGCCCAAATTTATGCTCAGCACGACTGTGAAGATACGGTGTTGTTCAACGATGGCATAAATTCAAACTTCAATCACTTAAAAAATAATCAAGCGCAGCACACTCACGCCATAAATAATTTTATAAAAACAAACATAGCTTCGCTTACTCAACAGTCTTATTTATCTGCACCATTTATCCAAACTGGTCATCGACTTAGATTATTTACCGATTCCGTTCGCCTAATTATATAAAATTTCCAAGCATTAGTTTTGCTACCTGGCATTTCAGGAGCTTAGTAATTGGCTTTAAAAAGGAAATTTTAATTGATAAAAATCTCTACACAATTATTCTCATCATCAATAACTAAAGTGGTTCTTCTAGTAGTTGCATTACTTTGTAGTATTAATCTTGCTTATGCAAATCCTGGTAATGGAGAGACTTTTTCAAACACAGAATTAACAGTAAGTTTTGCAACTGCTAAAGAATTGGCTATTAAAAACAATAAAGAAATTCAAGCTAAATTATCGACTTTACCAATCACGCAAACTAACTTAATTATTGCTAAATACAGGCCTAATCCTACTATAGCTTCACAAAATGAATTAGTAACCTTGGGTTCTCTTCATCCTATTCAAATAGCTTTACCAATTGAGCTTGGTAGGAAGAGATTCTATAGACAAGAAGTGGCTAAAGAAGAAATTGCCAAAACTGAACTTGAGATTAATAAACTAATTTGGGAAACGCATATCAAAGTACATCCTTACTATACAAGCGTAGTAGTTTTGGGAGATTTATTAGTATTAGCTCAAGATAGAAAAGAATTTTATGAGAAACTTTATGGAATTGCCAAAGCCAGAAACGAAGCTGGAGATGCTTCTAAATTAGATTTAGATAGATCGTATTTAGAAGTCATTGCAAGTGATAACTATGTCAATGAAATTGAAGCTAAATTATCTCAAGCGAAAATTAATTTTAGTCAGCTTCTAGGATTAAGTCCTAAGCAGCAAATGATATTAGATGTAGACCAAGAAGATCTCAAGCCCGCTGAAATGATCTCTTCAAAAACTGAAATGCAAGAATATTTGGATAAAGCATTAGAGAAAAGAATAGAAGTGGCAATCCTTGAAAAAGACTATGGAATCAAACGAGCTCAGCTTAAACAATCACAGTGGGAAAAAATCCCTAATTTACAGATTGAAGCTGGAGCTGTACATCCAAGTGTTGGAGAGGATAATTGGGGACCATATCTTGCCATGCAAGCTGAATTACCGATCTTTAATCGTAAACAAGGTGAGATTAAAAGAGCAAAAGCAGAGATTGAATATTTAGACAGGGAAAAAGATAGACTAGATTTATCAATCAAATCAGAAATTGAAAATGCTTTTTTCAATTTTCAGGTAAGAGAAAAACAATTAAAAAGATTTGAGCAGAATGTATTAAGCCAATCTCAAGATATTTTAGAGGCGATACAGTTTGGGTATAAACAGGGGCAATTAAATTTAACAGATATATTGAATGCTGAACAGAAGAACAGAGAAATTAAAGAGAATTATTTACAAAGCATTTTGAATTATCAAATTGCTTTTGCAGATTTGGAATATGCTCTAGGAGCGGAGCTTGATGATTTGATGAAAGGAAATGGATTATGAGAAAGATTTGTCTATTAGCTATTTATATGAGTTTAATTCTGCCAATTTGGGCTCATGGTGATGATGTTGGCTTTCAAATTAAAAAAGAAACACTTCCTGTGACTGAAGCTGCAAGTCAAGCTTTAAATATTAAAACTGATATTATCAAAGAATTAATCGTAGATGATGTAGTGAGAACTACTGGAGAAATTCAAGAGATTCCTGAAAATCATTTCGATGTAAATTCACCAGTACAAGGCAAGGTTACTTCAGTTCAAGCAATGATTGGAGATAGAGTTGGATTTGGTCAGTCTCTTGCCATGATCCAGAGTACCGATGTTGCAAGATTGCAAGCAGAAATTGATCAGTTAGAAGCAGAGCTTGAACTTGCCAAGAACAACTTTAATCGCAGCAAATTATTATTCGAGAAAGGTATTATCCCAGAAAAAGAATATCAAGGAGCTAAAGCCATGCTGTCCAGTCAGGAAGCTAAGTTGAGAGCAGTTACTGGTAATCTAAAAATTCTTACTCAAGGATCATATGGACGAGAAGATGGTACTTTCTCTCTTAAAGCACCCAAAGGTGGAACTATAGTAGAAAAGAAAATTACAGTTGGTCAAATTATTAACCCTAATGACTTGCTATTTCATGGAATAGATTTATCTACAGTTTGGGCTAGTGCTGATATCTATGAAAAAGATATAGCTAAAATTAAACAAGGTCAGCAAATTACAGCCTCGCTTGATGGCATTTCCGATAAAACTTTTACAGCCAAATTAAGCTTTGTGGATTCAGTCTTAAACAAAGATTCTAGGACTCTTGCGGTCAAAGCAATAATCAATAATCCAGAAGGTCTACTTAAGCCCGGACAATTTTTACAACTAATCATACATACTGGTGCTAAAAGAAATTCCATAATCATTCCACGAACTGCTTTAGTGGAGATGGACAAGAGTGATGTTGAAGGTAAGCACAAGCATTTGGTTTATTTAAAGATAAAAGATAAATATGTACCCAGAGAAATTGAGGTGCAAAGCCATGATTCAAACACAGTAGAAGTTATTTCTGGACTTAAATCTGGAGAAGAGCTAGTAACTCAAGGGGCTTATCAACTGCAATATGGTGAAGGTGAGGAGGATGAACATGATCATGAAAACGCTTCCAGTAATATAAATCTTCAAACTTATTTTATGCCATTGATGATTTTGGCAGTTATAGTCTCACTAGTCGCAGGATATTTATTCGGTAGAAGAAAGAAAAAACATGATTAATAATTTAATTAAATGGTCCTTAACTAGTAGACTCCTAGTCATTATTCTGGGGCTAATTTTATTTGTATTTGGTTCCATATATACTTACCAAACTCCTGTTGATGTTTTACCTGAATTTGCCCCACCTCAAGTAGTAGTGCAAACAGAAGCCCCAGGACTCGCTCCTGAAGAAGTAGAAGCATTAGTAACCATACCTATAGAAAGTGCCTTGAATGGTACTAGTAGAGTACAAACTGTAAGAAGTAGTTCTATTGAAGGTTTATCGTTTGTTACAGTAATTTTCAAATGGGGAACTGATATTTATTTAGCTAGGCAACTTGTCAATGAAAAGATTCAATCTGTAGCAAGTTTATTACCTACATCAGTTAAAGCTCCAACTTTATCACCTATAACTTCCCCTATTGGATCGGTTTACTATTTTGCTTTAACTTCTAAAACAACTTCTTTAATGGACTTGCGTTCTTTTGCAGATTGGGAGATTAGAAATAAACTGCTTTCAATTCCCGGTATAGCCAGAGTTTTAACTTATGGCGGAGATCTTAAGCAATATCAAATCTTAGTTAATCCCAATCAATTAGCTAAATATGGTGTTGGTTTAAATCAAGTTGTTGAAGCTGCGGAAGGTGCAAACGTCATAGTAGGAGGCGGCTATTTAATTCAAGAAGATAGAGAATATTTAATTAGAGGACTTGGACGTATTAATTCAATCACTGAGCTTGAGGATTCTGTAGTAACTGTAAATAATGATGCTCCAGTATTTCTTAAAGATATAGCTAAAGTGCAGATAGGGCCAGCTTTTAAGAGAAGCTATGGCAGTGTTGATGGTAAGGAAGCTGTAGTAATAGCTATTAGTAAACAACCAGGAGTTAATACTTTAGAAGTAACAGAGAAAATTACTGCCGCAATTGATAGTATCAAGAAATCATTACCAAAAGATGTTCAAATTATTCCTACTTATAATCAAGCTGATTTTATAAATGTATCAATTAAGAATATTATTTCTGCGATTTTTGAAGGTTCAATTCTAGTAATTATTATACTTGTACTCTTCCTTGGTAACTGGCGTACTAGCGTTATTAGTCTTACTGCTATTCCTATTTCAATCATCATAGCCATTATAGTTTTAAGGTCTTTTGGTCAAACAGTTAATGCTATGACTTTGGGAGGTTTAGCTATAGCCGTTGGTGAAATAGTAGATGATGCCATTATTGATGTAGAGAATGTTTATAAAAGACTTAGAGAAAATAAACTTAGTGCGAGTCCCAGACCTGTTTTGGATGTAATTTTTGATGCTTCTATTGAAGTTCGTAGTTCTGTTGTCTATGGGACTTTTATTATTACCATAGTCTTCGCTCCAGTGCTTTTCTTAGGAGGTCTTGCTGGACAAATATTCAAACCTTTAGCCTTGTCATATATCATTGCTATTTTTGCTTCTTTGTTTGCAGCTTTAACTTTAACTCCAGCAATGTGCTTTTATTTACTTTCTAAAGGAGTTGATTTACATGACCATGAACCTAAAGTTGTTACTTGGCTTAAAGGAAAATATACAAAACTTTTAGACAATGTTTTACAGAAACCCAAAAAGATTTTTATAAGCTCTATTGCTTTATTTTTAATTGCAGTAATTACTTTCTTTAATTTGGGGCTTACTTTCTTACCTGAATTAGGCGAAGAGAATTTAATTGTTATGGCTTTTAATCCACCTGGAAGTAGCCTAAAATCCACTCAAAATGTGGCTTTGGCATTAGAAAAAGTATTTAAGAAATATCCAGAAGTAATTAGAGTTGGTAATAGAGCAGGTAGATCAGAAAATGATGATGAACCTATTACATCTAATATTAGTCATTTTGATATTACTCTTAAGCCTGGGATTCCCAAGGACCAAAAAGATAAATTAATGGAATCTATCAAAGAAGATTTTGAAAAAGTACCAGGAATGATAGCTTTAGTTAGATCTTTTATTTCTGAAGCTATAGAACAAGTTACAACTGGGCAACGGGCTCCTATTGTGTTTAAGCTCTATGGTAATGATTTGAAAGTTCTAAAAGAATATGCAACAAAAGTAGCTAAAACTCTAAAACAGGTTCCTACTCTAACAGAAGTGCAGCTCGAACCGATAGTAGATATACCCCAGATTCATGTTCAGATTAAACGCAATGTAGCTGCTAGGTATGGTTTAAGCGTAGGAAATCTTTCTAAAACTATTCAAGTGGCTTTTAATGGAATAGCTACTAGTCAAAAAGTAGTAGAAGGACAGAAAGCTTTTGACATCTATGTTTGGTTTGACAAAGAATATAGAAATAATCTTGAAGTCATTAAAAACACTCTAATAGATACTCCTACTGGAATAAAAATTCCTTTAGGGCAAGTAGCTGAGGTTAGAGAAAGAGTTGGTCCTAATATTATTAATAGAGAAAATGTTTCAAGACGTATGGTGATTTTAGCGAACGCCAAAAAATCTGATATCTCTAAAGCAGTAGAAAAAGGGCTTACCTTAATTGAAAAGCAAATAACCTTACCTGAAGGATACTTACTTGATGTAGAAGGGGAGTATAAGCAACAAAAAGAAACTAATCAAGCATTATTGATGCTTGGTGTTTTAGTTTTAATAGCAATTTTTATGATTCTAGCCTTCGCATTTAAATCTTTCAGAATAGCAACTATTATAATGGGTAATTTGCCTTTGGCTCTTATTGGCGGGGTTCTAGCAATAGCTATTAGTGGTGAAGTTGTAAGTATCGCTAGTATCATAGGCTTTATTACTCTATTTGGACTTTCTACTAGAAATTCAATATTACTAATTCATAGGTTTGTGGATATAGAAGAAGAGCAGCCTAATCTTCATATTGATGAAGTTATCAAACAAGGAGCTTTAGATAGGCTCGCTCCAATTCTAATGACCGCACTTACTGCAGCATTTGCAATGTTGCCTCTAGCATTGTTTCCTGGGGCTGGCAGAGAGATAGAACATCCTTTAGCGATAGTTATTCTTGGTGGTTTGTTTAGTGCGACTGCGCTTACTCTCTTGGCGATTCCTGTGGCTTATAAATATTGGCAAAGAGGTAAAAAAGTTGAATAAAGTAGAGCACGATTCTTGTTGTGATGATGAGCATGGCGGCAATCATTTCTTACCAGTAATCATTTCTGGTATCTTTACTGGGATTTTACTTTTAGTGCAATGGCAAAACCTTCTACCCAATTCTGAAATAATATCGATTGCTTTAATAGCTATTATTTCTGGAGCTTGGTTTATATTTCCAAAAGCTATTAAATCCCTAATTCATTTCTCATTAGACATGAATGTATTAATGAGTGTTGCTGTTATTGGAGCTGCTTGTATCAATGAATGGGGAGAAGCAGCAACTGTTGTTTTTCTTTTCTCTTTATCAGAATTATTAGAATCTTTAAGTGTCACCCGTGCCCGTAGAGCTATTCAGTCATTATTAGAACTTTCACCAGATACTGCTTTGGTAAAAAGGGATAATCATTTTCAAGAACTACCTGTTGAAGAAATAAAGATTGGAGATATTATTGTTGTAAAATCTGGAACTCGAATTGCCTTAGATGGTGAAATCATTACTGGTGTATCTACTGTAAATCAAGCACCTATAACTGGTGAATCAATGCCAGTAGAAAAGAAAGTGGGTGATACAGTATTTGCTGGAACTATAAATAATGAAGGTTCGCTAGAAGTTAGAGTAACAAAAGCTTATGCCGACACAACCTTATCACGCATAATTCATTTAGTAGAAGAAGCACAGTCGCAAAAAGCACCAACACAACAATTCATTGATAAATTTGCACGCTACTATACCCCTTCTGTATTTGTTCTGGCTTTACTGGTATGGTTTGTTTCTACTTTAATGTTTGGTATGGACTGGTCTACTTGGACTTATAGAGCTTTAGTTTTATTAGTAATTGCTTGTCCATGTGCACTTGTGATCTCGACTCCAGTTTCAATAGTATCTGGCTTAACGGCAATGGCTAAGCGTGGTGTATTAATTAAAGGTGGGGCATATTTGGAAGCTATTGGTAAATTAAAAGCTTTAGCTGTAGATAAAACAGGAACCATTACTGAAGGTAAACCAAAAGTAATTCAAGTTATACCTTTTAGTTCTAAATCTATTAATGAGATTCTTAGTATTGCTGCTGCTATTGACGTACATTCAGAGCATCCATTGGCTCAAGCGGTCATGGCTTATACTCGTGAACAGGGAATAGAATTTAGTCGTAGCGAAAACTATCAAGCTCAAATTGGAAAAGGTGCTCAAGCTGAAATTAATGGACATCATTATTTTTTAGGTAATCATCGTTTTACTCATGAGCTTGCTGTTTGTTCTGAAAGTCTTGAGCAAAAACTACAGGAAATTGAAGCTAATGCACAATCCCTTGTAGTAGTAGGTCATAAGCCACATGCTGATTGTAAGGGAGAGGTTCTAGGAATAATTGTCATCGGCGATGGTATTCGCCCAGAAGCAAAAGCTGCTATTCAATCACTTCATAAAGCAGGAATACAGAAAGTAATAATGCTTAGTGGTGATAATCAACGTACTGTAAATGCAATTTCAAAACAAGTTGGCATTGATGAAGCGCAAGGTGATTTATTACCAGAGCAAAAAATTGAACAAGTTCGTAAACTAATGGAACAATATCGTTATGTGGGAATGATTGGCGACGGTGTTAATGATGCACCCGCTATGGCTGCTGCAAGCCTAGGAATTGCAATGGGTGGAATCGGTACAGATACTGCAATAGAGACAGCCGATATTACTCTAATGAAAGATGATTTAGGTAAAGTTGCAGAAGCTATTCGTTTAGGTCGCCGTACTCTTAGAGTGATTCAAATAAATATAGGATTTGCTTTAATAGTTAAAGCCGTCTTCCTAACTCTTGCTTTGTTTGGGCACACCAGTCTATGGTTGGCGATTTTAGCCGATACTGGCACAACCCTGATTGTGATTGTTAATGCTTTGAGTTTGCTAAAAGGAAAATAAACTAATGCTCTTAAATAAACACATACCAATATCTTTCTTTTTTCAAAAAATACAAGTTGAATTTTTCATCATTGTAATTTATTCAATTGGCTTAGGCTTGCTAGATCAGTATAATTTTTTAGGTGATATAAAGATTCCTTTGGCGATCGCAACTATTTTGGGTACAGCAATATCATTATTATTGGCTTTTAGAACAAGCCAAGCTTATGAGCGTTGGTGGGAAGCTAGAATTATTTGGGGTGCTATCGTTAATGATTCTAGAACCTTAATAAGACAAGTTCAAGAATTTTACAAGGGAGACGATAAAGGCTTTGTCAAGAATTTCACTTATAGGCAGATAGCTTGGTGCTATTGCTTAGGAGAAAAATTGCGTAATTTATCAAGCAAAGAAACTTTAGAGAAATATTTTAGTCCTGAAGAAATACTTGAGTTGAGAAAATTCAATAATTTACCGAATGCATTTCTTAATTTGCATACAGAAGAATTGAAACTTGCTCATGAAAACCAGTCTATAAATGATTTCCAGCAAATCCAAATTGACAGTACCATTGCTAGACTTTGTGAATCAATGGGTAAGAGCGAGAGAATAAAGAGTACCATTTTCCCTAAAACTTATAGCTCGCTGTTACATTTTTTAATTTATGTTTTTGCTACTATCCTTCCTTTTGGCTTAGATCACTCTGTTTGTTTTAATCATCATCCTGTATTAATTGAGACTTGTATAATAGTAGTAATTACAACAATATTTATGCTAATTGAAAAAATAGCTATTCATATGCAAGATCCATTTGAGAATAAACCAGTTGATATTCCAGTTACAACGATTGCACAGAAGATAGAAATTGATCTTTTGCAAATGATTAAAAGTGATAAAGTTCCTCAAGTCCAAGAAACTAAGCTTTATTATGAAATGTAGCAATTAATGTGAGCCTTCATGATACTGATTACTATTCGAATAGCTTATAAATATTGGAGCAATAAGATAAAATAGGAGTAATTAAAAATGTTTATCACATCGGCAATTAAATTAATAGCAATCTCGTGCGTTATTGCCTTCTCATCTTGGCTTGCTGGCAAGAAACCAGAGTTAGCTGGTTTTATTATTGCAATGCCGATTAGTTCTATGATTGCTTTAGCTATTTCCTACTTTGATTACAAAGATAGCTCTGTAAGTATTACTTTTGCCAAAAGTATATTAATAGCAGTACCAGTATCTTGGTTATTCTTTATTCCATTTTTCCTGGCTGAACGTTTTGGATTTGGATTCTGGATTACTTATGTGATTGGGCTGTTACTGCTTGTGGCCAGTTACTTTATTCATAAGTCTTTGATGGGGTTGTTATAAAAGATTTAATGTGAGCCTTCATGGTACTGATTTCCATGCCAATGACCGCCGTTCCTAGGTTTTTGTGGCTCTGTTTGTTGTCCAGAATCTGAATCAGGACTAGGACCATGATTATGTCCTTCATGACCTGGCTGCTGAGGAGCTGATTGTCCAGGATCAACAGGCTGCTGTTGAGCTGGATTAATAAGAGAATTGACTTTAGAATTTAAATAAGAGGATTCTTCAAGTCCATATTTACCTTGTGCATTTGGTGAAGCTTTGAGATTGTTATAAGCATCCGTCAGAGATTTAATGGTCTCTGGATCAGCGCCAGCATTCTGAAGCTTTGCAATATTCTTCTCTAAATCAAACATATTGCCATTTAGTTTTTCTAGATCTTGACCTGCAATTTTTTGGTTTTCATCACGATGACTATCGATAGCAGTATCAATGATTCCTTTTAATTCAGATATTGGTTTATCGGTATCAGCGACAGATGCTTTTAATGCTGCTACATCTAATCCACTGTTCATTTTTTCTAAATCAGAAATTCGATTGTCTAAGTAAGCTGTTTTTAAGTCTTTATTGCTATCAAGTAAAGTATTGAATTCATCTCTCAATTTGCTTGGATCTACCTTTTCCCCATCACGTAGTTGATTAAGCTGAGAAGTTAATCCATTTAATTTACTAAGCGAGTCTGGATTTTTAGAAAAATCAAACCCACTTAATTCTGTTATATCTCTTCTCAAGCTTTCTGCTTCACGATAATTAGTAATACCTCCATGGTTGTTTACATCATACATTTGAGTATCATGTGCAGTGTCTAACTTGTCTTTCACTCGCTGATCAGTAATATTCTCCCAATCACCAGTGAATTTGCCGTTCTCATCAATTTTTCTTTGTCCATATCTAACATCACCTGGTCCATTTAAATCCGATTTAAAGCCAAGATATCCTTGACCATCTTTCTTATAAGCTATAAAAGTATTACCTGTAAGATTAAACTCCCCATCCTTACCCTTTCCTAGAGCATCTATTTGACCATCAAGTAAGTGTTGAGAAGTTTCACTTAAATCTCTATTTGTATTATCGCCTTGAACTCCACGACCTGCTGTCGGGATTTTAAGAGTATCATTTTGTGTTGCTGGATCAACTTGTCCTAATGCAAGTGCAACAGGATTTGGAATAACGGCTCCTCCTGGCAATCTGATATTGCCAAATGATCCCCATGCTTGATTGGGATCTGAAGAATTTTTAGTATTTGGATTTAATGGTTGTGATGAATTATTTGTGCCTGGTATTTGAAATGCTAAAGCAGGATTACCGTTATCTCTTTCGGTAGCAACTTTATCTTCTTTTGGATCTGAACTTACTGAACTTTTCTTTTCAGGTTCAACAAGACGAGGCTTTCTCTCGACTTCATAATCAAAACCTGTATAAGTATTTGTACCAACTGCTTCGGCCATAGAATTACTTTCTTCTTAATAAAAAGAATCCCTGCTATATTGATCAAAAAATATATTGTCTTGGGGTTAAGGATTTGTTTGAGCACACTAACTACTTAACCAATTCATAAACTCAAAATGTTAGGTTTGTACAGCCCCAAATACAAGGTAAAAAGGAAAACTCATGCCAGTTAATCCATTATCATCATATACTCCCTCAACTCAGATTTTCAATAATATACCAACACCTGCTGCCATGGGTTTTATACCAGGAGTTAATAGAAATCTTCCCTTTGGTTATAATCCTATGTTCAACCCTATGCTTGCTTCAGCACAAGCTCTTGGTACAGGTTTAGCTCAAATGTTAGCGTTATTACCATCACTATTTAAAAATAAACCAGCAGCATCCGCAGCAGCTAATAATGCTAGTAGTGGATCACAAGCAACTCAGCAATGGGAAGGTAAAGGAGGTTGTAAAGGTGGCTGCGGAAATCAAGGTGGTCAAAGCCAAGATGCTCAAAGATCACAAGATTCAGGCCCTAGTAGAGATCGATCTGAAACACCAAGGGCACAGCAAGATTCATCTAGATCAACAAGGGCTCCGCAAGAAAGCTCGGGAGCTGACGATCACGCTGGGCATAACCATTAGGCTTTAACGAAGATTCACCTTCAAGTTGAAATTCTGAATTCGTAGAATAATCAGAAGTTATTTAATCGATCCTTAAATTAGAAATGTTATAGTCAGTCAGCCCCTAATACAAATATAAAAGGAAAACTCATGCCAATTAATACTACTATGTTACCTCCCTCTGCCTACGGTCTAACATCAGGGATTAATAGAAACAATCTTCCCTTTGGTCTTAATTCTATGCTTGCGCCAGCATATGCTTCAATGCAAGCTGTGGGTACAGGGGTCTCGCAGGCGTTAGGATTTTTACCATCACTATTTGGTGGTAATAATAGATCAGCAGCAACTGCTGGAGCGAACACTAGTGGATCACAAGCTGCTAACAATGCCAGTGGGTCGCAAGCCGCTTGGAAAGGTTGTGGTTGTGGGGCTGCTGGTTGTGGAAATAAAGGTAGTCAAAGCCAAGGTACTCAAAGTCAGGATACTGCTCAAAGATCACAAGATTCTGTTTCTAAACAAGATTCATCTGGATCAAGAGCATTACCACCTGCACCGCCGCCAAGTATGTTCAATAATTAAATAAGCAAACCAGTTTTGCGGTCAAAAGCTCACTTCTCTTAATCGGGATGTGGGCTTTTTATCTGTTAAGGATAGATTTAACATAAAATCCTATTCATTTATACAAAATTTTACAAAAAGATGTTGACTCTCAACCTGAGTTGAGAGTGCATAGTAGAAACATAAAGTCGTTTCAGAAAGGAGAAAATATATGAAAAAATTCGTATTAATGACATTGTTGGCTTCTAGTTTAGCTTCTGGTGTTTTTCTAGTAACACAAGCTAAAACCAAAGGCTGTCAGTGTACTAAATGTAGCTGTAATCCATGCAATTGCAAGTAGAAGGTCTGTATAATAAAAGACGCCATTAGGGGTTGTTTTTTATCTACAGAGGAGGAAGGAGAATTTTCTTCTTCTTCCTCTTTTTTTAGTTATGCTTAAAAATGCAAAGAGCCTTTTTCTACTATTCGTGGTATTCACGATTGTATTGTGCCAGCCTATTAAAGCTCAAGAAGTTTTAACTGAGGCTAAAGCTATCCAGATTGCTTTAACTAAAAACCCAGATTTACAAGTAATTTTAAAAGAAGCTGGATTGGCAAAGGCTGACTTAAAACAAGCTGGTATATTAGAGAATCCAATTATAGCTGGAGACTTTGCTTTCTACAATCTTCAAAATTCTTTTCACCCCAGCGTTGCTATCCAAAAAAATATTACTGATTTAATTTTAAGAGGTCTTAAGGTTAAACTTGCCAAAGATAAATTAGATCAAACTAGAAGTGAGATTGAGTTTGCAATTGCAAATTTAATATTTGAACTTAGAGTACATTACTATAATTTCGTTGCAGCGAAGCAAAATTATGATTTATATCAAAAGATCGTACTTGCTGCTGAGATTGAATCTGAGTTTGCTACAGAGCAAAAGAAGGTTGGTAATATTAATGATAAGGATTTTACTAGTCATCAAATAGACCTTACTCATGTAAAAAAAGAACTTGCTGAAGTTGAGAAGGACTATAAGTTAGCAAAAACAGAATTAATTCGAGTTCTAGGGCTTAACAACGAAGATTTTAATTATGATGAAAGTCTCTCTCTTGGTGACTTACCTTCTAAAGAAATTCAAGAATCGGAATTAGAGAATCTAGCTTTAACTAATAGAGCTGATATGCTTGCTCAAAAACAAGAATTAAAAGCCTTAGAGAAGTCTGTCAGATTAGCCAAACTATCAAGTATCCCACCAATTCATATTGGTACTGAATTTCATAGTGAACCTGATGGTACAGCTTGGGCTCCTATTATTCAAACAGAATTACCCATATTTAATCGTAATCAAGGACAGAGACAAAGGAATGCAGTTTTATTGGAGCAAAGTCAAAACAAGTTAGCAGCTAAATTTTTGGATATAAAAACTCAAGTTAAAATTGCTTATATCAATCTCCTTACTCATCGTAATATAGTTGAATCTTATTCAAAGCTTCTGGTCGAACAAAACTTAAATTCACTAGAATTTGTGGAACTACAATATAACTATATGCTTGCAGATATATATGATCTATTGCATGCTAAAACTTCGACTACCGAAGCAGAGATTTTGAGTGTTGAGGCTTTGAGAAATTATTGGATTAGCAGGGCTGATTTAGAAAGAACCATTGGCTTAGGTTTATTAGAGGAGCGAAATGAAATACTTAAAACTTTTTAGTTTAATATTACTAATATTATTTTCAAATTTATCGATTGAAGCAAAAGAAGAGGTGGCATTAGCATATACGCCAGTTATTACCCCCAATGGCTCTACTTTACCGTGGACAATGGAAGATGGCTACAAAGTCTTTAGGCTTGAAGTAAATGAATGCCAGCACGAAATAGCTCCTGGAATGACTATCAGAGCATGGTGCTATAACGGACATACGCCTGGACCTACTATTGAAGCTGTTGAAGGAGATAAAGTTAAAATATTAGTTACTAATAAACTACCAGAAGTAACAGCAGTCCACTGGCACGGAATATTTTTACCAAACGGAATGGATGGAGTTTCTGGTCTCAATCAAAAACCTATTCAAATTGGTGAGACTTTTTTGTACGAGTTTACTTTAAAACAAAACGGAACTTTTATGTATCATTCACATGCTGATGAAATGGTGCAAATGGGATTAGGCACTATGGGAATGTTTATCATTCATCCACGTAATCCTGAGAATCCAAAAATTGACAAGGATTTTGCAATCATGCTCAGTGAGTGGTATGTGGAGCCTGGGACAGAGAGGCCCAACCCTATTATTATGACTGATTTTAATATTTTCACCTTCAATAGTAAAGCGTTTCCTGGGACAGATCCTTTGATAGTAAAGAAAGGAGACCGAGTGAGAATCCGTTTTGGTAATGTTGCTCAAGAGTCACATCCTATTCATTTGCATGGCTATAGCTTTAAGGTTACAGGAACAGACGGAGGTAAAATTCCTCTATCAGCGCAGTGGCCAGAGACCACAGTGTCCGTGTTTCCTGGTCAAACGAGAACAATTGAATTTGTAGCTGATGTACCTGGTGATTGGGCTATGCATTGTCACCGCAGACATCATCCGATGAACGCAATGGGGCATACTATTACTAATGTCATTGGCGTAGACCAAAGTAAAGTAGAATCAAAGGTAGCAGAGTTGCTCCCAAGCGTCATGCTTATGGGTTCTACTGGTATGCATGAGATGTTAGAAATGCAAATGCCTGGTCCACCGAATACCTTAGCAATGATGGGAGGAGATGGACCTTTTGGACCTGTGGGGATGGGTGGAATGTTTACAATTCTAAAAGTTCGAGAAGAAGGTAAGGTCACTGAATGGTATGAACATCCAGCAGGAACTGTCGCTGATCTTGTAAATAAAACAGTAGAGCAAAGCAAGCCTACTAATAATGTAGAATCAGTTTCACCGCCCCCAACAGTGAAAGAAGCTCCGATGAAAATGGATCATAGTCATCATGGTATGTAATATTTGGACTTATATTTTTATTGATTATGATCACTTCATGATGCTATTATTAACTCTAAATTAATGCCATTTTAAGATGTACCAAAGTAAACAAGATTATTTACAAATCGGTGAACTTGCTCAACAAGCTGGAGTTGCTGTAAGTGCACTGCGTTATTACCAAGAAGTAGGGTTATTAGAACCAAGCTATATATCAGACAGTAAGTATCGTTATTATCAACCTAGTGATATTGCTTTGGCTAAGTTTATTAAAAAGTCTCAAAGGTTAGGTTTCAGCCTTGATGAAGTAAAGCAGATATTAAATGAGCGTCATGAAGGAAGATCCCCGTGTCCAAAAGTTAGAGTTTTGGCAAAACAAAAAATTGATAAACTCCATGAACAAATAGATGAACTTAAAAAACTTGAAAAAGAACTTAAGAATTATATTATAGAAACTAATAGTGCATTAGACTCTAGTTCTAGTGATAATCGTATTTGTTGTTTGATTGACAAAGCGAAGGTCTGAGAAGCAAATTTGGTCAGCATTGTTAATTTTTCATCGGTGACCTTTAATTCCCTGTTATTGCTCTTAGGGAAATTCCGTCTCAAACCCTTATAAACACAAGGTCTTAGGTACGTAAGGATTCACGAAACGAGCCTAAAATTATAAATTTCCCTGCAAATACCCTATTTAACAGGGTATTATCGACACTAGAGTGCTCGGTTGCCCATCGACTACTCACTCTGCCATTTTTCTCCGGGAGCTTTAGCTGCACACCCCAAAACCTAAACTCTTCCTTAACCCAAGCTTAATCTCACAATGTTACTCATTAAGCAAGGGAGTTCTGGGGGAAATGAAAATCAAAAATATAAGTTTAGTAGTTAGCGTTTTAGTTCTGTTAGCGTCATCTGTTAGTGCAAAAAAAGCTAACGTTGCAGTTGCTGGTCCACAAGGCGAACAGGGGATTCAAGGTATACAAGGTGAGAAAGGTGCTCAAGGTGAGCAAGGACCAGCTGGCAAGCCAGGAGCGACAGGTCCTGCTGGTGCTCAAGGTGAGCGCGGTATTCAAGGTTTAACAGGTGCTCAAGGTGAGCGTGGTCTTCAAGGTATCCAAGGAGCTAAAGGCGACAAAGGCGACAAAGGCGAGCAAGGATTACAAGGTATTCAGGGACTGAAAGGTGACCAGGGCGAAAAAGGTGAGCAAGGTATACAAGGATTACAAGGTGAAGCGGGAGCAACTGCTATAGATGGTGGTGTGATTGATACTGAGAAAACTTCTATCGACATCGAAGGAGCTACTTTCTTTATCGTAGGTAATGCTGAGTCGAAATTTATTGGTCAGATCTCTCTAATCAACGGTGTAAAAATTAAAGGTCATAAACTAACTTTTGTTTTTGAATCAACTACTGAGATCGTTGATACAGACAAAGCTCAAGTGCTTGAGAAATATGGTAAAGATGCTCTAGCAGAGGGCTTGACAGAAGCTAATATTTTCTTGGCTGAACCTGCAACCGTAGTTGAAAAGAAAGATTCAGTGATTGATACTTTCAATGCAGGTGATACTCTTGAATTAGTTTATGATGGTTATGGTTGGTATGAACTAAGTAGATCTAATACTAATCTTGCTAATTAGATAAATTAGTTTAATCTTCCAAATGAAACCTACAGGTACTTACTATAGTATTTTTACGAAATCTGAGTAGAGCTTTGAGTAGTATTGCTGTTTGGTTGTGCAAGAAGTTATGCCAAAGCTTCTTGGTGACAAACTCTGGGACTATGATGGTAATCCAATGAGGTTCAGGCATGGCATTAAGCTCATCGATATATTTTAGTAAAGGACCAGTGATAGATCGATAGGGTGATGGTAAGACTACCAATGGCACTTTGTCTTCATACTTGCTCCAGTCTGCTTTAAGTTTGGCAGTAGCTTGTGGATTGAGTTCTACATGAATTGCCTCAGCATCTCCTGACATAGTTTTGGCGTAAGCCAGAGACGAAAGCGTTACTTTGCCGAGGTTTGATACTAGAACTAAAACTTTATGCTTGCTAGGAATAGATATATGGAAGTCATCGGTAAGCTTAAGCTGCTCCACGATTGATTTGTAGTGAGCATTGATTCTTGAGAACACAAAAACTAATAATGGAATCAGGAATAAAACTATCCAAGCTCCAGAATAGAATTTTTGTATAGCGATCACGATAGTGACTATCGTGGTTACAACGCCACCAAAGCCATTGATGATAATGCCTCGAATCGCTTTGTTAGATTTGGTTTTTAAGTGATGGATCACCATGCCGAACTGTGATATAGAGAAGCATATAAACACACCTACGGCATATAGTGGAATTAATAAGTGGGTGTCACCTTTGTAAATCCAAAGTAAGAAGATCGACATTATCCCAAGAAATATTATGCCGTTATTGAATACCAATCTATCACCGATGTTCATTAATTGGCGAGGTAGGTAGCCGTCTATAGCTAGTAAGTTTGCCATACGCGGAAACCCTGCGAAAGCCGTATTAGCAGCAAGGATTAGCAGTATCATCGTAACGAATTGAACTAGATAGTATAAGAAAGTAGCATTACCAAAAACTTTAGTCGCAACTTGCGACAAAATAGTTTCATGTGGATCTGGCGTGATGTTATAGATGCTGGCAAGTAAAGTGATGCCTAAGAAAATAGTAGCCAAAAGTATACCCATGATCATCATCACTGTACTGGCTTTCTTTACAGCTGGCTCCCGGAAGGCATTGACACCATTAGCTACTGCTTCTATACCAGTCAGCCCAGCACAGCCGTGAGAGAAGGCTCTAAGCATAATCGCTATAAATCCTAAGTTTGCTAACGAGAACTCGGGATTAGTAAAAAAAGCCTGATTCTTGGAAGCAATAAGATCACTAAGATTAGCAGTAGCAAAAAATTCACTGAAACCGAAGGCAAAGAGAACGAACATACTGACCACAAACAAGTATGCTGGGAATGCAAATATTAAACCAGATTCGCGTAAGCCGCGCAGGTTAACCATGGTGATAATAATGGTGAAAATTATGCAGAAGTTTACAGTATGATGGTGTTGGATTAGACCGGTAGAAGTTAAGGCAGCGACTCCAGCACTGATACTTACTACCACTGTTAATAAATAATCTATGAGTAAAGCTGCACCTGCTACTAAGCTCATAGAACGTCCCAAGTTTTCTTTAGCAACGATATAAGCTCCACCTTCATCTTGGTAGACCTTAATAATTTGGATATATGAAATAACTACTATACCTATTAAACTTGCAATCGCAATTGCAATCGGAAAAGAAAGCAACCCTGTATAACCAGCGTAAGCGCTAGCAGCAAGTGCCAAGAAAATCTCATCTGTAGCGTAAGCTGTGGAAGAAAGAGCATCGACTGCAAATACAGCTAGTCCTAATCCTGTGCCTAACTTTTCGCTATTAGCAAGCCTGCTAGGTAAGGGTTTACCAATAATAAGATTTTTGACTAGTTCAAGAAGAGGCACGTTTTTTCATGATAGCACCAAAGGTTAATTTATCCATTTGCTAGGCTTACTTCATGTTTTTAAGATAGCAAGATGTCTTTAATTATTAAAAAAACTTGACGTTTATTATTGTGAAATGTTAGTATGTTTTAATAATGAAGTTGAATTCTATTCCTTTTCTTGCCTCAGCTGCTACTAGT